>JANXNV010000129.1 GCA_025353925.1 Armatimonadota bacterium
GTCAAGAAGATACGAACGCCAGGCAAGCCGCGCAGTGCCGCTACCGTCCGGCAATTTAACCGACCCCGCCGTGTTCGCGCCGCACTCAGACTCTGTTACGCCCGGTGAAGTCAGGGACGGGGTCACTTCTTTTGCATCAGCAGCACGCTGACAAATAGCCCTGTTGCCCCGGCGATGCGCCACGGATTTAAGGGAATGCGCGGGACGCCGAACCACCCGAAATGATCGATGACCAGTGCGGCCAGAAGCTGGCCGAAGACGGCGCAGCAGATCACAATCGAGGCCCCGACACGCGGGACACCGATCACGGCCAGCGTGACGTAAAACGCCCCGAACAGCCCGCCGGTCCAGGCCCACCAGGGGAGCGTGCCCAGGTCCGTGAGCTTCCCCCGTCCGAACACGCCGAATGCTGACAGCAGGCCCAGGACCACCGCCCCCACCAGAAATGAGACCAGCGCACTCAGCACCGGCGAATGGACCGCCCCGCGCAGGCGCGAGTTCACCGCCTGCTGCAGGCTCAGGCCCATCCCGGCAATGGTCAGCAGCAGCACCAGAAAGATTTGCATGGAGGTATTGTACCCCCGGCGGCATCGGCTGGGGGCCGATTATCATTGGCCTGGGAGAAGAGACCTACCTGCTGCTCCGCAGCTTCCTTCCTAAAGGAAGGATTATGATGGGTTCGTGGGGGCGAGATGAGGCACACCGTCGATTGTTGCGGAGCCAAAACGACTGTCGTCAGGATCCTTCCTTATCCTTCCTTTAGGAAGGAAGCTGCGGAGCAGCAGGTAGGTCTCTTCTTCGGGGGCCTATCAACGTAGACTCTGAACCCTTCAAGCGGCCGAGGCCCGTTTGAGTGCCTCGGGGTCGGCTGGGCCTTCCTGCGTGAAGTTTGTCAAGGGGGCATAAGATTAGTGCGACGACAATGGCGCACCAGATCTGGACCATACCGTTCACGGCATGGTCCAAAGTTGGCATACTCATTCACCGGCAGCAGTATTCTCCAATTTAGACTCAACCTCCTCCGGGAACCATTCTTTCTCCTGCGGCATTCTATCCCTTGAGTGCCCTAAACTCAACAAACTTACGAAAAAACTATCAGTTTAGGAACTCTTGGGGGTGGAGACAACGTAGACAGACCCCAGACTAACCTCAAAGATTCAGGAGACGCACGTATGGCGTTTAACGATTACCGCGACCTCATCCGGCAGATGGAGCGCGAGATGCAGCAGTTCTCGGATGAAGCCTTCCGCGGCTTTTTCTCACTTCCAAACAGCGGCGCGGGCCGTTTCTGGCAGCCGCCGGTGGATATTCACGAAACCGAAGCCGCCGTGGTGGTTAAGGTAGAGCTGGCGGGAGTCAAGGCCACCGATTTGCAGGTGTCGCTGACACCTGACGACCGGATCCTGAACATCAGCGGGACCCGGGCGGAGAGCCATGGGGACCGCGAGGGGCGGGTGCGCTGCCATCAGCTGGAGATCTACTTTGGCCCCTTCGAGCGGGCGGTGGCTCTGCCGAGCGGCATCCGTCTCGACCGGGACGCCATCAAAGCGACCTACCGGGATGGGTTTCTTTCCGTGCGGCTGCCGAAGAAATTGCAGATGGACACACCGGAAATTCGAATTATTGCGATTAGCACTGAGCCGAGCACAGACGATCTTAGAGAAGAAAAGGACACCCAGTAATCATGTCCGAGCAGAACGAAACAAACGAAGAGACAACCCCGACGGCGGCGGTCGATACAATAGCCGAAGACACGCCGATCGAGGGCGAAGTCGCCGAGCAGATCGTCAAGCAGATCAACAGCGAAGGGGAAGGGCATCCGCCGATCCCCGAAGAGCTGGCCCTGCTGCCGCTGCGCGACACCGTCATCTTTCCGGTGCTGGTCGCTCCGATTGCTGTGGGCCGCGAGAACAGCGTCAAGCTGGTCGATGAGGCCGTCGCGAAGGGCGACCGGATCATTGCGGTCGTGGCGATGAAAGACTCGTCGATCGAGAACCCGACCGCCGCCGACATCTACCCGATGGGCGTCGCCGTCGTCATCCGCATGATGGCGAAAGTCCCGGACGGCATCCGCATGATTGTCCAGGGCATCGCGCGGATCCAGATCCAGCAGATCACCGGCGAGGAGCCGTACCTGAAGGCGCGGGTCAAGGTGATCGAGAGCAAGACCGAGATCGCCCCGGAAGATGCTTTGGAAATCGAAGCCCTGCGGCGCAGCATCAGCGACATGTTCCCGAAGATCGTCGGGCTGTCGTCGAACATGCCCGATGAGCTGGCCGGGCTATCGTCGTCCATCGACGATCCCGCCGTGATGACCGACCTGATCGCCGCGCATATGCCCATCGGGGCCGAAGACAAACAGCGCATTTTGGAGACCGTGGACCTGAAAGCCCGCATGACCTCTCTGCTGGAGCTGATGTCCAAAGAGATGCAGGTGCTCGAACTAGGTTCCAAGCTGCAGTCGCAGGTCTCGTCCGAGATCAACAAGACGCAGCGCGAGTATTATCTGCGGGAGCAGATCAAAGCTTTTCAGAAGGAGCTGGGCGAGGGCGACGAGCGCGGCGAGGAGCTGGATGAGCTTCGCGCCAAGATCGCCGAAGCGCATATGCCTGAGGATGCCCTGAAGGAGGCCAATCGCGAGATCGACCGTCTGCAGCGCATGTCGCCGGGTGCCCCCGACTACACCACAACCCGGACTTATCTGGACTGGCTGGTCGCCATGCCCTGGGACAAGTCCACGGAAGATAATCTGGATATTCCGTCGGTCAAGAAGACTCTCGACGACGACCACTACGGCCTGGAGAAGATCAAGGATCGCATCTTAGAGTATCTCTCGGTCCGCAAGTTCAAGCCTGAAGGAGACCTGCGCCAGCCGATCCTGTGCTTCACCGGCCCACCGGGAGTCGGCAAGACCAGCCTGGCAAAGTCCATCGCCGGAGCCATGGGCAAGAAGTTCGTGCGAATCAGCCTGGGCGGTGTCCATGATGAGTCCGAGATACGCGGCCACCGGCGCACCTATATCGGGGCTTTGCCCGGCCAGATCATTCAGGGCATCAAGCGGGCGGAGACCAACAACCCGCTGTTCGTGCTGGACGAGATCGACAAGGTCGGCGCGGACCATCGGGGCGATCCGTCCTCGGCCCTGCTGGAAGCGCTGGACCCGGAACAGAATTCGACGTTCCGCGACAACTATCTCGACGTCAACTTCGACCTGTCCCGTGTCCTGTTCGTGACCACGGCGAACCAGCTCGACACCATTCAGCCCGCCCTGCGGGACCGCATGGAGATCATCGAGCTGTCGGGCTACACGGAAGAGGAAAAGACGCAGATCGCGATCCGGCACCTCGTGCCGAAGCAGGTGGCCGAGCATGGCCTCACCAACGTGACGTTTACCGAGGCCGCCGTCAAGGCCCTTGTCCGGGGCTACACCCGGGAAGCGGGCGTGCGCGGGCTGGAGCGTCAAATCGCAGCCGTCTGCCGCAAGGCGACCCGCGAGTACGCCGAAGGGCGGACCCGGGCTATGAAGATCGACCCGGCCCGGATCGAGAAGTATCTGGGTGCCCCGCGCTTCGAGTACGAGGAAGTGGCGGAGCGGACGGAGCAGCCGGGGGTCGTCACCGGCCTGGTCTGGACCCCAGTCGGCGGGGATGTCGTCTTCATCGAGGCGTCGCAGATGGAGGGCGGCAAGGGCCTGCAGCTCACAGGGCAATTAGGCGATGTGATGAAGGAATCCGCGCAAACCGCGCTTTCTTACATCCGTGCCCATGCCGCCGCGCTGCATATCAGCCCGGACTTCTACGAAAAGTCCGACCTGCACATCCATGTCCCGGCGGGAGCCGTCCCGAAAGACGGCCCCAGCGCGGGCGTCACGATGGCCTCGGCGATCGCGTCACTGCTCTCGGGCCGCCCGATTAAGCCGGCTCTCGCAATGACCGGCGAGGTGACTCTTTCCGGGAAAGTGCTGCCCGTCGGCGGTATCAAAGAGAAGGTGCTGGCCGCAAAGCGTGCGGGGATCAAGACCATCATTCTGCCCGAGCGCAACCGCAAGGACCTGATGGAAGACATTCCCGAGGACCTGCGGCGCGGGATGTCGTTCATCTTCGCCAGCAACGTCCACGATGTCATCGAAGCCGCCCTGCAGCCGCTGGACATGCCCAAACCCGAGAAGTCGGCAAAGAGCACTCCGCGCCTAAAAACGATGGAGTCCGCCCCGCCGTCGGTGGACAGCGTGGGAAGCGTTCCGAGCAGTGCGTAAGCGTTACGGGTAAGATACGAAAAGCCCCCGCCTGAACCAGGGCGGGGGCTTTTTGATGCTTGACATTATTAACGCGCTCCGGTACTATATGAACAATGATCGTCTCGTTCAATTCGGAAGAAACAGCGAAGATATGGGCCGGTGACGTTTCCCGAAAACTGCCGCGAGATATTCAGCGCGCGGCCCAGCGAAAGTTGGAAATCCTGAACGCCGCAATCGATGTGACCGACCTAAGAACGCCGCCTGGAAATCGACTGGAACTACTGAAAGGAAGCCGGGCAGGTCAATATAGTATCCGTATCAACGATCAGTGGCGTCTTTGCTTTGTTTGGCGCGATAACAATGCACACAACGTGGAAATTGTAGATTATCACTGAGGAACAACAATGGAACGATTGTCAAATATTCACCCCGGCGAGATTTTGCGGGAGGAGTTTCTCAGTCCGCTCGGAATCACGGCGTACCGGCTGGCGAAAGATATTCAGGTTTCCCCTACTCGCATTGCGGATATTTTGAACGGCAGGCGTGGAATCAGTGCCGAGACGGCCTTGCGGCTTTCTCGCTACTTCGGCAACAGCGCACAGTTCTGGCTCAACCTACAGTCGCATTATGAACTGCGGGAAGCGCAGGATCGCCATCGAGATGAAATGCTGACTATCGCGCGGTGTGAGCGGCTGCCTCTGGCAGCGTGAGCTTGTAAAAGCAGCGCGGTGAACAGCTCCGGCTTCAATCGCCGCCGGGGCTTTTTTGCGCCCTCCCCATCGGGTATACTGCCCTCATCTATGCGCTATAAAGTCAATGTTAATCTCCAGGCCACCGCCTCGATCGAGCTGGATGCCGCGACGCCCGAGGCTGCCCGGCTGGCGGCGGCGGAGCTGACTCTGCCGGATCTCGCCCGGCAGGGGATGGCGGATATTCTGTCTCTGAAAATCACGGCGAAAGAGATTACCCCCATGGCATCGCTGAGCGGCGAAGATGAGGCGGCAGGCGACGCTGGTCGGCCCAAAGCGCGTCCATCGGGCTGGTACCGTCCACTTTAACCCGCTCTTTTAGAAAGCTGCAGCATGTCTCCACAGACGGCGGAAATTTTGGCGGCAACTCAGCGCATCCTGCCCGAGATCGTCGGTGTTCGGCGGCATCTGCACCGGAACCCGGAGCTGAGCGGGTCGGAGCGGGAGACCGCCGCTCTGGTGGCGAACCACCTGACGGCCTGGGGGCTGGAAAAGATCCAGGTCGGCGTGGGGGGCCATGGGGTCACGGGGATTTTGGGAAACTCGCTGGACGGCCCGATGCTGGCCCTGCGGGCGGATATGGACGCTCTGCCGATCCAGGAGACCGGCGGCCTGCCCTACCAGTCCTGCAAGGCAGGGGTCATGCATGCCTGCGGCCACGACGGCCACACGGCGACCCTGCTGGGGGCGGCCCATGTACTCTCCGAGATGCGCGAATTTTTGCCGCGCCCAATTAAGTTCCTCTTTCAGCCCGCCGAGGAGACCATCGGCGGCGCGGAGGGCATGATCGCAGCGGGGGTGCTGGAGAATGTCGAGTCGATTGTCGCCCTGCACGGCTGGCCCAATCTGGAGATCGGACAGATCGGTATCCGGTCCGGCCCAATGATGGCGAGTGCGGATACCTTCGACCTCACCGTGCGCGGCTCCGGCGGTCATGCGGCTTACCCCCATACCACGGTCGATCCCATTGTTACCGCCAGCCACATCGTGCAGGCCTTGCAGACGATTTCTAGCCGCGAGATTTCTCCGCTCGATTCGGTGGTCGTCACAGTGACTCAGTTCCACGCCGGGACCGCCTACAATGTCATCCCCGGCACCGCCGAACTCAAGGGAACCGTGCGCGGTCTTAACAATACCGTTCGCGACGAAATACAAGCTCGGATGGAGCGGATCGTTGCGGGTGTCTGCGCGGCATTCCGCGCCGACTACACGCTGACCTATGAGCGCGGAACCCCGGTGGTGGTCAACGACGCTACTGTAATCACGAGGATCGAGGCCGCCGGGGCGGATGTGCTGGGCGCGGAGAATGTCACCTATCTCGAGACCCCGACTATGGGGGCGGAGGATTTCGCGTTCTATCTGGAAAAGATCCCCGGTGCCATGTTCCGGCTCGGGGTCGGCACCGAAGTCACCGCCCTGCACACGCCCACCTACAACTTTTCCGACGGAGCGTTACCGCATGGGATCGCCCTGCTGGCGCGTTTGGCTTTACCGTAGACTTTAGGAGAACCACATGACAGACACCCATTTTTATCACAGCGTTTATTTTTGGCTCCGTGCCGACGGCACGCCTGACGACGCCCGCTCGACTGCCGACGGCTGCCGGACTCACCTCGCGGGCATCCCCGGCATCGTGCAGATGCATGTCGGCCTTCCGGCTGGTACGCCGAGGGATGTGGTGGATAATAGCTACGGCGTCGCCCTGCTGATCGAGTTCGAGAGCAAAGAAGCGTACGATGTCTACGAGACGCATCCCGATCATCTGCGCTTTATCGCCGAGCTGCGTCCCCTGTGGAGCCGGGTGCAGGTGTATGATGCGGTGCCGGGGTAACTGTCAAACAGCACTTCTTACGTCCGAAGGACGCCA
Source organism: Armatimonadota bacterium (assembly GCA_025353925.1). Lineage (GTDB taxonomy): Bacteria > Armatimonadota > Armatimonadia > Armatimonadales > Capsulimonadaceae > JANXMY01. The sequence continues at coordinate 6,854 of JANXNV010000129.1, forward strand.
TTCAGCGGGAGGAATTTATTCCCTCGCGGCTTCGATGCGGGAAAGGTTAACCAAAGTGCGTTCTGCGGGGTGGTTTTTTCTGCGTCAGCACTCAGGGAGACCCCCGGCCCCAATTCTGGGGAGCAGAGTAAGAAGGAGAAATCGCATTGGATATGACTTCCTACGTA
>JANXNV010000158.1 GCA_025353925.1 Armatimonadota bacterium
GACGGCAGCAGGGCCGGGCACTACTTCTCGGCACCCATCAGCCCTAACACCAGCGTATTCGGCACCACAACGACAATTGATTCGCCTGTCCTTTCGGAGCAGCCTTTGACGGCTTACGCCGATGCGGGCAGCAACGTTAACATTTACATCGACAATCTTAACACCTCGGAAATCCAAGAACATGGGACGGTAGTCACCCTGACTGGCTACCTGGTGGATGCACCGTAGATAATAACGCTTATTTTTCACCTGAAAGGACATTCCAATGCACACGCTCCGTTCTTTAACACCACGCCTCCTAGCGGGCTTCGGCACCGCCGCCCTGCTGGCCGGGATCGGCCTCGTCGCCTCCCGTCCGGCGCATACCGCCGGGGGACCCGTTCCGGTGACCGTCGCCAATACGCCACTGACGACACGGCCAATCGACATCGCAACCCCGGCCCAGCCGTTTGCCCTGCGGATGGATCTGACGTTTACTGACGGCTACGTGGCAAAGACTTTTACAGTCCCTGCCAACAAGCGGCTGGTTCTGACCTATATCGCCTCAAGTTGCGGTGTCGCACCCGGCGCGAAGGCGTTCTTTGATCTGAGCACGATCGTGAATGGAAAAGAAGTGGAAGCGCACCTGCCCCTGGTTCCCCAGGGGGCAATACTCGGGCAGGACTTATTCAACTTGAGCTGCCCGGTGACGGTCTACGCCGATAGCGGCACGGTCGTGACGGTCTCGGTGCTGGACAGCGACACAGCGGGCACCGGCGGCCTGATTGTGGGGCTGTACGGCTACTACGTCGACGTGCCGTAATCGCTCGGTGAATTTCGGGAACCCCCTCCGAAGTTTCTCCGTTTGAATCGGAATGAAACCACTGATTCTACTCCCCGCCGCCGTCCTGTTAGCCTCGGCGGGGTCTTCTTATTTCGCGCACAAGGCTCCTGCGCCGAGCCGCACCGTACAGGAGGTTCGCACAGCCCCCACCAGCACTCTGCTGACCGGAACCGCCGCGCAAGGCGACTGGCGGACGGATGCCCCCGGTGTCCGCCGCCACATCGCTCTGGAGGACCTGCCACCGCCGCACGACACGCCTTCGGTGGACAACGGTGCCCCGATGATCGGTCGGCCTGAGGGAGCATGGCCCACGGCCCCGGCGGGCTTCAAAGTCGAGCTGTTTGCCGAACACTTGAACAATCCCCGCAAGATCGTCACCGCTCCCAATGGCGACCTGTTCGTGGCTGAAAGCGGAGCGAATCGGGTCAAAATCCTGCGAGCCGCTGCCGGGGCGGGCAAAGTGGAGACGACTTCGATCTTCACGGAAGGCCTCAAGCAGCCGTTTGGGATTGCCTTCTATCCGGCGGGACCAAACCCGAAGTATGTGTACGTCGCAAACACCGACTCCGTGGTGCGCTTTCCGTACAAAAACGGCGATCTGACCGCGACCGGGCCTGGGGAAACGGTTGTCCCGGACCTGCCGGGCGGGGGACGCCTGCGGGGCGGCGGGCACTGGACACGCGACATCGTGTTCTCGCCGGACAGCGCGAAGATGTTCGTTTCCGTCGGCTCGCATTCGAACAACAACGATGACGCCGACGAATATCACCGGGCGGATATTCTCCAGTACAACCCCGACGGCACCGGCTTCCGCGTGTTTGCCTCGGGTATCCGTAACCCGGTCGGGATCGCCGTGCAGCCGGGAACGGGTCAGCTCTGGACTTCGGTCAACGAGCGGGACACGCTGGGCGATCACCTGGTTCCCGATTATATCACGCATGTGTCGGACGGCAGCTTTTACGGCTGGCCCTGGCGTTATATCGGCGATCACGAGGACCCGCGCTATGTCGGCCAGCACCCGGAACTGGCGGGCCATGTGACTGTTCCCGATGTCCTGCTGCAGTCGCATTCCGCCTCGCTGGCATTGACATTCTATACCGGAAGGCAGTTTCCCGCCGCCTATCGGGGCCGGATCTTCGCCGCCGAGCACGGCTCCTGGAACCGGGCGGGCCGGACCGGCTACAAAGTGATCGGCGTCCCGCTGAGGAACGGCAAATCACAAGGTGAGTACGTCGATTTCCTGACCGGATTCGTCACCGACGATGGCCACGTCTGGGGCCGCCCCGTCGGCGTCACCACCGCCCGCGACGGCTCCCTGATGGTCACGGATGACGGCACGAGCTCGGTTTGGCGGGTGAGCTATGGAGGCGGGAAGTAAGCCGCGTGTGTTTTGCCGACGCACGTGTTATGTCTTGATGCGAGTTTGACGGATGTGCTGGAATAATTCCATGACGCTCACTTTAGATGTCTCGCCGGAATTAGCTCGTCAGCTTCAGCAGGCAGGAATTCAGCAGAGGAAAGAACCTGGTGCAGTAGCACGGCGTGTTTTGGAGGAGCGGTTTGCCGTCACCGAAACGCTGCAAATTCACCAGATCGCCTGGGAATCTTTGCTGGATTCCTTTGAGGAAGGTGACCCGGAAGAACAGCGCACCAGTCTCGCCCAATTGAGACAAGACCTCGATGACGATCGGCCCGGCCAGCGGCGTCTCTTCGGTCCAAGTTACAATTCGTCGCGGCTTAGCAGCGTAGTGCCGTGCCGATCCCATCCGATATTCAGAGCCAGCATTATAATGCCGGTCTACCCGCGAAAGTCACTCTGTGACTGGTATATCATTTCCATGCCTGTAGGGGCAATGGAGTAAACTCCATCGTTCCGACAGACCTACGTACTTTATCCAGCTCCGCTGCGCGATCTACTGATGCACCTGGCACTTACCGGCTTATTTCAGGTTGAGTGTAGGGAAGAAATTCATACGCTCTCCTCCCCCTTCTTTTCCTCATTCCCTTTCTTCTCCTCCGGCGGCACGTCC
>JANXNV010000191.1 GCA_025353925.1 Armatimonadota bacterium
GCCCAGATCGAGAAGTTCAAGACAAAGGTTTACGAGGCCCTGGAAGCTCGCGGCCTCACAGATCTGCGCAAGCATATCGTGGTGGAGCAGGTAGTCACCCCGCACGAGTGGCGCGATCAGTACAACTTGAAGTTCGGGGCGGCGTTCGGCCTCTCGCACGGGATACTCCAGGTCGGTTACTTCCGGCCCGGCAACAAAGCTCCCGATGTGGACGGCCTTTACTTCGTCGGTGCCAGCACCGTTCCCGGCACAGGAGTGCCGCTGGTCTGCCTCGGGGCAAAGCTGGTCACCGAGCGTATTTTAGAGGAGGCGTCTTAAATGCCCACCGCTGAACTCGCTGCCGCCTACGAAGAGTCGCGCCGCCTCAATGCCAAACACGGCAAAACGTACTACTTCAGCACGCTGTTCTTCCCGCCCGACATCCGGCGCAGTGTCCATGCCCTGTATGGGTTTGTCCGCTACCCGGATGAGATTGTGGACAACCCGCCGCCCGGCTCGGACCCGGCCCGTCTTCTCGCTGACTACCGAGAGGCAACACTGATCGCTCTCAGTACCGGACAGTCCGACCTGCCAGTGCTGTGTGCATTCGCGGACATGGCCCGCCGCCATGACCTGTCCGCCGACTGTCCCCTGGCATTTCTGGATGCCATGGCGATGGATTTAACCCGGACCCGCTACCAAACATTCGACGACTTAAAAACTTATACCTACGGCAGTGCGTCGGTCGTCGGCCTGATGCTCTGCGCCCTGCTCGGAGTTACCGACCCCGATGCTCTCGTGCGTGCCCATGATTTGGGCCTTGCGATGCAGCTCACCAACTTCTGCCGGGACATCGGGGAAGATTGGCGGGAACGGGGCCGAATTTACCTGCCGCTGGAAGACATGGCCCGTTTTGACTACACCGAGGAGCAGCTCGCCTGCGGCGTCGTCAACGATAACTTCGTCGCCTTGATGCAGTTCGAGATCGCCCGCACCCGCGAGTATTACGCCTCCGCCGACCTCGGCATCCCCGCCATCCGGTCCGATTGCCGCCGCCCGGTGCAGCTCGCCCGCACCCTCTACGCCCGAATCCTGGACAAGATCGAAGCCGGGGGCTACGATGTTTTCCGCCGCCGCGCCCGAACTTCAGGTCTCGAAAAGGCTGCGGAAGCCCTGCGTTTGCAGATCTCTGGAGAACCGGGACCGCGCCGCCGATAATCGGGAGTAGAGGCGCAAACAGTGGCGGCAACTAGGCACGATATTAACTCAGACTCAGGGCAATGGCCCGTACTCGGCGGTATCCGTTTCCTGCTCGCCTTGAGCGTCGTGACTTGCCATTGCTGCCTTGTAATCGGACCTGCCGATCCGCAGCGACTACTCTGGACCTTCGGTGGCTATGTCGCCGTCGTAGGCTTTTTCCTAATCTCAGGGTACAGTATTGCACACTCATTGAACGTACAGCCCACCGGGTTCGCAAAGCGGCGAATGCGCCGACTTCTGCCGCTGTATCTGGCTGCGCTTGTTTTCAGTATCACCCCGCTGCTCATCTTTGCTGCCCCGCTGACTTTGCCGAATGGCGATGTCATTCCGTTGCCCAAGCCGGGAGCATTTCTGGCTACTTTGTTTCTATTTAACGGCATCCTCGTATCCACCCCTCTGTTAGTGCATCCTCTCTGGTCACTGAATTGTGAAGCCATTTATTATTGTCTTGCTCCGGCACTACGGCGATTGCCATTGACATCCCTTTTGCTGCTGATTGTCCTCTCCGGGGCTGGGTATCTACTTCACGCTGGTCACGGCTACCCGGATGAAAAGTATGGACTTGGGGCTTTGTGCCTTGCGTGGGCCTGGCTAACCGGGTTTGTGTTTTACCGGCTTCGGGGACAGGCATTTTGGAAGATAATGCTGACCATCGGCGGAGTTGGCTTGCTCTCGCTGGACGGCGGGAGCGAGGGCCGCCTCACCCTCTGCACCTTCCTCGCCGTGATTTTCGCCCTTTGGCACGGAAGCGAGGCTCGGCTGACGCTGTCCGTAGTGCGAATACTCAACTGGCTAGGGGAGATCAGCTATCCGCTGTACGTGACTCACTACACGGTACTGATCATACTTTCTCAAACCGCACTCGCAAAAATGGGCTACACTGCCGTGCCACTCATCTGGGTTTGCACTTTCGCCGTAGCCGCTGCTTTTTACTATGCGATTGACGCTCCCCTGAGAAAAAAACGGCGGCTTGCCATAATA
>JANXNV010000205.1 GCA_025353925.1 Armatimonadota bacterium
CCTCCTACGGCGGCTACCTGGTGAATTGGCTGATCGGGCACACCGACCGTTTTCATGCCGCCATTTCCAAGTTCGGCATCTTTTCGCTGGTGACGGATTTTTCGAACTCCCAGGCTCCGCGCTGGGAGACGGAGTATCTCGGGGGGTACCCCTGGGATCGCCCGGAGCTGTATGCCGAGCGTTCTCCTTCCACGTATTTACAAAATATCCACACGCCGGTCTTGATCATGCACGGTGACGACGACCCGAATACGTTTGTTGCCAATTCGCAGGAAATGTACCAGGCCCTGCACCTGCTGGGCCGACCTGTCGAGTATGTGCATTATCCGCGTGAAGGCCACGGCTTTGCCGAGCCGCAGCACCGACTGGACGAGATCCGGCGCGGCCTGGCCTGGTTCGACAAGTACCTGCGTGGGGGCGGGGAGCGCACGGTCTACCGTACGAATGAGAAGATTGTTTGGGACGGCTGGGAGCTGACCGTTTCCAGCGCGACGCTGGAGACCTATACGGGTCGTCCGGAAGAGACTCGTCGCTATGTCGAAGTCGCTCTGACCTTGCGCGACCTCTCCGACACGCGCCGGACACTAACCCTGCGCCCTGCCGACCTCACCCTGACCCGCGTCCTCCCGCCGGGCCGCCCCGCGAAGCCCGTCGGCCTGCCGATTTCTTCCCTGGGTCAAAAGGTCCTGGCGGAAGGTGCCGGCTGGTCGTTCGCCTTTTCGCCCGGCAAAGACGACCGCGCCCTGTCCGCCCCCCTCGCCGCCACGTTCCGAGTGACCGCAGCCGGAGGAACCTACCATTTCGTCGTCAAAGATTTCCCGCCGGTGACGCTGGACGTGCCGCCGGAGGAGAAGAAGGCAGATGAGAAGACGGATGAATAGGAAATGACACCTTGAAGGCAAACACACATGGCTCTATTTCATATCTACGCGGATGAAAGCAGGCAGACCGGCCACCCCGCGATGTTTTACGGGATGATTATTCTCCTAGCCCGAGGTGCCGCACCGGAATTAGACGCGGCTGTCACAAGCCTGAAAGAAAATCACAAGTTTGGAGCCGACGAAATAAAATGGAGCAGTGTTTCTAAATCCAAGATAGATCTGTATAAATCCGTGATTGATGCTTTTTTCAACTCAACCTCAGCATCTTTTCGGTGCATGAGAATTGAGCACAATATAATCGATCGGCAGAAATATCACGACAGCAATTTTGAGACTGCATTTTACTGGGGCTGCAGTATGGCTCTGTCCCGCAAATTGCAGATTTGCTGTTAGGTGCTGTAGGCTTTGCCTTGGAAGCTCTCGACAAAAAACCTTCCGCCAGTGAGACGAAAATCGCGCTGGTTAATCATATCGTATCCGCCATTGGATGCGACACGCTCGCAAGTCATCATGGTATCAAATCACGCTTCAACATATGGAATTTTCGGTTCAGGACGGAAGAAGAAAGAGCGGAGCGTGAGACAAAATCGGACGGAGAAAGAGTTGCCACTGACTCCTAACCCAGTATTACCTGGATGATCTGCCGCTTAAATGGTGTTCCCAACGGGCAGGTGTTCGGTGATCAGTCGTAACTCTTGACTACTTTAACTTACACTACTATCAGCTAGTTGTCAATGCATTATTGGCTAATTGTCAATAAATTTCTACCCCTTATCCTCCATAGCTCACCCGCCAGACCGAGTTCGTGCCGTCATCCGTGACCATCAGGGAGCCGTCGTGGGCGGTGGTGACGCCGACCGGGCGGCCCCAGACGTGGCCGTCGTCGGTGACGAAGCCTGTCAGGAAATCAACGTACTCACCTTGTGATTTGCCGTTCCTCAGCGGGACGCCAATCACTTTGTAGCCGGTGCGGCCCGCCCGGTTCCAGGAGCCGTGCTCGGCGGCGAATATCCGGCCCCGGTAAGCGGCGGGAAACTGAGTCCCTGTGTAAAACGTCAACGACAGCGAGGCCGAATGCGACTGCAGCAGGACA
>JANXNV010000214.1 GCA_025353925.1 Armatimonadota bacterium
CGTCCTGCCTGCGGCTGGTGTCCGCCTTGCTGATGGAGATCAGCGACGACTGGCAGGCAGGCAAAGCCTACCTGACGTTCAGCCAATAGCAGCGAAACCAGGATGCTCCCAGCTTTTACAGAAAAAACTTGACACTATCAACTCCGCGGCGGTGACAGCCCCATATGTGCTTAATTCCGCTACACTAAGTTTATCGCTTGTGAGGGTTGATAGTGTCTCAGCTATGCCCTTGCGCTCATTAGCACCGATTGGCAAGTTCAGATTTGCGCGTTGTTTTAGCAGATGGAGGCGGTAAGCACGTATGAAAGGCCATAAAACGATAGCAGTCAGAATTATCCAGCAAACGTAAGAAAAATCTACAATGCTCATTATCCTTTGCCCTTCCTAAATTGCATACGCCTGTGTAGTGTTTACGCGGAGTGTTTCACATTATTACTTTGCCGCCCGAGCGTAATACAACTTCGCACAAAACAGAGTTTTCTAAATCTTCAACATGCAATCTGTTTAAACATCCTGTGTCAAGCACCTGAGCTAGAATAAGTTAAGCTTCTCAGGTCGAACAGGGCGCACTTTACTCCGAAGTAAGCCGCTTTCGTAGATGTTGATAGTTTGACTTATTTACGCCTGATTACTTATCTTACAATTATACACCATTTTCCGACTGAATCCCGGAGAACTTTACGTATTCTTGGCTCTTGTTCTCATGGCCCTCCCCATCCCAACGCCCCCTCGCCAAAGCAGGAATTACGAGGGGATTTCACGTACTACCCGGCAGGAGAACTTATGCATTATCCATTGATGGTACCGGGCATGGAAGGCCATGTGATTGAGGTGACGACGGCCCGGCTGGGACGACCGCCGGGGATTTTGATTGATGGGCTGGCGGCCCCGCCGGGGCAGGAGAAGGGGGAATATTTGATCTTTCGGCCAGACGGGACACTGACGACCGTGAAGCTGACCGGACATCTGCTGGACATCGTGCCGAAGGTGAGTGTCAACGGGCAGAGCCTCGTGCTGACCGAGCCGCTGCAGTGGTACGAGTGGCTTTTGATTGCACTGCCGCTGGCCCTGGTGTTTCTCGGGCTGCCGGGGATACTCTTCGGGACGGCGGCGGCGATTGGCAACCTGCTGATCTTCCGGTCCGGGGCGGACGCGGTTTTTCGGTGCCTGGGGGCGTTTGGGGTCGCCGTAGCGGCATTCGCGGCGGTCTTCTCGATTGTCCTGGTCATGCGGGACAAAGCGGAGCCGCCGCCTACGCCCGGCACGGCACGGCACTCGTTTTTTCATCCGCATCCGAAAGCGAAGCCTAGCCCTACACAAACGCCACCATGACTTCGCTGGCGAGGAAGACGCCCTGCGGGGTGAGGCGCAGGCTGTCTCCAGCGAGTTCCAGCAGGCCGCGTCGGGTGAAGGTCTCGATCTCGGCGGCGAATTTTACGCGCGGGTCGATGCCGAATCGGCCTTCGAACGTGCGGCGGCTCACACCGTCGCGGGTCAGGCGCAGGCCGAGCATGATGGTCTCGGCCATGGTTTCTTCCGGGGTCAGGGTTTCGACGGAAAGGGTCAGATCGGAGCCGGACTCGACGGCGGACGAGTAGGCGGCGGGCGATTTGAGGTTCATCCGCCGCGCCCCGTCAAGGTAGGCGACGGCCCCGCAGCCGAAGCCGTAGTAGGGGTCATTACGCCAGTAGTGCCGGTTCTGGCGGCACTCGCGGCCAGGCCGGGCGAAGCTGGCGATCTCATACTGCTCGTATCCGGCGGCCGAGGCGATCTCCACGGCCATCTCGTACATATCGGCGGCGAGGTCGTCCTCCGGCAGGGGCAGCTTGCCTTTCTGCTGTAGAGTGTAAAAGCCGGTGCCCTCCTCCACGATCAGCGAATACAGCGACAGATGCTCAGTTTCCAGGGCTAAAGCCTCTTGCAGCGAATACTGCCACTGCTTCAGGGTCTGACGCGGCAGGCCGAACATGAGGTCCAAGGAAACGTTGTCAAATCCCGCCGCTCGGGCCGCTTTGACGGCATTCCGGGCTTCGTCGGCGGAGTGAATTCGGTCCATGGTTTTGAGGAGGCCGGGGTCAAACGACTGCACACCAAACGAGATGCGGTTGAAGCCAGCGTCCCGCAGGACAGCCAGATGCGCGACATCCATCGTGCCGGGGTTGGCCTCCGTCGTGATCTCGGCACCGGGGGCAATCGGCAGGGTTTCCAAAACGGCCCGCAGCAACGCGGCTTCGTCGGTGGCGGGGATAGCGGTGGGAGTACCGCCGCCGAAGAAGATGGTATCAACGGAAGTGGCCGTGGTAGTCTGACGGATTTCCTGAGTCAGTGCTGCGACGTATCGGGCGATGTGGGCGTCGGTGTAGCCGGAGTAGGAGTTGAAGTCGCAGTAGGCACATTTTCGAACGCAGAACGGGATATGGACGTAGCAGCCGATGGCGTCATTCATGGCTCTATTATACCCGCTGACGTGCCCTGCCCTCTTGACGCGCCCTACCCTCTTGCCTTATACTACGCGTATGCCATTGAAATCTCTTCCGGCCTGGGTGCCGTATGCCGCCCCGTTCGCGCTCTTTCTGCTGCTGACATCGGTGGAAGCCGCCCTGCCGCCGGGGCTTTATCCGGTTGCGTACGCCGTGAAGATCGCACTGGTGACAGCGGTGCTGGTGCTCCTGCGGCGAAGTTTCCCGGAGGCCAGGCCTGGCGGGGAAGGCTGGGCGATTGCGGCGGCTCTCGGCGTGGCCCTCTGCCTGATGTGGGTCTGGGTGACCCCGCATTCGCCGCCGCTGCCGTCGTTTCTCGGGGGCGGAAAGCGGGTAGGCTTTAATCCAGGAGCGGCATTTGCGACGCAGTTGGGGCTGTTATCATTCCTCGGAGTCCGCTTTTTCGGCCTGGTGGTAATCGTTCCGATTGTCGAAGAGCTGTTTTACCGAAGCTTTCTGCTGCGCTTCGTGACGGATCTCGATGACTTCCGAAGGGTTCCAATAGGCGTATTTTCAGCGGTTGCGCTGGGGGTGAATGTCGCGCTGTTCACGCTCTCGCACCCGGAATGGCTGGCGGCGGCGATTTTTGCGCTGGCCCTGTGCCTGCTGGTGCGGCTGACGAAAAACTTGTTTGCGTGTATTCTGTGCCACGCGACAACGAACTTGCTGCTGGGGATTTATGTCCTGCACACGGGGCAGTGGTCATATTGGTAAAGAAGAATGAAGCAATCTCCGGGCGCCCGTATCAAAGCAACATGACGGTGAAATACCAGACGGAGAAGTACAAAGGAAACCATGATGACGAACACACGATTTTTGACACGAAACTCAGTGACTCGAAACTTACTTGCCGGCACCTTGCTGGCATTGACGATCGGCCTCGCGGGAACGGCGAAAGGACAGGTGGACATGGTACGACCGGTCACGATGATGAGCATTTCCGAAGGCATCACGGCGCATGGCCACGGCGAAGTGAAGGTGAAGCCCGACATCGCCCTGCTGACCATCGCGGTCACTACGCAGTCCAAAAATCAGGCGGATGCAGT
>JANXNV010000221.1 GCA_025353925.1 Armatimonadota bacterium
GCTCATCGGCGAACTTGTCGGACAGGTATGGCGCCATGCCATCGACAGTGTGGGCACGCAGGTACGCCTGCCACTGCTCGGCCGGCACGTCCTTGATCATCTTGTTGAACTCGACGAAGAACTTCGGCTGCGACAGCGAGAAGCCGTCGGTGGTTACGCCCTGCGCCTTGAGGAACTCCGACCATGAAAAGTTCGGCGACAGCTTGTCGGCGTCGGCGACCTTGACGAAGTGGTACTGGTTGAGCGGATCACGCTGTTCGATAGGCGACAGCGAAGCCTTCGCCAACCGCGTCTCGAACGCCAACACGTCCTTGGACTGCTTGTCGGCATCGGCTGGCGCGAGGCCGGCGTTCTGCAACTGCTTGCTGACGTGGGCGACGTAGGCGTCGCGGATCTTCTTGTAGCTGTCGTCGCCGGCCTTGGGGCCGTCGCTGAGGTAGTACGCCTTTTCCGGCAACGCCAGCCCGCCCTGGTCGGCGTAGGCGATCACCATCTGCGAGTTCTTGAAGTCGGCGTTGGAATAGAGGTTGAAGACGTCACCCCGACCGGCGGCGAATTCGTCGCGCAGGTACTGGGTGATGTCGGCAGGTGTCTTTAGCGTGGCGATCTTGTCCAGCATCGGCTGGATCGGCGTCACCCCGGCGGCATTGATCTTCGCGTCTTCCATGCCGGTGGCATACATGTCGCCGACCAGCTTTTCGAGGCCGGTTGCGGCAGGCATGGCGGCGGCGAAAGGAGGGCGAAGAAATGTTTCAACATAATATCTTGCATTCTTTAGCTAATGCGTCGTTAGCTCTTGGGCTTATTTTCGCGGTAATTATGAGCATCATTCGTCAGCATCGCGGAGAAATTGGCCTCGTTCGCCAAAATCTTCCATTCTGTAGCGGGCTTACACTGATGTTATTTGGAAGCCTTATGCGTGGTGGGCCTCACGATGATGCGGGTACATTGATAGAGTTTATTGGAAGTCTTATCCTATTAAGTAATCGTGCAAATGTAATCAGGTATTTTCCTCAGTCCCGGAGGGGCTTTCTCCGTATAGCCCGGCCCTTCAGGGCCGGGTCAGAACACCGGGAAACATATGCACGACTACTTAATTCTTTTTGATAAGCACCCACGGCTTGGCTCGCCTATTCAAGCATTGTTCGACTGACCCCCTGTATCTAAGTGGTTAAAAACGACCAAAAAGCGCCGTGTAGAAAATGTTTTAGTTCAGTGACCGTACTCCGTCCACCAGCAAACTCACGCCCTCGCCGCGCTTGTCGGCTCGGCCTGTCACGACTACCATTCCCGATCCATAAATAGCAGCGCCAATCCGCTGATAGGCGTCGGGCAGAACAGTGACGTGAACCAAAGCCGTTTCGTCTTCCAGGCTGAAGAAGACACACCCGCTCGCCGTGGGTGGCTTGTGCACTCGAATAATCAACCCCGCCAGCATCGCCTTCTCGCCAGCCTTGGTATCCTGAAGCGATGCGCACGTTCTTATTCCTTGCTCCGCCAGTGCATCCCGGACAAATTGCACAGGATGGCCGAGGGGCGAGAAGCCGAGCGCCGACCATTCTCTCCAGTACCGGTCATGAAACTCGAAATCTGCCAAACCGCTTGTAAGCGTCACCGGGATCGGCACGCCTAGTGCTGTCTGACCGTCGGCGTTTCGTTCATCCGCGCCGCGCCGTCCGCGTCGGCTTTCGCGGTGAAGGAGAGGTAGGCTCCAGAGCGTCTGTCGTCGATTTGAGGCCAGGCAATCCAAAGCGCCCGCCAGTGTCAGCCACTCGATTTGCTCACGAGACAAGAAGTGGCACCGGGAGCAGAACTCTTCCAGGGACGCAAACGGGCCGCGCAGCAGCCGCTCTTCTACGACAGCGGCTCCTGCCCTAGCGAGTTCCTGAACATACGACATCGAGCAGCGGATTGCCGTGCCATTCTCTTCTTCACTTTTTTCTTCCAGTGCCCATCGCTGCCACTCGGACCGGTTGACGCATGGGCCTTGAACTTTTACGCCGCGCCGCTGGGCTTCAGACACGACTGTGTTCACAGGCCAGAAGCCGCACGGTTCGACGGAAAGTACAGCGGCAAGGAATTCGGCAGGGTGATGGCACAGGAGCCAAGCCGTTCCCTGGGCATGATCGGCGAACGCCAGCGCGTGCCCCGCACAGAATCCGTAAGAACTGAACCCGACGATCTGCTTCCAAATACGCGCAAATGCTTTCTTGCTCATGCCCTTGGCTTTCACCCGCTCGTACAAGTCCAGCCCGAGCCGCGCCATCTCTTCTTTGTTCCGGGCGTGCGTAATTGCCTTCTGGAACTTATCGGCGTCGTCGGGCGCGAGGTCGCCGATGATCCGCACCACGTCCAGCACTTGGTCTTGGAACAGAATTCTTCCGTACGTCTCGGAAAGCACTGGTTCCAGTTCTGGGAGTGGATATGTCACAGGTTCCTGGCCGTGTCGCCTCGCGATGTAGCGATCCACAGTTTTTCCCAGGAGAGGACCGGGCCTGATCAGGGCGACGCTCGCCACGAGGTCATCGAACTTATCGGCTTTCAACCGCCATTGCAAGGCCATCTGCGCGGGCGACTCAAGCTGAAAGGCTGTCACCGTCTGCGCCGCCCGGATCATCGCCAGCGTCTCCGGGTCCTCACGGTCACGGCCTGCGTAGTCAAAGCCTTCACGGTCGGAGAGGCTTTCGGTGGCGATCTGGATGGCAGTGAGGGCTCTCAGCGATAGTTGATCGATCTTCAGCAGGCCGATGTCCTCTGCGTCATCTTTGTCAGCGGCAACAACAGTGACGCCTTTCCCCGCCCACATGACCGGAATAACCTCGGCCAGCGGAGAATCAGACACGACAATACCGCTGCTGTGCGTTCCGAGGTGACGCGGCAATCCCGAAAGCTGGGCGCACAAGGCAAACAGGTCCGCGTACTGGTCAACGTCGATGCCGATGTCGCGCAGTTCAGGCTTACGCTCAATCTCCTCCGCCAGTTCATCGCCGCGGCTGTAGCCTAAAAGTTCACGAAGACGATCAACTTCGCTGGTGTCGAAGCCCATCGCCTTGCCAAGATCGCGCAACAGGGACCGGGCGCGAAAGGTGACGTAGTTGCTGACATTGGCGACTTTGTTGTGGCCGTAGGTGTCCCGGACGTAGGTCATCATGTCATCCCGCAGATCATGCTGAAAGTCAATATCAATGTCAGGCGGCTTGGCGCGACCTTTTGAGAGAAACCGGTCGAAGGAGACGTTCCGGGCAATCGGATCATGCTCACTCATGCCGAGAACGTAGCAGGCGGCGGACCCTACGGCAGAGCCGCGCATGGCATGGCCGATGCCGCGCCGCCTCGCCTCATTGCAGATGTCCGCGCAGACTAGAAAGTAGTCGCAGTAGCCAAGGTCTCGGATCGTTTCCAACTCATGGACTAGGCGCGACTGAACTTCGCCGCTCATGCTTTTGTACCGCTTTTCCGCCCCGCCCCAGGCGCGGGCCGCTAGGAATGAGAAGGCGCTCTCGCCCGGAGGAATGTGAGGAAACTTGGGAAGGTGCCGAGCGCCCAGCTTGAGCGGCGGCTCCAGGCGCTCGGCCAGTGCCGCCGCGTTTTGCAGGGCATCAGGACGGTCGGCAAACAGGCGAGCCATGGCTTGCTGGGTTTTGACGTATTGCTCCCCGTTGAAAGGCAGTTCAGGATGCTCCTCTTCGGGCGCAAGTCCCAGGCGGACGCGGCATAAAATTTCCCAGGCTGCCACGCCCAGCTTGCCCGCGTGATGCACAGGGTTTGTGGCGACGGCAAGAACGCCTAGATGTTCGGCCAGTTCCAGGAGGCGGCAGGAGACTTCATGCTCTCCCTCAGACAGTGTTCGCGTGACTTCAACAAAAAAGTTGCCCGTGCCGAACAGCGCGAGGCAGCGGCGGGCGTAGGCTTCCGCCTGATCATAGCGTTTGGCCCGCACCAGCGCGGCAGTTCTCCCGCGCTGGCTGCACCCGGACAGGCAGACGAGACCATCGTGGTGGGCCTCTAAATCTCCCCATTGCACCACCGCGCCTTGACGCTTGACGTCGCGCAAGCTGGCCGCCGTCAGGACTTGGCAAAGGGAGGTCCATCCGCTGGGGCCATCGGCCAGGAGCGTCAGGCGATGGCCGTCCAGAGCGACCTCGCAACCACCGATGGGCTTGATGCCAGCCTTCGCGCACAGTTTCGTGAGGCTTGGGATGCCCGTGACGCTGTTCACGTCCGTAAGTGCGAGCGCAGCCTGACCGAGTTCGGCAGCACGCAGGACAAGGTCCTGAACTGTCGCCGACGAGTCCAGGAAGCTGAAGGCAGAATGAGCGTGCAAGTGTGAAAATGGCGTCATCAGTCTTCCCTCCGAAACAGCACCCACTCGCAGTCTCCCTCGTCGTCATCGGACTTAGGATGGCTGAGGCGGTGGAGTTCACAGACGCCCCGGTTAGTTGCCACAAGCCAAACATCGCGCTGTGCTTCGCCGTCCAAGACGCCGATCCACTCGCGGTGGTGGGATGCCCAGCCCTGAACGGTAACTTCCTGATGGCTGCCACTGGCGATGAATTGTATCGGTCTACCCAAAGAGTCCGTATGAACATTGGCATAGCGTCCATCCAGGCGACTCATACTCTTACTCCCTGCCACTGCTCGCTGAGGGCCGCCCGACGCTTTTGCCGAGAACTACGCGGCCACTGCGAGGGCGTAGTGAGTGTGGTGAGGCCGAAGCGGGCGGCAAGCCTTTGCCGCACCGCTGCCAGGGCTACGGGATCGGCTCCAGGTCCCGGACAGAATAAATCGGGAGTACGCGCCGTCGGGGGCGACACGTCCAGGACAGTGATGCCGACAGCGGTGATCGGGGCCGCGAGGCGCATCTGTGCCAGAAGCCGTTTGACGGCCAGAGAAACGTCCTGAGCCGTTCGCACGGGTGCGGGCACCACCCACTCTTGTCTGGCCTGCCCTCGTTCGGTGTCTACGTATAAGGCCACACGCCGTCCGTGACCGCCCAGATCACGAAGCTGCTCCTCCACATCTGCACTCATCTGCGTCAGCACCACGTCCAGCCGCTCTCGGTTGTTGATCGCGTCATCAAACTTCTCACAAACTTCGACACAGGGCGGCGGCCAGAGAGGCCGCACCGGGGTAAGATCAACACCCTGCGACCGTCGATGGAGAAATGGCGCGATTTTTCCGAAGTGGAGCCGCAGGCTTTCTTCAGGTGTGGAGGCCACTGCACCGAAATTAGACAGACCGAGCCGCTGGAGCCGACCAAGAACAGCGTCCTCGGGCCAGAGCCATTCCACCGACGCATCAGAAAGGCGATCCGCAGGCAGGTCGCACTCGGCGCAGGCGCGGGCGGCAAGGCGCGACACGCCCATGCCGATTACGGGAGTCACGCCGAAACTAGCAACGATTGTCTTGTGGAGGCTGCGTTGAGTGACTTCAGGCGGAAGGCCCGTGATGTCGGCGAAACCGCCGTCGGCATCGTCTGGTTCGACCACGGGTGAGAGGTCAGCCAAGATGTCCCAGAACTGCTTGCTGAGTGCCTCGGCATTTAGTTCCTCCCGTGGCACGGCGAGGAGGCTTGGACATAGACGCCGCGCCTGGACCAAAGTCATCCCAACGCGCGCCCCTTGGGCTAAGGCCAACGGGCATCCATCTCTTACAACGCGTCCTGAGACCACAACGACCGGAGAGGCTATTGCTTGAGGGCGTAGGCGATGGGCTGCCTGAGCCAGTAGTCCGGGGAGGCGAGCGTAAAGGATTCGAGTGATGCGTGGTGTTGCCATGTCCATTTGTTTGCGTGATTCGGCTATGCAAACAATTGTTTGCTCTGCCCAGAATCAGGATAGCATAATAGTAGACAAATAGTCAATGCGTGGAATTGAGTGAGGAAATAGATTTTAAGGTGGGTGCTTGAGTCTTGCGCCGCGATAATCGATGGATTATCGTAATCCTGGACAGATATTATCGTAATCCTGGACAGAACTGGTGGTAGAAGACGTGAGTCTTCGGGATCGGCGTGATCTCCGAACGCCTGCCGTTGATCCGTCGTTAATGGTTTCGTGTTTCTCGATACTGTTAAAGAGGCAGCTATCTCTGGAACCAATTTCAGGTGTACGCCACGGTCCCCTCGCTAAGCAACAGCCTGTAGATTGAATGAGCAACTTTATAGTACGCACGGCTAAAGGAAACAATGAAACTTTTTGCCAAGCTGCTGTGAGGATGGAACAGTAGTAAACCAATTGGAAAGATTCGCGACACCCGTGTAATATGAAGGATTCGCGACATCGATGTAGAATTATGATTTAGCTAACGGTGAGTTATATAGCCGAAGGCGGCTACTATGAATCCAGTCGTCGAAAGGACGCTTCCTATGCCGTATAACGCCGAAATCAGCCGTGGTAAACCTTCTTGCTTTCTTTTTCTCATTGATCAGTCAGGCTCTATGCAAGATGAAATTAACGGCAGAACGAAGGCACAGGGCGTGGCCGATGCCATCAATCGCCTCCTTCAAAACCTAGTCATCAAGTGCGCCAAGTCGGAAGGCGTACGCGACTACTACGATGTAGGTGTCATCGGATACGGGGCTAAGACTGGCCCAGCTTTCAGCGGGGAACTCGCTGGTCGCGGCCTTGTACCGATCAGCGGCATCGCCAACGCCCCTGCCCGGATTGAGCAGCGAACCAAGAAGGTGGACGACGGGGCGGGCGGACTGGTAGACCAAACTATCAAGTTTCCCATATGGTTTGATCCCACCGCAAACGGCGGCACGCCTATGTGCGAGGCATTGCGTCGCGCCCACGATACTCTTACAACCTGGATCACGCTGAACGGAGACAACTTTCCGCCCGTAGTCATCCACATCACCGACGGTGAGTCGACGGATGGTAATCCTACCGAAGCCATGAACAAGTTGAAGTCGCTCGCGACTAGCGACGGAGCTATTCTTCTCTTCAACCTGCACCTCTCAAATAACCCGAATGCACATACAATCTTATTCGCCGACTCGCCAGCTTCCCTTCCCGACGAATATGCCCGTGTACTCTGGGACGGAGCGAGTCCACTGACGCCGTTTATGCGATCCGTTGCCCAGCAGGAACATGAGCTTGACCTCTCCGACGGTGCAAAGGGCTTTGTTCTGAACGGCGATATGGTTTCGATCATCCAAGCCCTGGATATTGGCACTCGCCCCAGCAACCTCCGATAGTGGAGGTCAGCTCAGACGAATGATAAAGCATTGTCTGAATGTACAAGGGGATACTATGCGCGTCACTACCCAGATGTTTTGGCTGCCGAAGGCGGGCAACTCAGTCGCCGAATATGAGGATGCCTTCTGGCCCAATGAGGCTGCCGACACTTTGCCACTGAACGGCTTCTGTTGCGCCATCGCCGACGGCGCAACAGAGACATCGTTCTCGGGGGCCTGGGCAAACCTCTTGACGCGCCAGTGGTGTAGCGAAAACGGTGATCTCGCGCAATTTCTCGCCGCCTTGCCTACCCTACAAGTGCAATGGGGGAGTGAGATAGATTCCGTAGCTATGCCCTGGTATGCGGAGGAGAAGGCACGCGCTGGTGCCTTTTCTTCTCTTCTTGGCTTGCGCCTCTTTGACGTGATCCCGGATAATGACTGGCCTGCACGCTGGGAAGCAGTGGCCGTCGGTGATAGCTGCCTGTTCCAAATCAGAAATGACATCGCCGTCGCCTTTCCACTCAGCCGCGCTGCGGACTTCAACAACAGCCCATATCTGCTGAGTACAGTGTCGCAGAACGGTGAAGATGCGAGTGAGCATTTGATGATTGTCGGCGGAAAATGTTATCCAGGTGATGTGTTCTACCTCATGACGGACGCACTCGCCTGCTGGTTTCTGCGCCGCCATGAGGAGGGGAAAGAAATTATAGAGAGCCTGTTCGACCTCGATGGTCATGAGAAGTTCCAAAGAGTCGTCGAGGGACAGCGTGCTGGCAAAGATGCCGAGGGACAGCCCTATCTACGTAACGACGATGTCACATTATACCGAGTGGAAATTCACGAGTGATGCAGTATGGCATGGCCGACTCCCCAAGATTATAACGAAGCCGTCCAATCCCCGCACACCAGCTTCCTTGACCCTGAACTGAAGTCAGGAGAAGTCGAGAAGGATAAGCTCGGTCTTCCACGCCCGATCTCAGGCCGATTCGCCGTCGTGTATAATATGCGTTGCGGGCGTCGCAACTACGCCATTCGCTGCTTCCAAAGCCACGTGCCAGATCAACAGGAGCGGTATGCGGCGATCAGTGCCCACCTAAAAAAAGCGAGTCTGGCCTATACTGTGGGCTTCGACTTCCTGCCAGAGGGCATCCGCATCCGAGGCCAGTGGTATCCCGTCCTCAAAATGGAATGGATTGCGGGCCAGCCGCTCCATACCTACGTCGAAAATCACCTGCGGGACTCTGCTACCCTTATCCACCTTGCCACTAGCTGGATCACGATGACAGAGGCTCTCCAGAAGGTCTCACTCGCGCATGGCGACCTCCAAGATGGCAACGTGCTAGTGTCGGGCGACGATTTGAAGTTGATTGATTACGATGGTATGTTCGTTCCTGCTTTGACGGGCAGAACGAGCAACGAGAGCGGACATCGCAACTACCAGCACCCGAACCGGACGGCCATGGATTATGGCCTCTTTCTGGACAACTTCTCCAACTGGGTGATATACATTTCTTTGGTTGCCCTCGCCATTGACCCGAGCCTGTGGACGCGCCTTAAAGGCGGTGATGAATGCTTACTGTTTCGCAAAGCCGACTTCATTCCAAACAATAGTTCTCAGGCACTGACAGCACTTTCCGGGCACAATGATTCTCGCCTGCGTTCTCTTGCCACCATTTTCGAATCGCTGCTTTACCTAATGCCTGCGCAGGTTCCAGCACTCGCCACGAATGTGGCAATGGACCCTGCTTCTCTCCGCCAACAGGCCGCACCACCCCCAACTGCTTCGAATGGCCCAAGCTGGCTGAATGACCATGTGAAACTGTCGCCCCAGTCGGGAAAAGCAGGTGCAAGCATGGCCTCGCTTTCCGACCCGTCAGCAACAATGTTACCTACTGCCAGTCCGACATGGATTCTGGATTTTATTACACCTGTGACGGTGCGTAGGTCTTTCGATCAACCTCTGCTCAAGCTGCGATTGATTCTGGCAACCCTTTTGCTATTTATCTTCACCCTACCCCTTCTCGGCAATGTTTCTGTGGACCTCGTCGGGGAATCCATACTGGTCACGTTCTTGGCAGCTTTGCCATTATTGTACTATCGCCGTGAACCCTTTGCCATGGAGCGTGCCGTATGCCTCAAACGGGAGCATGACCAGCAAGCGGTGATAACGGATTTACAGAGCCGTATTCGCGATCAGGATCGTAAAGTTACACAAATCCGCCATGAAGAGAAGAAAGCGAAGTTGGCAGTGGAGCAGGAGCGAGAAACGACGCGCCATAATGAGCAGAGGGCGAGTCAACGTGCCTCCGCGGAACTCAAGCCCAAAATGGATGCCCTCACCACAAGGCAGCAGCAGATTGCCCGCCCGATCCAGAAATTACAAGCCGACTATCAGGCGGTTCTGGCCCGCACTAATACGCAAACGGCAGAGTGCAATCAGCGGCAAGTACAAGAAATCAACACGGCACTTCAGCCATTGCAGCGTCAATTTGTTCAGGATTACTTGCACAGCGCACGAATCGATACAGCACGCATTTCGGGCATCGGCCAAAAGATGGCGGCGAACTTGCGAGCATCGGGCTATACCACCGCCGCTGACGTAACATGGGGTGTGCAGAACGTCAGCGGCATCGGCAACAATAAAGCAAGTGCATTAATGAGTTGGCGTCAGACGGTGGACACGGAAGCGAGAAGAAAGATGCCAACGAATCTGAGTAAGATGCAGGTGGATACCATCGTCGCTAAGTATGAGGCACAGCGAAAAGGCCTCGAACAAACAGCGGCACTTGCGAAGATTCAATTCGAGGTGCAGGAACGGACGCTGAAACAACAGAGTACTGCTACTCGAGCGGCAATTGACCGCGAACGCGCCGCCGCGCAGCAGCAGTTTAGTCATCGAACTATTGAGATCACCGCACAGTTTCAGCCCCAATATAAATTGCTATCCCAGAAAGACGTGGCAATCACGACGGAGTACAGCGAAAAGGTCGCAGAGGTGGAGCGGCAAACGGCAGTCATACGAAAGAGCATTTACGACCAGAACTGGCAACTGGCGAAGGCGCGGCAGGAACTGGAGGTGTACCAGGCAGTGACTTTCGCGGCTTACCTTACCGCATTGGTACGAGTCCGCCGAGCCGCTGCAGCCAAAAAGCCTTGAAACCGGTTCGCCATTCACGCCGACCTAAATCGTACGGGGAAACAACGATTGGGCACGACAAACAAAAAGAACAGGGGCCGCAGGGGAAACTTTTTCCCTGCGGCCCCTAATGCTGTCGGAATAAACCTCTAACTCGTAGAGAAGCTCCGAATCCAACCTCATTCCTACGGGGCGGATTTTTCACCCGAAAACAATTGCTGCGCCGCCGCATACTCTTGAGACAGATCAAAGCCGATGTCTGTGCCTATTTTGATTCTTTGAAACCCGACATACATCAGACTAAGAATTCCAAGGCCACTGAACGTGCCAGGCAGAGAGCGCAGTGTGTACTGCGAGGACGGGTCATTCACCGAAAACCCATTCTGACCCAATAAGGCAGCCTCGAAGGCGATGCCCTGCACCTGCTGGTTGTCTTTGTCGGCGTACCGTTCCAATGCCGACAGGCAGTACATCACCGCATCCATGCGTAGGCCAGGCACATGGCGAAATCTTCGCTCGGCGTACTCCCTACGCGCGGTCCGGGCCAACTCCCCAAACTGACCATCTGAGTCCAATTCGATCACTCGTCGGTAAAGCTGGTCCGCTTCGCGGATTTTCGCCTCGTCCTCCGATTGTCTCAAGGCGTGGGCCAAACCAAGCACCGACTTTGGATCGTCAGGCAATAGTCGCGCGGCCTCACGAAAATGCGACAGGGCATCATTCAGGCGACCTTGATTACCGAGGATGGCCCCGAAGTTGCGGTGCGCATTCCCATTTTCCGGGTCCCGTACTACGGCACGAGCCAAGTTTCCAGTGGCAGCTTCTTCCTGCCCATCCCGCTGCTGTGCCAGGGCCAGTGCGATGAGCGCGTCGACGTTCGTCGGGTCATTTTCTACGGCGCGGCTCAGATGATGAAGAGCAGGCGCGTGGTCACCAAGTTCGCTCTCGGCCACGCCGAGATTGTACAGTATCAATGCGTCATCGGGGTGGGACGACAGTAGCATTCCGAGGAGCGGGACGGCTTCGTCAAACTGCCCCGCGCGGAGTAGCGAGAGGGCGAAGGCCATCGGGCTTGTGGTCGCGCCGCCAGGCACCCACGACACTCGTATCTGTTCAGCGTCAACTATCACTATGGTGCGACCAAGCATCGGCGCGAACTGCGCTTCGAAGTGTGCCACTACTGCCTGACCGAACTCTTCGGTGCCAGGGTCGCGGTTGCTCTCCGGGAGCAAATGCAGGTCGAAGTCGCGGGTGGCTATAGTAAACTCAAGGGGCTGTTCCATGTAAATGTTCCGTATTCGTTCATCCGTCAAATTAGTTCAATCGGCAGGCAACGCCTCTAGACAACCATGATCTCTATGTCATCGGCACCCATTGGTACCAGTCAGACAGACCTAGATCGTTTCCCCAAGCGTCAACCAAATCCCGGTCGTGAGCCGCGTCCGCAGGAGTGCGCTCCCAAAGGTCGAGAAGAGAGTGGCCTCGGTCTAGGAGGCCGACAGAGCGGTATGGGATGCTATACAGCTGTGTGGAAAGCAGACGATCTGCGAAGAGTGCGTAGGCGGCGTTCATGGCGGCATTCGCGGAGAACAGAGTCGTAGGCATCATGTCCCTGATATTCGGCCCGAGTGCCAGTGCGTTAGTCGATTGCTGCACGGCCATGGACTCACTCTGTGCAGCACGAAGCCTCGGATAATCGTCCCAAAGCCAGGCGTCTATCCGCATCCCTATCGGAACCGACCTGAGCTGCGTCAATAGGCCACCGTAGACCTGGTCCGTCACCTCGCAGAGAGCGGCTTCGGGCAGATTGTGCCGCTCAAGTGTGCCGTTCGGTCCAGATAAAAGTTGCCGTACGTCGGCTCGCCCTTCTTGCGTGTCGCCGAAGCCAAACCGGGCGTTGGGCGGATTTTCATGCAGCCTGATGACGAAACCACATTGATAGGCAATATGATAATCGACACCGGGGGCGTTCGGCTTGTACACGATTATGTGGACAGGAATGCTTTCATAGGCCGCCGTCACTTTAGCCAAAGTCGGCAAATCGGGTTTGGCGATGAGCTGGACTGGCTTGCCAGTCAGCCGCTCTACGGTCTCCATGATGCGCCGTGTATCTGGACTCAAATTCATACGCCCATAATACCTCACAGGAGCAAGCTTTGCCGACGCTGCCATTTCCTCACTACCTACCGCAAAATCGACACCGCGTCGACGCCCTTCCCTCACCATCGGAGTAACAATGTTGTCCGTTACTTCGACGCTACCCAGCTCCGGGGCCAGTTTGCCGATTTCCACAGTTGTGAGCACTTGCCGCAGGGCGGACGCGATCTGCCCCGTGGGCGGATTTGAACTGCCTCATGCGCCCTCCGCTATCTCTAAGGTCAGCAGGATGTCCATCATCGCGCCGTACAGGTTGTTGTTGAGGTCCGAGAGCGACTTTTCCAAAGCCTCGCGTCCTTGCATAACCAGGCTCGGATAGCCCGGTCGGCGACAATGAGCCGTAGATGCTCCAGGATCGCGTAGGCTAGGTCCAGGTGGTCCTCAGCCTCTCCCCCACCCTTTGCCGCCGAAAGCAGGCCTCGAGCATCCCCAATGGCGCATCACCACCAGCCCCACAAAGTTCCGTTGTCGCGTGCCTCGCACCTAGCTTCACTGCCGATTATAGTTGGTCCAGAGCCTGACAAAACTATTTCCCGTCCGTTTATGTCCATCGGCACTATCATCAACCACTGCCAGACAATCCCCGACCGACAGTTATTCGCTGCGGTCTGATTACCCACAGCGTCCAGGTGGCGACAATCTCGCCTTGGGACAGACGCCGTGACTAATCAGCATGGCCGAGGCCCGACCATGCAGTTGCCGCTGCAAAGTCAGCTCCATTATTTTAAGGAAGACACCATGAAATTCTACGACCGTACCGTATCAGGAGAGTTCCGCGAGGAGCTGGCAAAAATCTTGCCAGCCCTAGCGGACAATCAGGCGTACTGGCGGATGACCCAACATCTACTCTTCGGCACGCTCAAAGACACGGATACCGACTGTTTGGCCCTGCCCAGCGTCCTGATCGCGGCCATAGAGGAAAAGAAATACGACAGTCATTATGTAGCCCATCATTTTTTGAATGCATATCGCCGAGACGTCATGGATTTCAAAATCGCCGCCCACGTCTTTTCCGACAATTCGGGTGAAGGCCGTTGCCGAACAGTCGAGGAATTCATGCCACCTGCCGCTGTCCAGGGTCTGGCTGATGGCGAGCGGATGCATTACCAAGCCAAAGATCGAGTGTGGATGTCTACCGGAAACGTCTACCTGCGCAAACACGCCAGCGCGCAGCGCAAAGCCGACCGCGACGAGGCCCAGGAATATGCCAAGCAGGATTCTGTCTGTGCCGAAACCAAGCTTTTGTTGAACTATCTCAACGCTCTGCCACCTCATCGATTCACGATTGCGCTCAAACATCTCCCTGAGGCTAGGGAAGCGGCGTCGAGGCTAAAGGATGCCGATTCTCAGCTTAACTTACTCAAAGCCATCGGGGATTACGCCCAGCCCATGTACAAGCCCGCCGACAAAACCACCCGCGTCTTCACGCTTCGGGAGTCGGTCCTGCGACTACATCGGGACCTACGCAAAATTATGACCCGAGACTGGGTAACCGCCGACTTACGGAGCGCGCAACTTGCCATTGTGGCCCAGGTGTGGGGGATCCCTACACTCACCGACTACCTGCAATCACGACGGAGTATATGGTCTGATTTATGCCAGCACATGGGCATGGAATTCACGGCAGACAATAAAGCAAACATGAAGGCTGTACTTTACAGCCTGATTTTTGGGGCTGGTCGGAAAAGCCTGACTGCAAAGCTAGGCAGGTCGTTTCCGTGCGGGAGAGAGGCCTACGAAAGATTTAAGTCGGATCGTGTCATTCGCAGCCTAATCCTCGCTCGGCATCGCGAGAAGCAGAAGATTCGCAGAGACCAGGGGGCTTTTGACGCTTTCGGCAACTTCACCGAGTTAGAGGTGACATCAAGTGAACGGTACGAATATGATCGGGACAACTGCTTGTCAATCTTGGCCTGCGTCGCCCAATCGTATGAGTTGATGCTGCTCCTGCCAGTGATTCGGCTTGCTGTCGCTGAACAGTCCGGTCATCATGGATTCGCGGTGACAACCTGGTTGCACGACGGATTCACCTTTACCGCGAATGATCCTCGTGATATGACCACTTGGAAGGACAGAATCACCGCGGCAGTCAAGGCTGAAGCAGAGAGGCTTGGGATCATTACCGAACTGGAGTTTGAGTGATCGGGCCATCGTCCGTCTTGGTACTCGGCTGCGTGCGGCTCATTTGGGACCCTCGCACTTGGGGCTTCGCTCACACAGTTTACACAAAGGGATTCTCCCTCTCTAAATTTATCGTTCCTCCAGGCACCTTTAAATTCAAATAATAAATTCAAATAAAAAAATATAGGGGGGGAAGAGGAGACGGCTGAGGTTCTTATTCCCCTTCTGACGAGGTAAAGCAGGTACAACCTCCCCGCTCGCGCATTAAGATGCTTCGCCCGCTGTGTTAAGCGTTCACCTTCCCGCAACAGTGCGCCAATGCCGCTGCGGCCCACCCAGGCATCGGCCTAAATCGGGGCGTGAGAATGGCTAGACGGCGTTCTTAGGGGGACTTGCGTACGAACCTCGTAGGCGGTCCTAGAAAGAGCGTAAAATGCGTCTTGGCGAGGACAACCATCACCACGCCGCTGATACTGCCCATGGACTGCGGGAGGCTGCCAGAGTTGGGGATGCGGGAGCGAAGCCCGCAAATGGACCGAGGTCTGAGAGCCAAGCAGGTCTTTCGCTGCTTGGTGAGTAAGCAGTGATACCCAATGGAGCAGGAAATAGTTCCCAGCAGGCTCAAGCCGCTGGGTGCTCTTTGGATTTCGCTCAGGTTGATCTGGCCTTAAGAACAGGTGACCTTAGGGTTGTTTGGATCGCTACAGTCACACGTGTTACCCTCATGGGGGCAATTTTTCGTTGTCGACTTTCCAGTCGAATTGCAGGTGCAGGTCACGGTCGTGCTGAGCACCGTGTTGTGCCCATCGATGACTGTCTGCGTCAGATGGATGCCACGGTGAGTGCTCTCGTCGATTTCCACGATGAGCCTCATGTCGTTCCCCAGTTTGTACTCGTGCTTCATATTGCCGCCTCCTCTGAAGATGTGGTCTTGCGGGTATTGCAGGTCGTAGTGGTATCCCGACCAGGCTGATTCAGGGTGCGGGTGATGACGTAGGTAAGACTGACGGGTGAGGCACACGGAGTCTTGGCTATATGTGACTCTGAGCCTTCTTCAGGTTACCTCACGGATTCTCTAACGATTCATAACATAGAATTTAATTGTAGACCACAAATACGGCGAGAAAGAGGGGAGGAAAGAGAAAACAAGAATAACTCTCTGGGTTCCATGACTTTACCTGATTCCAGTTTTGGATAGGCGGCGTAGGTACTCCGAATGTACCCAAATGGAACGGCGCGTACGATCCAACCAATACGCTCCCCTTCGGAGCGTATTGGTTGGATCATACACGAACTGGTACACCAAGCTGCCCTGCTCGCGGGCACGCCAGCCATCCGCCATGATCCCGTTGAGCGCGGTGAACGTGGCCGACGTACCATTGATCTCTCCTCGGCAATCGGAGTGCCCCCATCGTCTACAAAGTAGGTGGTAGCACCGCAAGCCTTCACCTGCAGCCTGAGTTGCGGGGTCGTCGAGATAACGGATGAGGCCGTTTCCCTCGCCCTGCAGGAATAAAAGATAAAGGGCGGCGTCTTAGATATGATAGAAGACGCAGACATCCTGCTCGAAGACGGATGCTACCACCTAGCATATCTCGGCTTCGACCAAAGCGAGGGGGCTCCCGATGCCACACTTGAGGAAGCTACCCTTATCGTCGGCCAGATCGCACTGGAAACGCTTCGTCGGCATGGAGTCAAGGCGGAATGGGACATAACCGTGGGGCGTCGCATTGGCATCGACCTCACCTGCAAAGACTTGGTTTAGCCATCTTAATCGCCGTTCGAACTCCGGTGCTGACCGCCTGAAGGCTCAGGCGGTCATCAGAAACACATGATCTTGGCTCCTATAGTACGTTGCAGTGGGTATTGGCGTCCAAGGTACAGGGAGGTAATTGGAAGATGCCTGTCTGGGCGTCCTACGCCTGCTCCACAGCCTTTTTCAGAATGGCAGCGATGTACGCACAGTCCCCCGCACTGAGTCGCCCGGTGTCGTCGCCAAACCCAGCTATAATCGGGTTGTTGTTCAGGAACGTCTGCGAACGATCCTTGAACATTTCCATGATCTTCCTCAACCGCTCGGGGTCAATGTCATAGGTAGCCAACTGAGAATAGGCTGCCGTCTGAGCGTCGAGACCAAGCCTTTCCGTCAACTGTCCTTGCCCACCCATCATTTCCACCGACAGGGCAGAGCCATCGTGGGTGACATAGGTTATGGCGCCCACCGGTTCCTCTACGACAATTGGTTCCTTCACGACAATCCGCTCTTGCTTCTCGGAAACACCTACCTCACGCTCGCTGACGGTGATGCAGGCGTCGACGTCCAGGGCATTGAGAAACCCTAACAGTCGGTCAAAGGTCATTTTCATGACTTTGGCATTATAGAGTTCAGAGATGCGGGCCTGCGTGGTATTCAGTAGTTCCGCCGCCTGCGTTTGGTTCAGGCCCTTTTGCTCGATGCGTTTGCGGATTGCCAGGGCAAGTTCCGCCTTCGCGATCAAGTCGGCGGCGTCCTCCAGGCCAAAGTCAGCGAAACCCTTACCGCTGGACTTGCGGAAGGTGATCTTTTCCGTGATGGTAATCTTTTCCGTGTTCATGCTTTATTTCTCCTTGCTAAAACGCTCTTCGTAGTCGTCTTTTGCCGCCGCCAGACGCGTGTACACAAGGTTGATTCCTTTCGCGGGGTGGCGATCCCGGAATTGCTCTTCCTCTGAAACACGTGGAGGACATATACGGCTTTCTCGAACTTGGCGGTGTAAACACAGCGGTAAATATCGCCGTCGTGTTGTTCGTTTAGCTTCATAATCTCATTGGCGCGGCTTCCCTCAAACGGGAATGCGCGCTCGGGCATCTGGCCTTCCTGCACTGTGCGGAGGTCAAAGCCAAAGCCTCGCTTGACTTTCTCTGGTACGGCAGTGATGTCATCCTCGGCGTCGGAGACAAAGATCATTGGCTTGCCCGACTTCGCGAAGTTTCTTTCGACATATTATGCACTAAATTGCATAATATGTCAAGTCCCAAATTTGACTTTACAATTTGGAAAAGAATGATGTATACTTGAGCAGTTGCAGTAATAGAAATAGCGGAAAACAATAGCAGGAAGAAACTTGAATAAAAAGCAAACTGAATCTGTCAAGATCAGCGAATTCTCGTTGACAAACTCTGGGTTGACGGTTTAAGTTGAGAGTTTCAATGAAGGAATAGGTTATGTCAGAAGAAACCGAAAAGCAAATAGAGCACACTCTTGAACGGCTCGAGGAAAAAGTCGACAGGCTTGAAAAAAGCGTCGAGCAAGTCCAAGACGCGACAAAACACTACGAAAGTCCGGGACCACCCTCTACGGCCAATCGGCCTGCGGGAGAACCGACCACGCATTCAACAGGAGTTAAAATTAGGTCGGAGGACGACAAATAGGTAGCCTTTATGTTTGGTGAGTTACCCAAACTTTTCGACCGTGATTTCGCAATTGGATACTTTCTGCCAGTTGCTTGCTTCCTTAGCACGCTTTATGGGCTATTATTAATTTTCCACCTAACAGCCCTAGTCCCATTTATAACTCAAACGAACCCCGAAGCCAAGCTACTTATTGGAACTACCGTAATTGGACTTTCTACTTGGCTAATCAGCGTATTTCTCTTGGCTCTAAATCGCACCATTTATCAGTTATTCGAGGGATATTTATGGCCGCGGCGGGGTTGGATCGGTTGTTTTTGGGAATGGTCGAAATGGCTTGAAAGGCAGCGTTACGAGGGTATTTGGAAAGAATCGGCTGAGAACGAAAAAAACAAAAGCGTCTTATCGACAATGGCAAAATAGTGACATCAGAATTGATTGCGGAGCAGGACCGCATAAACCGTGAACTCGCCGAGCGTTTCCCGGATCGCAAATCATATGTGTTGCCAACGCGTTTCGGGAATACCATTCGCGCCTTTGAGCAATACCCAATGGTCGTATATAAATGCGACACTATTGAGGGCTGGGGGCGGTTGTTAGCTGTAGTTCCTAAAGAATACCGCGCTCTTATTGACTCAGCTAAGGCGCAGACGGATTTCTGGTTAAACTTTTGCTGTCTTAGTTGCTTTATATTCCTATTTTACATAACCCAGGCAATTAGAATAGGATGCTTTCGTTCCCCGTGGATTGCAGTTCTGGCAGTGGGGATGGCATACATAACGTATGGGGGTGCGATTTCAGCAGCCAAAGAGTGGGGATCACTCTTTAAGTCTGCATTTGACGTGTTTCTACCAGCCTTGCAAGACAAGCTCCATTTTTCTCCACCAACCAGTAAGACTTCAGAGCAGCAAATGTGGAATAAGTTCAGTCAGGTAATAATATACCGCGACCCATCGGTACTTCCACCAAGGGTAGGGCAGCAGAGTGATAATAAGCTCAAGGAACCCGAGAATGAGGAACCCGAGAATGAAGAACCCGAGACGGGTAGTTTAGATCAGACTTCAACCCAAATCGAAAGCAGTAACGCCATCACATGATCCGCTAATTTTTTCGACGTACCAAGCCCGAACCTCCAGGCTATTTACAAAAAGAGCGGGTCGCAGCGAGTCTCTGCGACCCGCTCTTTCCATGCCCCACGCCGTGTCCGCCCGGACCATCGCGTATGAATTAGTGCGTTCACTCATTAATGGTCGATGACCTTCGATGTTCTATATGCTTTGGAATACGCCGAGCCTGGAGAATACAGCAAGGCTGCGTTCGCTATCGCCCCCCTTCCCCGTTATGTTGCCGATGTTATCAATTTCCATGACGCGATTCGACTCTACCTGGATGCCGAGCCATTCCGCTCCGCGGCAGAGGAGCGGCTCCATACTCTTCCAGGGTCACACCGAAGAATTCGACACCGTCTACCAAACGGGCAAAAATAGAAACTGCGGCCTTCCCACGAGCACTAGGTGCCCCCATAAAAAATACAGAAATAAGAATTATTACAATACGATCTGAGGCTAATTTTGACATTGTTAGGCTTTGTTGTTCAAAGCTAATGACGCACGTTTATACTTGTGAATACAAAAGCCTGTAAAAATGTGCTATACTCAAGGAAGCAGCCTCAGACACGAAGGAAAACGACAGTGTACGATCTGAATTTCGATCTTAACCCCGATGTTAATAAGACACCCCCCGACCCCCGAAACCTCAAACCGGGACAAAAAATGGAATACGGAAGGAAGTCTACGGCGAATGAACGTTCTCAAAAAAGTTTAGCAGACCAGAAGAAATGCACGGAAGCCACTTCCGCACGATACGGTCTTCCTTCCACTGAGAATGATTGGATGGAAGAGCCAAAAGGATATTCTGGGTCGCTCTGGTGGGAGAATGGAGGATCAAATGGCTTGGAAGAGCCTGATCAAAAGCAAAAAGTGCGTCCAACCTTCACAAAAGTCATGCGGAGTATTGTCAGCGGCCAAACAAAGTGCTTGGTGGTCTGGAATTTAGATCGTTGCTTCAGGTCGGTTTCGATCTGCCAGGCGATGATTATGCTTATGTTTAAGTATGATTGTTTGCTTTACGATTTTAACGGCATCGTTAATATCTGGACTTTCGAAGGGCGAAATTCGGTTTTGCAGAACGCGATTGCGAGCCAAGCTGTCTCGGAGTCAGCACGTATTTCCAGTCCCAGAGGTGTCTTTGAGAGTCTGAAAGCAGGAAGTTTAGCTACGTCTCCGAATCTTCCTGGATTTAGAACGGCTGGCCGCGGCACAAAAGCCGTCAGGCACATCGATGACGAACAGGCTCTCGTCAACCGCCTCTATTGGCTCTCCGATGCGGGCCACAGCGACGGGCAGATCGCCCACCTCCTGATGGCCGAGGGCATCCAGCCGTACTCCGGGAGCGGGGGGAAACACCCGAGCGGTCACGACAGAGCTAAGGGCAATGAGATGGTGTGGAGGACTGATAATATCCATGATATTCTCTGTTGCCCAAAATATGTCGGGATGCAGCGGCACCGGACCAAAGCGCAGAAAGAGCGCGGCGAGAAAGGCACCGACTACCCCTGCGCCGCTTTTCTGCGCGAGGTGGAACGTGATGGTAAGACCGTTTTGGAAACGGTGGTGCCTCTTGCCCTTTGGGAGCGGGTGCAGGCTAAGAAGGACGCCCAGGCCCGGATCGGGCACCGGGGTGTCAATTTCCGCGCCCTTTCAAGCCTGGTTCGTTGTGGCCTGGATGGGGATGCGCTCACTGCCCAGGAAAACAAAGCCACCGACGGAAGCGGAAAAAAGGTAGGTTTTTGGATCATGCGAAAGACCCGCCCTGGGATGCGGTGCACGCATAGCGTCCCAAGCGTCCGCGAGGCCACCCTGACTGACTACATCTACGACGTTCTCGGCCCGCTCTTACATTCGCAGATCATGGAACGGCTGGATGGAGATGCTTATGATCCACACGCGCCGAAACGGGCCAAGCTGAAGCAGGACCTCGATAAGGAGATCAAGTTTCGGAATGGCCGTCTTCGGGAGATGATGCGCGATGAGGAAATGGATCAAACCATCGTGCGTGACGAAGCCAGCCAAAACAGGCTCAACATTGAGCGGCTTGAGCGCGAGATTGGGGTGCTGTCGGTGAGCAAGCCGACGGTGGTGGAACTCGAAACCCTGAATGTTCTGGCCGACCTCCGCAGCGCAGAACCCGGTGCCGTCCGGGATGCGGTGCGGCAGTGCCTGTGCTGGGTGGCGGTGCTGCCCGTTGACGGAGAGCGCGAGCCGAAGCCTGGGTATTTGCTAGGGCAGACAGACATCCGGTATTCCTACGCGCCGACGGTGGTCGCGAAGCTGGTGTTTCTCTCCAATCTCGGACTTTATCATACGGCGGTGCTATTTCGAGAGCGGGACGGCAAGCTGAGCGGTTATCCGCCGTTCAAGTTGCGACCAGCGCGGCCTGACGAGGTCATTGGCGGGGTGGCGAACTTTCCGCAGCCTCAGTGCTTTATTGACGGGTTGACCAGGGCCTGGGCTGGCCGAGCCTATGATTGGTGCCCGGAGAAATTTGCTCCGGGCTGGTCTGCCGCCGAGTCTACGCCGATGCCTATCGCTGAGTTCGAATGGACTGGCCCAGAGGCAGCAGGATAAGTTCACGCTTCATTTTTCGCACTTTATTCGCTGCACTTCTAACCGAACGACACTGGCGGCGGGGGCGCTCGTCCCCCGCCGCCCAAAGGAAACAAAGACATGGATCAGCTTGATCGAAAACAACTCTGCGCGTTTTATCGTCGCAGCCGCTACGACCTTATCCAGGCCCGCCAGGGCGACACATGGGGGCCACTCTTCACCTTCTCGCCCTGCGACGCCCGCGCCGCGCAGGGGGCGGCCCAGATGATGCGGCGGATGCACCGCGGGGAGCCGCTCCGAGTGCGGCACGCTCGCCGCGCTCGGCTCCGTGATCGGCAGCATCATGTCGACACCGACGTGGTGGTGGTGACGGAGCTACCGGAGCGGTCGCAGGAGGTATTCGGGCTGGAGGATGCGGTCGTTCTGCGGGTGGCCGCCTTCCTTGAGGACGATGCTCAGGTTGCTCTCGAAGCAGCCCTCGCGTCGATGCCGCGTCCGTAATCGGCGCGCCACCGATCTTGTATAAGATAGGAAATAAAGGAGATCAAAATGAAAGAGATCGAAGACATTACGGGCGCGGGGACAACGCCAGAGCCAGCACACGCCACCTATGTCCGCTGTGCCGCCTACGCCCACTCCACCACGAGCGTCGGGGACCAACTGGAAACCGTTCTTGAAACTGCTCGTCGTTACGGGCTGGATGTGGCGCAGGACGACTGCATCGCCGAACACGGCTCCGGGGCGAACATCGTCGGGAGACCGGGCCTCCAGCGCATACTGGAAATGGCCGAACGCGGCGAGATCAGCCACCTAGTACATCGTGACTGGTCACGGCTCTCGCGGAACTATCGCGATCTGCGGCATATACTGGCTACTCTAGCCGAGGCGGACGTTACAGTCGTCACCGAGGCTGGAGAAAATTTATCCTATGTAGAACACTCAGTGGCGACAGAGATGCAGGCTGCGCGGCGATAAGCCGAAAAGTCAACTAGCGAGTTTTGCATGGCCCCGGTCGAGACCTCGACCGGGGCCATGCCGATTCTGCCGAGTGCCAAAAGTCATTCGTTTTCAGTCACCCTTCTTAAAGGCAGTTAAGAATCATGTAGTAGGAGCACAACTGAAATCGACTCATAGCGGGGATGAAAGGTATTTTAAGGACACGGTACAGGAAGCAGATTCTCATTGGGAATAAATTTAACTTGGAGAACGCCTGACCGAGAATGAGTCTTGGGCTTAACCCGTTAGCTATGGATACTGGGCACCAATATGGCCTAGCCCGGACCCGATGCGGTCGTACCTACCCAGAGTCAACGGCAGCAGCCTTAGACAGCAGTATGTAGCCCGCGCCCTAACCCGGTGCAGCGACGGCTCTGCAGCAAGGATCGACGTCAAGGCCACTTCCAACCCCTTAGAAGGCGTTGCGCGAGGAGCTAACGTCTAGGAGACAGAGGGCCCGCAGGGAATAGCCCATAACGTGTCTTAGCGCAGGCTTCAACGCGGCGACGCACTCAAGGTGATGCGTCCGAAGTCGCAGCAGCACGTTGCTTGAGTTCAGACAGTGCCTGATCCGAGACCCGCCTATCGATTCCGGTGACAACCTGTCACCGCACCCCTAGGTGGAGTTTTTCATACCTACACATCGCCCGACATTGTTCATGTACCGATGGCTTTCAACGCAAAAAAGCCCAGCCTGTGCTTTCTTAAGACGACGGGCATCTTGAAGGAATCCAGGCTCTCGGCGCTGAACGAGAGTTCGATTAAGCAGAAAATTACAGCATTCAACAGGAGGGGCTATGATTCTCGACAAGCCACTGGACCAGATCACCGAAGCTGACCTTCAGGTTCTGAAAGACAATGCTGTCTCCGAGGGCCGAACTCTGGATTACAAACTGGAACTTACAAAAAACAGCGACGACGCCAAAAAGGAGTTTTTGTTCGACGTTACGTCCTTCGCGAATGCGGCGGGCGGCTACATGATTTTCGGCATAGGTGAACAGAATGGTGTTCCGGTGGAGGTGACTGGGCTGACAGCGGCCAACCCTGATGCTGAAATCCTGCGCTTGGTAAACATGATGCGCGACACCATTCAGCCAAGGCTACGTCCAGTTGGGACGCAGATTGTAAGACTGGCGAATGGTCATTGGTGCCTTGTGATGCACATTCCGCGGAGTTGGTCGCGGCCTCATGCAGTCCTTAACAAGAAATACTTGGTCTTTTACTCTCGCAACTCAGCGGGGAAATATCCTCTCGACGTTCCCGAGGTTCGGGATGCCTTTTTGTCCGCGGGGAGCGAAGCTGAGAGAATTCGGAACTTCCGGGCTGCCCGTATTGGGGACATTGTTGCAGGTCAGACCCCAGTTCCCGTTCCAGAAACAGCCAAAATCGTATTTCATCTTGTTCCTATTGGAGCATTCGGCGGCGATACTATTGATGCCAGCCAGCTTGATGGATTGCAGCGCAGGATGCACGAAATGAACATCTGGGGTCCGTATAAGCGTCATAATTTTGACGGCTTGCTTTTCAGTACGTTGATGCACCCAGTGGCCCCTGGACAAGTAGCCTTAAATTATGCCCAAGTATACCGGAACGGGATCATTGAGGCAGTTGACAGCTTCAACCTGAGTAACGGAGGCGGGCCGAGCGCCATCAACGGGCCGTTTTTGGAGGATCGTCTCCTGCCAAAATTGCCACCTTTGCTTCAGGTGATAGAAGTGCTTGAAATCGAACCACCTGTACTACTGTTTGTCACCTTCCTGGGAGTGTCAGGTTGTACTATATCAGCAACCCCTGGACATTTCATAGACTACCAGCCTTATCCGATTGACCGCGACGCCCTACTGATGCCCGATGTACTGATCGAAACGCTGGCCGACGACCCACGCCAGATTATGAAGCCTGTGTTTGACGTGCTGTGGAACTCAGGCGGAAAGTCCGGGTCGCCGAGCTACAACGAACTGGGCGAATGGACTCGGCAACAGTAATATCCCGTTCTACTGTCGATACTTGTACTGGCCTCACTCCCAACCGCTCCCAAATCTCTTCACCACCTGTAAGTTCGATCTTGAAGGTGGCTTCGGTTATCGCGCCCAAAATGCCAACCAGCGAACGATCCAACCGCCTCCGACGATCAGTGCCGCAGCGATGATCCATATCAGGGTGAAGCCTCGGCAAATAACATTCGCCACAATGATCAAGTCGGCGAGGATGCCAATGTAGAGCGCAAGTCGCGCAATGCTGACAGAAACTTGTTTTATGCCAAAGTATATCACCATTCGGTGGGCCGAGCAAGGCCGAGCAGCTTTTGAGGCCCTCGGTAGGGCACAGGTGTCCTAGCACCAATGATTTCGGGGGGAACGCGTCCTGGCAAGTTTCGGCGCGCGGCACTCAACTTGCCTGTTACAAGGGCAATAGACTCTCTGGTAGGCTACCTCAACGGCTTCCCCTCGCCTATCCTCTCCCCGCTGTCCGGTTCCATAATCGCAATGGTACGGCTGAGGATGTCGTGAACACGCGGATTAGGCAAAAAATAGTTCTCGAAGAAATCCGCTTCCTCACCGTTTAACCACTCGGACAATGCCGCAGCAACAGCCGCGCTTCGTGAAACCCCTGCATGGCAATGAACCACAATCCCGCCGATCTCATGGCGGTGCGAGAGCACGAAGCGCACAATCTGTCTGGCGTGATGTTCAACAAAGGGCTGGCAGCCGTCTAGCGCATCTTCGGGATCATCAATGTCGTCAAACCGCAGGCGCAGGATGCCGCGCTGCATGGCAGATGGAGCAATGACAGCGTCTGGAAAGCTATCATGGGATTCAGTAATGCTAATCACCACGTATGGCACACTTAGAGTGCGGGTTGCAGCTAAACGATGGTCTAAGATCAGAAACTGCACTATCGGCCCGTGGTACACCTGCCGCGATTGGTAGCCCTGCAAATGCGCTTCGCTTGTCATCGCTTCTCCTTATGGTATGCGCTACTTGGGCCGACTGAGCCGTCAAGGACTCTAACCCTTCTACGCTGGCCCGCCACTTTTTTGCACCCGGTCGCCGATCAATCCCAAGATATTCTCTCGATCATCCAGAAAGTCGGTCTTCCATACACCCTGTGGCAGCAGGCCGACCAAAAGAACTCTTACTGGGGATTTTCACTGCGCGGCGACTATCCGTTAGGACGCTGCCTTTGGGCGGGGCGGGGTCAGGAACGCCGCCCAAGCCAAAGGCCCCTTTTGCCACGCCGCCTGCGCCTCGTCTCGCATCGCTCCCACCCGCTCTGCCGCCATGTACCAGGCATAGTCTTCCGCCGACAAGTGAGACTTCATATATGCGTGCTCGGCGGACTGGAACGGCGCGGCCCGGTGAAGTTGCTGGGGACGCTTTTGCGGGTCGTGTTCCAAATTCGGCAACCATAAGTCTGTTGACCGTAAGGCGGCCTCCCACGCATTGGGACCATCCACCCATGCCTGCTGGAGATCAAGCGGCAGGGCAAGCAGGTCCGCGTCGCTCCAAGACAGCCATGCGAGGACTTCCTCCGCCAGTCTCTCGAACCTCACTAAGATCGCTGCTCGCACTTGCTCCGTGGGCCTCGGCGGAGACGGTTGCTCTTTGCGCCACCAGATGATCTTCTGCGCCTCTTGCCGCTCCAAATCTTTGCGAACAAGTTTCTCAGCGGCTCTCCGCTTATCGGGATCGACCTTCTCCAAAACTTCCATGATCTGCGGGTCTGACAACACTCTGATCGCCTTCCGCGGTTGATCATTTCCTTCGGCCTCCTGCAGGACGTACGGAGCGACGATGTCTAGCCAGCGTGCCTTGCGGCCTGCATCCCTGCTGGTGAGCGCAAACAAGACGCTGGACGCTCGCAGCCGACTGCCGTCTGAAAGCGGCCTGCCCTCAAGTGCTTGGCGGAGGTATTCGGCGGTTCCCTCGCCATCAGGAAGGGCATCGGCGGCGGCCTCGCAGACGTGGCATCCTTGATCATCGTTCCCAATGTCTGATAGAAGCGGTAGCAGAAGATCGGTCCGTCCCGGAACATCTAGGCAACCAAGCACCTGCACAGCGGAGAGGCGTACGGCACCCGATCCGTCCTTGAGGCAGGCAATAGCGCGAGCAATAGTCCGCTCCCGCCGTCCCTCACCCTCTGGGTTCTCCTCTACGGCGGCGTTCATCAAAGCGCGGAGCGCGAGGGACCGGACCTCGGCTTTTCGGTTCTCGGTTGCGGCCAGCAGCGGCTCGAACGCCTGAGAACCCATCTTCCCAATAGCACGCAAGCGGGCTTTCTGGTCTTCGGCCACGGCAAGCCCTGTGTTGAACGCCGCCCCTAACGCTACAATCCCCTCTGAGATCGTCCAGGGCCATGATTGTGCGGGGAGGCTGGCTTCGAGCGTGGGGACGACGGCCCGCGGGTCCCCGCCGAGGGCAACTACGGCCTCAATCGCGGCCTCGCTCGTCCACTCGTCGCAGGTGCCGATGGCTGCCACCAGCGCGTCCAGAGCGTCCGGTCCAGTCTTCCCAAGGGCGTTTGCGGCAGCGATGGCGGCGTCGGGATCGCCCCCGGTGAGGATGGCAGTAAGGCGTTTGACGTAATCAGAGACAGGCTCCGCCGCGCCCTGCTCAAAGTCCTCTGCCTCATCCTCGTCCTCGATCACACTCAGAAGATCGAGCGCTTGACGGGCCGTCTCTCCGCCGATCTCCGAGAGCACCCGCCGAACCAGCGGAATGTTCAAGTAACCGCCTAGGCGTTTCTCATCAATGCTGACCTCGAGGTCTTTGAGGATGAGTCTCGCAGCGATTTCTCCATGCTGTACTATTTCCTCGGCGGCATCCTCATTGGCGCGGTAAAACTGGTCACGGTAACCGCCCGTGAGCGTGCCCCATAGTCGCTCAACCTCGCCATAATAACGCAGACCAGTTTCTTCGCACTCATAAACATAATTCGAGGCATTGTCGTGACTGCTCATCTTTGTTCCTTTTCCTTGCTGCCGCAGGGCGCGTTACCCCCATTCATCACTTGGAAACAGCGCAGGTCATGTCTCTTCCTACTGCGGCATCACGTGCACATAGAAGGCACTCCGGTCCGAGGGTCGGTATACATACAGCGCGATGGGCTGTGTCAATGATGAGGCTGGATGGTCTCTCTCGAAGCTGTCGAGCGCGTATTGCGGACTGAGTAGCTTATGTTCCGAGAACCCATCCGTTGCCGCCGAGATGAGTATGTCCCCCGCCCGTAATCCCTTGGCTTCAGCGGGAGAACCCGCTGCCACAGCAAGTATTAGGTCGCCTGCCCCAGTAAGTGCGAACGACGCTAAGTCCTCCGGTCTAGGAAAACCGCCGTCAACGATTCCGATTTTCGGCGTCGCCGCCACCGGGGAAGCGTAGGCCGTACCCGAGTTCCCGCTGGAGGCCCCAGCCGTTCCGTAGGAAGTCCCCGCCGTGTTGTACGGCGACGGGGCGGGTGCGGCGGTGTTATAGTTGTTATGGTAGGTCTGCATATCCACGGTCCCGACGTGGGACGGGGCAGTGAAGTAGCCATAGATCAGCGGCGAGAGCAGGAGCAGTAGGATACCGATGCCGAGTAGGACGAGCGTCCCCGTGCCGAGGACGAAAAGCTGGCCGATCCCCTTGCCGAAGATGCACGAGAGGAGCGCACCTACGATGAGGATCACGACGATGAATGGGAGCATTGTGTTACCTTTCTTTCTTACTTTGAGGTTGGACGCTCAGTGGGTCTGACCGGGGAGCGGAGGCGGCCCGAGGCCGCTCGTGTCCTGCGTGGGCGGCGGAGCCTGAACCACCGGGGCGACCTGCACCACCGGGGCGGCCTGGGGCGGCGGGGTGGCCTGGGGCTGGAACGGAATGAACTGCTCCAGCCGCTGCATCTCGGCGGGGGAGATGGTGGACGCCTGCTCCTGGGCGGGCGGTCTGCCGATTGGCGGCAGCCAAGTGCTCCCCCAGAGGCCGTAGGCGATCTGCGCGAGGGCGAAGTACACCAGGACCGACGCCAGCGAGTAACTGGCGGCGAAGAGGGCTTTCCCCCAGGACGTGCGCCAGAGGCGCGTCAGTGTCTGTTTCAATAGTCTTTCCTTTCGTTGCAGAAGGGGATTTCGGCCCCGTTAGAGTTCCGTCTGAGCGACGTCAGATCGCCCGGTACGCACCTTCGCAACTACCGGACCTTCTGCCGCGTACGATACCAGCCGACGCCCGCGCCGATCAGCAGACCGACGAACGCCCACCCCCATGTCGCCGCGAACATCTGGTTGAGGGTCTGGTTGAGGATGTCGGAGTACGTCCCAGTGCGGCCCTGGACTTTAGTGGCGATCTCGTTGTCGACGGCCTGCAGCACGACGGCAGGGAGCGCGGCCAGGTACAGAGTCACGCCCATCACCCAGCCGAGCGCCGCTGCCCCTACCAGAGCGGCGACGATGATCCTCACCAAGCGTCGACGCGGCGACTCCACGATCTCCCTGCCGTAGGACTGGGCCACGGACGGTCGGCCCACGACGGCAGAAGGAGACAGCAGAACTGTATTCGGCGTCGGGTTCGGTCGGGGAGCTAACGGAATGTTGGGCTGAGCCATCCTTGCGGGCAGGCGCGTGCCGCAGCGGGAGCAGAAATCGGCTTGGGTGTCGGTGATGGTGATTGAGCAATGGGGACAGTGCATAGTAGGCAGCTCCTGGCCGTGTTAGAGCAGGCGAACACTCCATTATAACTCAGTCCAGTCGAAATGTCAATAAGTGTATTTCCAATCATAATGGCTGTCAACTGCACAATGGGTAGTGCAGAAGAGCGTCCGTCCATTAAAAAAGAGTGTTCACACCCCGCAGCAACGTCAGCTTCAGGCGTTGCTGCGGCAAATCCGTGAGCAGGCAAACCTCACCCAACGTGGCCTCGCTGAGCGGCTGGGTGTGCCGCAAAGCCGAGTCAGCGATTATGAACGCGGGGAGAGCCTACCAGACATTCTGGTGCTGCGGCAGTACCTGGCGGCGATGGACGTAAGTTTGGCGGATTTCGTGGCGAGGCTTGAGAAACTGATTGCGGAACAGTAGCCTCAGTCATGAAGTTGACATCGACCAGACCAAGGCCCCGGTGCAGACGCACCGGGGCCTTGGTCTTAGCTTGATTCTCACAAAATAGGCAGTGATACTATTCACTGCGGAGGGATTCGATTACACAGCAGGAGACCATCTGTGAGGCGCTCCGCCCGCTCGTCCCCCGGTACGGGGCGCGGGGTACGGGGTACGGGGCGCGGGGTGCGGGACGCCGATGATGTAGTCGCCACGGGCAAGGAGACGAACTAATGGTACTCGTATTCACACGCCGCCAGGACCAGACCATCACCATCGGCAACCCGGACTCGGCCCGCCCGCCTATAGAGGTGACGATCATCGAAGTGCGCGGCGACCAGATGCGGCTGGGGCGTCGGCATCCAGGGACGTCCCCGTTCATCGGGAGGAAATATATCTTCAGGTGAAGGCGGTGCGGGGCGAGGGAGACGCGGCGGGGAAATGATTCGCCAAGTCCATCTGGGGCCTACGACCGTGTTGTAGCTCGTCGGGCAGGCGAATGGGCAGAAGCCTCTGCCCATTCGCCTGCCAGCCATAGGATGGGTGCTCAGGCCGTCGGGCGGATCGGAACGCTCAGGCAGACGACTCCGACGGTTTCCGGGGTGGCGGCGGCCACACCCGCTCCGGGTCCACTGGCTGCTCCGGGCGGCGGACATGGCGACGCCAATAGTCCCATATCATACAGAAGACCATGTACATGGCGAGGACGCACAGAGCCAGGAATGCCAGCACCAACGATCCGAGATGGATTCTGCGCGTCACTGAGGTGGAAGAGATCAGTCAGTTTCTGGACCGCAGTCCAACCATAGCTTCGTGCTGTCGCGCTCAGAGCGAGCGGAAATCCCGTCTTGTCTATTGGTTCGTCTGTTCCAACGACAACCGCAGTCTAAGATTAGAGATGTTCTTACCTGCCTGTTGC
This sequence comes from Armatimonadota bacterium, assembly GCA_025353925.1. Taxonomy (GTDB): domain Bacteria; phylum Armatimonadota; class Armatimonadia; order Armatimonadales; family Capsulimonadaceae; genus JANXMY01. Next base: position 30,628 of record JANXNV010000221.1, read on the forward strand.
TCCTCATTACTTCTCCGGTTTCAGAGCCACTGGCCTGAATCGGTCAAGTCGGCTTGACAGATACAACCCATCGGTGGGATAATGGGGCAGGAGAAGCCAACATGGGAGACCAGCAGGCGAGCGCCACCGCGCTCGAGGGCGACGATCTGGCCGCACGCCGCGAGGCGGCGAGGCTCATGGGTCAGGTCCGTACGGACGCGAAGGCGACGGCGGCGCGGGAGAACGGCAAACGCGGGGGCAGGCCGAAGGGCATCCCCATGAGCGACGAGACTCGCCGAAAGATCAGTGAGGCTAAGCGTGCCCGTGCCGTAGGCCAGGTCCCGCAGGCACACGCACGTATCGAGACCAACCCCTGAACGCAGGCTCGCGCCGAGGAGAGGGACAGACCGGTTCCTCCCTCTTTTTTAACGCCGCGCTATCAAGCACAATTTTTTCCGACACACCGAATCGACTGAGTAATAACGACGAATGAAAACCCTACGCCAAGCCTGTACGCCCCGCGCCACCGTCTTCGACAGCACCAAGCGCGACACGGTGCCCGACATCCTCGACCTCGCCAAGGGCAGAATTGATCCCGCCGAGTTTTTCAGCGAGAACTACGCGACCCAGGGCATGAGGACCCTGCTTTCGGAGGCGTTCAAGCGACTCGATGGCGGCGCGCAGGCGCAGGGCATCTTCCGCCTAAGTCAGTCAATGGGGGGCGGCAAGACGCACAACCTGATCGCGCTCGGCCTCCTGGCGCAGCACCCCGAGTGGCGCACACAGGTCATGGGGTCATTCTACACGCCGAAAGCCGCGCTCGGCCCCGTCCGCGTCGCTGCTTTTTCGGGACGGCAGACAGACGCCCCTTTTGGCGTCTGGGGCGAGATCGCGCGTCAACTCGGTAAGGAACAAGAATTCGCACCGTATTATACGCCGCTGGCTGCGCCAGGACAGGAAGCGTGGATCAGGCTGCTCGCGGGTGAGCCACTGGTGATCCTGCTGGACGAACTGCCGCCCTACTTCGCCTACGCGAGTACCCGCGAGATCGGGATGGGAACGCTCGCCGATGTCACCACGACGGCGCTGGCGAATCTCATGGTCGCGGTCGGTGACAACAAGTTGGAAAACGTTGTTCTGGTAATGACGGACCTATCGGGCGCATCATACCAACAGGCGCAGAGCGCCATCCAGCAGATGATCGGGACGGCGCTTAACGACTTGGGCAACGAGGCGATCCGCCTATCCATGCCGATTGACCCCGTTCGGATCAACACCGACGAGTTCTACCACATCCTGCGGACGCGGCTCTTCGACGGTCTGCCCGACGAGGCGGACATCACTGAAATCGCCCAGGGCTACGCGCAGGCTCTCAAGCACGCCAAGTTGATGGACATCACGAGCGCCTCCCCCGAGCAGTTTGCCGCCGACATCGGGAGCAGTTATCCGTTCCACCCAGCGATCCGCGACCTGTACGCCCGCTTCAAGGAGAATCAAGGATTCCAGCAGACACGCGCGCTCATCCGCATCATGCGGGTCATCGCCGCGCGGATGTGGGGCGGCTCCGAAGGCGGCAGGGGCAAGGCCGACACCGCGTACCTGATCGGCGCACATGACATTGACCTGACCGACGCCGAGATGGTCAGCGAAATCAAGCAGATCAACAGCAAACTGGAAACCGCCATCGCGCACGACATCGAGACCACGGGCGGGAGCGCCGTCGCCCAGGTGCTCGACCGCGACGCCGCCGCACCCGATGCCGAAGACGTGAGCCGTCTGCTCTTCCTGTCCTCGCTAACGACCTCGATGAACCAACTGGTCGGCCTGAACCGCTCCGAAGTCGTCGCGTACCTGGCCGCGCCAGGCAGGGATGTGTCCCATCTGTCGAAGGACACCATTGATCGACTTCAGACGAGCGCCTGGTACCTGCACGCCTCCCGCGACGGGCGGCTGTACTTTAAGGACACCCAGAACATCAACGCGAAGCTGGAGACCTACACGCGCTCCATGCTCCGCGACAGCACGGAGAAGGAACTCCGCGCCCAACTCGACACCATTTTTGCGCCGAAGATGAAGGACTGCTACCAGCGGCTCCTGTGCCTGCCCGCCCTGGACGAGATACAACTCACACAGGACGTCGTTACCCTGGTCGTCTTCCGACCGTCTGAGGGGGCGCTGGCGACGATCCGTCAATTCCAGGAGCAGACGACCTATAAGAACCGCGTCTGCTTCGTCACGGGCGACGCCCACACCTACGAGCGGGTACTGGACGCGGCCTCGCGCATCAAAGCCATCACTGCGATCCTGGAAGAACTCCGCACCGAAGGCAGGCCCGACGGCGACCCGCAGGTGCAGGAGGCGCTGGCGATCCGCGATAACCTGATTTCAAAGCTCTACATGGCGGTCAAGTCCACGTTCCTGACGCTGTACTACCCTACAAAAGACGGGCTGACGAAGGCCGATATGGACTTCATCTACGACGCACACAAGTTCGAGGCCGAAGACCAAATCCGTCGTGTGCTGGCCGATGCCTACAAGTACACCAGCGACATCGGTGCGGACGGCTCGTTCCGCACTCGGGTGGAAAAGAAACTGTGGCCGCACGGACAGCAGGAGGCTCCATGGTCCCAGATTAAGGCCAACGCCGCCCAGGATGGCTCCTGGAATTGGCACTTGCCGAATGCGCTGGATCAACTCAAAGCGATCCTCGTTCAGCGCGGCCAGTGGCACGAAGGCGAGGGGTATGTGGACAAAGGTCCGTTCCCCCAGCCGAAGACCAATGTGCTGGTGCAGCAGATCAGCCGCGACGACGTGACGGGCAAGGTGCGCCTGAAAGTGACTCCGATCCATGGGAATCGCGTGTACATGGAGACGGGCGGGGCACAGGCCACGACCGCGTCCCGCATGGTCGAGGGCGACACGATTGAGGTAGACGGCTTGGACTACTCATTCGTCGCTGTGGACACCGAGAAGGTCCACGAGGCGGGGGCGGCAACAACCTGGACGAACACCGTGACGATCAGGCACCGCTTCTTCCAGGACGGTGACCGAATGAAGTGTGAACTGAAGGCTGCGCCGCACGTCGCCCTCAAGTTCACGACCGACGGCTCTAACCCCACCGTGAACGGCGGCGCGTACAGCGAGCCGTTCACTGTCCCCAAAGGGGCGCGGTTCGTGCAGGCCGCTCCCGCCAGCGGCAAGGGCAAAACGGAGCGATTCGATGTGCCCGCCGAGCCTGAAAAGGTCGTCATTGACGCGGAAAAGTCGTACTTCTGGCTGCGGCCATTCCAGCGCGACGCCACGATGGAGACTTTCAATTTCCTGGGCCAGTGCCGCAAGTACAACGCCTACCTGGGCGGCGTTCATGTGACCATTGCCCGTGAGCGCCGCTGGGCGGAATTGGTTATGGACGCCGATTCGTATCACAGCGCCGATGATATGATGAGGGCCATCGAGACTCTTCAGGGGCTGCTGCCACAGGGATCGATCTCGCTCAAAGCGGAGGCGCTCAACGTGGATACGGGGCAGAACCTTTTGGACATCGTGGCCGAACTGAAGACGGAGATCAAGCAAGGCGAGGCCAAGATCGCTGAGCCGCGCAAATAACCCGATGGCAACTGAACGAACAAAAACTGAACCGCCCAAAACAGAGACCATCGGGTTCGGCTTCGAGCCGTCCAAGACGGCCTACCATTTTGTCGTCACCATCCCGCGCGGTCAGGACGGCTCAGTGGAGGTCAGCGAGCATTTCGTTTATGGCGAAGACTACGAAGACGCCGCCGCACGCGCGCGTCTTTCCGACGAGGTGCCTTCGTTCCCAATCCGCCCTCCTCAGCCGAAGGTCGTGGTTTCCCTGCACCAATGGCGGTATGTCGCCGACGATGTGCGGACGGAGTTCAACCGCACCCTTCGCACGGCGGGTTACAAGCCCAGTGCCTGGAAGATCGGACCGAACTGTCTGTCGGCGCATCTGGGCAAGGAACTGACCCTGCTCCTGTGGGCCGTCGAGGACATTGACCCGTCATTGATCCCGAACGCGGTCGCGAACTGGTCAGGGCTGGCCCCCGAAGAACGCTGGTGGCTCTACACCACTATCAACGCCGCGACGGGGCACGTCACGGAGGGGCGCGGGCGCGGCTGGCGTCAGGCCATTGGCATCGCCTTTCGGGACAACCCCGTCACCCCGCGCTACTTCTCCCAGAATGGGGCCGCACCAAGCGCCAAACCGTCCATCAACGGGAGCGGCGGCAGGAACGGGACAAAGGCCAATGGTACCGGGCACAACGGCACCAAGAATGGCAAGGGCCAGAAGACCAGTGACGACGATCCCGACCGCCAACTCTCGCTCCTCGTGCTGGACGAACTGCCGACAACCGTCGGGCCGCCACCGGAAGAATTAGAAACGAACGCATGAATCAGACCAAGACTTTTATCGAAACCCAGTTTCCCGTTTCCAAACTCAGCAAGGAGAGTTACAAAGAGCGCAAAGCCAATCACGGACAGACTCTGACAGGTCTGGGCAAGTGGTGGGGGCGGAAGCCGCTGATCCTGGTCCGCGCGGCCATTCTTGGCCTGCTCTTGCCCGCCACGGAAGACCCCCAGAAAGATCGTGAGACGTTTCTGCGTATCCTGACCATGGATGAGGAAGGACTGTGGGCGCGCAAGACCAAAACGCTGTCCGCCGCCGAAGCCTACGAACTTCTGACACCGACGGAGCAGACCGACTGGTTTGAGGTTCGTGGCGATAAGATCGGCTTCAAGCGCGGTCTGAGGCCCGAAGATAAAGAAAGCATCCAGCGGCGTGCTTTCGACCGCCTGAACTACGATGTGAAGCTGGAATACTGCGCTCGGCCCGAGGAAATCGGCGGGCCGAGCGTCGAGTCCTGGGCAGTGATCAACACGCACCTCGGGACGAAGGCAAACACCCTGGCCGAACTGGTCCAGGAACTCGGCCAGCGACAGTTCGGCCACACGCCGCGCGTCGGCGACGCTTTTTGTGGCGGCGGGAGCATCCCGTTCGAGGCAGCGCGGATTGGCTGCGAGGCGTTCGGCTCTGACCTGTCCCCTGTCGCGGCCCTGCTCACCTGGTCTGCCCTGAACATCGTTGGCGGCGGTCCTGAAGTCGCCACCGATGTCCGCCACGCCCTGGAAGTTGTTTACGACGCAGTCAAGCAGCAGATAGAAGCGTGGGGCATTGAGCGTAATGCCGTCGGCTGGGTCGCCGACGCCTACCTGTATTGCCACGAGGTGTACGACAATGGTTGGATGCTACCGCTCGCCCCTTCCTGGGTGATTGGGGAGCGCACCCGCACCGTCGCCCGCCTCATCCCGCGCACCGAGTCGAAGACCTTCCGCATCGCCATCGAGCAAGGCGTGGATGATCGCATGATGGCGTCCGCGAAGGAAGAAGGCACTTGGGCGAACGGCGTCAAGTGTCCTGTGGACGCGGACGGCAATCTCATCCCGCCAACCCAGCGCCGCGCCACAAGCGCGGACAGTCTGCGCGGACGCGGCGGGCTGCGCCGCTGGGAGAATGACGACCTCGTCCCGCGCACCGAGGACGTGTTCCAGGAACGCCTGTACTGCATTCGCTGGCGTCTGCCCAAACTCAGCGCCCTGCTCTGGGAAGAGCAGCGGGCCGATACAGACCGCCCATTGGATACAGTGCGCCGCGAGATTGAAGGCTTGATGGCATTCCTCACCCCCGTTGAGCAGGAACGCCTGGCGGCTCTGCGGGGCCGTGATTGGGCGGCGGAGGATTGCGACGCTCAGACGAAGTTCATCGACCTGGAACGCCTGCGAGCACTGGGGCCGAAAGGCACAACCCGCGAGGCGGTACTGGCGGCCAGAGAATGCTGGGATCAGGCTCGGGAGATCGTTCGTCAACGCGAGGCCGCCGTCGCCGTGCTGTCGGGACAAGTTCCCGAGACGCGATACGCCGCACCCGAAGCCGAAGATGTGGAGCGGGAAAAACTCGTCTTGTCCCGCCTGCGGGGGAAGTTTGCCGACTGGCAGGCGAAGGGTTACATCCCATCCATGCCAATCGAAGGTGGATATAATCAAGACCAGCCAATACGTGAACGCGGCTACACCCATTGGCATCACCTATTCAATCCGCGTCAACTGCTGACACTGGGCCTGTTCGCTGAACTGTGCGACCAGATGCAGTTGAAGGGTACAGCAGCGGTGGGATGTATGCTTGTTCTTGGGAAACTTACCAACTACAACTCGCGGTTGAGCCTCTGGCATCCTGCTGCCGCAAATGAGAACACTGAACGTGTCTTCACAAATCAATCACTGAATACACTGGCGAACTATGCTGCTCGCACGGTCGCCTCGTTACCTTCCATTATATTCTCCAGAGAGAAACAGGCGTTCATCAACGGTGCGGGGCAAATTGAAGCCAACGACGCGCGGATAATGAGCCACGAATGCGATTTGTGGATCACCGACCCTGCTTATGCCGACGCTATCAACTATGATGAACTTTCTGAGTTTTTTCTGTCTTGGTACTCGAAAAGATTGCACACTTTGTTCCCCGAATGGTACACGGATAGCAAGCGTGCACTTTCCGTTCGCGGCTCCGATGAACCATTCCGCTTGGCGATGGTCGAGTGCTACCGTAACTTTGCCCAGCATATGCCCGACAATGGCCTCCAAGTCGTCATGTTTACACACACCGACGCTGAGGTATGGGCCGACCTCGCCTTGATTCTTTGGGCGGCGGGCCTGCGCGTTACGACAGCTTGGACCATTGCCACAGAAACCAGTGTCTCAGGGTTGAAGCAGGGCAACTACGTCCAAGGAACGGTCCTGCTCGTCCTCCGCAAGCAGACGGGAGATGAGTGGGGCGACTTATCCGACATCTTTCCCGAGGTCACACGCGAGGTGGAGTGCCAGATGGAGTCCATGACCGCCCTGGACGACCGCGACGATCCCAACTTCAGCGACTCGGATTACCAACTCGCCGCCTACGCCGCCGCCCTGCGCGTCATCACAGGTTACAAGACTATCGCCGAGATCAACGTGGATCGCGAAATAGGGCGCGTGCGCGGCAAGGGAGAGAAGTCGCCCCTGGCCGACGTGATCGAGAAGGCCGTCAAGATCGCCTCCGACTATCTGGTCCCGCGAAGCGTGGATAGGCTGGTGTGGCGCACACTGACCGCCGATGAACGGCTCTACGTCAAGGGGATCGAGGTTGAGTCTCACGGCGACTACCGAAGCGGGGTGTACATGGAATTCGCCCGTGGCTACGGCGTCCGTGACTACCGCGTCCTGCTCGGCTCCTCCGAGGCCAACAAGACCCGCCTGAAAACTCCCTCCGAGTTCAAAGGCGCGGGCCTGTCGGGGGATGGCTTTGCTCAGACCAACTTGCGCCAAATCCTGTTCGCCGTCTACAAGACGGGGGAGACGGGTGACCCCAGCGTCGGGCGCGACTGGCTTCTCCGCGAGGTCAAGGGCTATTGGGACCGCCGCACGGTCATCGTGGAGATGCTGCGCTACCTCGCCCACGCGCCCAGCCCCGCCATGACCCATTGGGCGAAGGACCAGGAAGCCGCCGAACTTCTGGCGGGCCTGATCGCCAACGACACACCGTAGCGGTTCAAGGCCGCCCGTTTCCAACGGACGGGAGGCGAGCATACTCATGGACGTTTTGCATTTAACTGGGACCGGTTTGACGATCTTGCTTCTTTTGGTCGCCGCCGTGATCGCCGTCCGTGTTTACCGATCACGGTCCGAGGCCCTGAAATTATCGTTGCCCGTCCTGAGCGGTTCAGCCGCCGCCAGGGGGACGCGGGTCGCCATCAACCCGTTGCAGGGGGTGTCTTTTCAGGAGTCCCTTCAGCCAGAAGTGTTCGCAGAGGCGACCCGTCAAAACGTGATCGGTGCCATGCTCGTGAGCTATGGTGCCGACACCGCCAGTACCGGGTTGCAGATCGCGGCGAGCCACACGGGGAGCCTCCTGGTCAGTTTCAAGGATCAAAACTATGAGATGGTGCAGTCCACCAATGGCGTTTACAAGGCGATGACGCGCGCCGCCAACGGCGACTTTCATGAGATCGCCAACGTTGACAAGTTTGGCACCTGGCTGAACAATGTCTCGCACGCCTCCGCCGCCGTGGTCGCTGTCGCGCACCTGATCAGCAACGCTGATATGTCCAGGAGGCTCGGCGAGGTTCAGAAGAACACCGATAAGTTACTGGACTACCGCCAGATTGATACTCTTGCAAAGATTCAGACCACCTACGAGTCGCTCCGTGAGGAGATCGGCAAAGTGGAGCCGCGACGAGACGCCATTGCTCGTTACCGCGAGACCTTTCGCGAGAACCGTCATCGCTTGTTTCGCGAGGCGGAGAATGACATTGGTCAAATGCCATCCATGCTCAGATTCAATCCCGCACTGGTGAGAAAGGCCGAGCAACTGGTCAAGACGCCACAGTTTAATAAGCGCAAGCGCGACCTGAGCGAAGTGATGACCAAGTTACAGACAGCTTCGTATTGCTTTCAGATGGAGACGTTGGCGGCTTCCTTTTGTGGTTCCGAGCAGGACCAGCAACATCTACTCCATGAGGCTGCAGCTTCATGGAGCACGCTTGCCTCCAAGGTTACTCACCTGGAAGACGAGATTCGCGAGCACGATCAATGTGGTAAGCAGTTGCAGGAGACGGCTAACATCATACGGCAGAATATGACACGCCGCCCCCACAGGCCGCAAAGAGATGGGTTCTGATGCGGCGCTATTCCTCACGACGAGCACCTCTGGACGGCTTTCTGGCCGACGCCCTTCTGGGGGCAACCGCCTACGACCGCATCGCGGGCTATTTCTCCTCGTCCGTGCTGGAACTGGCGGGAGAGGCCATCGAACAGGTTGAGGGCCAGGTACGGGTCATCTGCAACTCCCAACTCGATCCCACAGATGTGTCCACCGCCCGCGCCGCCCACCTCGCCCAGCGCCGCGAGTGGGCAGGGTCTCTGCCCGAGGACGTGCCGCCCCCGATGCAGAGACGGCTCGCCCGCCTGTACGACTTCCTGAAGAGCGGCAAACTCCGCGTTAGGGTCCTCCCCGACACCCGCTTCGGCCTGATTCACGGCAAGGCGGGCGTCATCACGCGGGAGAACGGGGTGCGCTTCTCCTTCCTTGGGAGCGCCAACGAGTCCCGTAGCGCCTGGACCCGCAACTACGAGATCGTCTGGGTGGACGAGAGCGCCGAGGGCACGACCTGGGTGCAGGAAGAGTTTGACGCCCTCTGGTGCGACCCCTACGCCGTTGACCTCGCCGATGCTGTAGTCGAGGACGTCGGGCGGCTCTCGCGGCGGGTGGTATGGGCGACTGTGGGCGACTGGCGGGACGCCGTCGCCCCCGACCCTGCTGCCCCCGCAATCGAACTGCCCGTGTACCGCCGAGAGAACGGGCTTTGGGCGCACCAGAAGGCGTTCGTCCAGATGGCATTCGAGGCGCATCAGGGTGGCGGGGCACGCTTCGTGCTTGCCGATCAGGTCGGCCTGGGCAAGACGGTCCAGCTTGGTCTTGCTGCAAAACTCATGGCACTGGTCGGCGAGAAACCTATCCTGATCCTGGCCCCGCGCCCGCTAATGGAGCAGTGGCAGGGCGAACTATGGTCGCTCCTCGCGTTCCCTACGGCCCGATGGAACGGGCGGCAGTGGGTAGATGAGAATGGCGTCGTCTACCCCGACAGCGGCCCCGAAGGTCTGCGCCGCTGCCCTCGCCGTGCGGGGATCGTCTCGACCGGACTGATCAAGCGCAAGGGCGACGGGATCGCCGTCCTGGAAGGGATGGAGTTTGAGTGCGTGATCCTGGACGAAGCGCACCACGCCAGGCGAACGAACCTCGGCCCCAACCATCGGGGCGAACCCGCCAAGCCGACCAACCTGCTCCGCTTCCTCCACACCGTAGCCCGCCGCACTCGGAGTATCCTCCTGGCGACGGCGACGCCCGTCCAACTCGACCCGATTGAAGCCTGGGATATGCTCTCGGTACTGGCCGAGGGGAACGACTCTGTGTTGGGCGACCAGTTCAGCCTGTGGCGGCGGGACCCGTGGCGAGCGATTGACCTGGTGACAGGCCGTGAGGTTCTGGGGGTGGACGCGGGTCCGACCACGCTCTGGGAGTGGGTACGCAATCCTCTCCCGCCCTCCCGTGAGGGCATTGACTTCGCGGTCCTACGCCGCAGCCTGGACGTGCCCGAGGACGCCCAGGTCGTCGTTGGGAGCCGCTACCGCGATCTGCGTCCCGCCGACCAGCGCCGCCTTAACGGGCTTCAGACGGGCCTCTTCCAGAGCCACAACCCATTCATCCGCCACATCGTCCGCCGCACCCGTGCGTATCTGGAAGACACCCTCGACCCGACCACGGGGGAGTCCTACCTGAAGCCCGTCCGGGTGCGTCTCCACGGCGAAGGTGACAGCGAGGCGATCATTCTGCCCGCGTTTTTGGAACGCGCTTACCAGTTCGCGGAGGATTTCTGCCGCGAGATCGGCCAGCGCCCTAACCTAAGTTCAGGCTTCCTGAAGACGATGCTCCTGCGGCGGGTGGGGAGTTCGATTGAGGCGGGCCGCGTCACTGCGGAGCGGATGCTGGGGGCGGTCGGCGAGGACGAGGAGGAGGGTGAGGACGACGATGTGCGCGAATCTGCCCTGTACCCTCTGACCCCTGGAGAACGGGCGCATCTGGAAGCCTTCGCTGCCGCCCTGCGGACCAATACGGAGGACGACCCGAAGTTCGCGGCTATTTTGGAGAAACTCGCCTCGGGCTGGCGGGAGGCGGGGTGCATCCTGTTCAGCCAGTATTACGACTCCGCGTCCTGGCTGGCACGTGCCCTATCGGGCCACTTCCCTAATGAGACGGTCGCGCTCTACACGGGCGCGTCACGCTCGGGCCTCCTGCGGGGCGGACAGTTCACCCCCATCAGTCGCGATGAGATCAAGCGCCAGGTGCAGGCAGGGGAAGTGCGGCTCATCTGCGGCACGGACGCCGCCAGCGAGGGACTGAACTTGCAGCGGCTGGGGTGCCTGATCAACTTGGACCTCCCCTGGAACCCGACCCGCCTCGAACAGCGCAAGGGCCGCATCCAACGGATCGGGCAGACGCGGGAAATCGTGGACATCTACAATATGCGCTACCGCGGGTCGGTGGAAGACCGCGTCCACCAACTCCTGTCGTCCCGCCTTCAGAACATCGCCGATATGTTCGGCCAACTCCCCGACACCTTGGAAGACGTATGGGTGAGCGTGGCCCTTGCCGATGACGCACGTGCCCGCCGCGTCATAGACGCCGTGCCCGCGTCCCATCCGTTTGAAATTCGGTACGACCGCATTGAGAACATCCCATGGGAACAGTGCGCCGAGGTCCTGACGGCGACGAGTCAGTTGGAGACCCTGCGGAGACCCTGGTAATTATAAATTGCTCACGCTTAACTGGGTATTGGCGTTGCTCATCGAGACAATGAGAGGCTGTTTGAGGCACTGGAATTCGAACGAGCCTGAGCTAACGGCGGGACCGGACGGCAGGTGAAACAATAGGGCCAGCGCCGAGACTTTCGGTGCTGGCTCTGTGCGTCCCCGCAGATGTCAGAAATTCGTCATCGCGAACTGTCCGTGGTGTCGGCGGGCGGCCTCATCATAGGCACGGGCCGCCTCCACCGGACAGGTGTATCGGCCAAGACGCAGAGTCACACCATTGACCTTGATCTCCGCCGTGTACCTGCCGCTCCGTGGGTCCCGCGAGACGCCCTTGTACCCACTCGTATTGGTTATCGGGCGCGGGCAGTTCCATGCGTTTTCCGTCCGAGAGGCGACCCGGAGGTTCGCCCGTCGGTTGTCCAAGCCATCCAGACTCCGGTGGTCCACGAGCACCTCCGGGTCGGTGACGCCCATGACCAGACGGTGCATCCGCAGGCTCTGCTGTCGGTCCCGTCCGTCCCGCACCTGTGTGATCGCATACGTCCGCCAGCGGAAAGTCGCGGCACACCAGCGGTGCGGAGCCACCAGCTGTAGGTCAGCAACGTCGATGACGGCGTACTCACCTTGGCTCAGTTCGATTCGGATGGTATCGCCGATGATCTCGAACCAATTCCGCGTGACGATGTGGGGAAGGTTGGGGTGGACATAGCGGAAGTTCATGCGTGGTTCTCCTGGAACGCGTCTACACGGAAGTCGATTCCCGTGCTCTCTCGGGACTCGCAGCCGTCCCGGAGCGGGCACCATTGGCAATGCTCGCCCGGTTCTTGGGGGTGGGCGTCGCCGAGCAACACCCGCTGGAGCCTGTCCATCACCGCCGCGTGCTGGCCCCGGACGTCCGCGACGGTGATTGTCTCCCTGTCCACACGACCGCCCTCGTCCACCCAGTCCAACTCAGACAAATAGTTGTCGTATCCGGGGAATCCCAACTTCAGCAGCCAGAGGTTTGTGAAAGCGGCTTCCAGGTCCGTCTTGGGCCGCCCCAGCTTGTAGTCGCGGCCCACCACCGTCACCGGACCGGTCCCGGACGCGTCGGCACGCACGATCACCCGATCCAGGCGACCCGACAGAACAAAAAACGGCTGCCCGTCACGAGTGATCGGCTTCTCTACCCAATGCTCGACGGATAATGTGTTCACGGCGTCATCAAGATCGTCGTTGGCGATATAACCTTCAAGCATCCGCAAGCATCGCAAACGATCTTCGTCCCGCGCCGCTTCGGAGTCGTACCGCTGTCCGCGAAACGCCTGGCGGCTCCACGCTTCCAGGTGGGTGACGTTCGGGGGCGTACCGTTGCGCGGATTATAGACCTTGCCCGCCAACTCATGCCAGGCGATCCCGAAGCTGGCGTTCGTGATCGCGGGTCGGGGCGGCCACTGCTTGAGCACGCGTAGGGTGTGAAACCGGTAATTACAATGGGTATCGACGAGGCTAGACGGAGAAATTCGAGCAGTAAGATTAGTTGACACGATGAGATTTCCTGACTTTTAACAACGTTATGTTGTATAATATATCATAACGTTGTCAAAAGTCAAGTCTTATTGCGGGTTGCGGTAAAATATCCTTGTGCAACCGCCCCACGACGACATGATAATCGCACAGATGGTGCGACGGATGCGGCGCGACCGCGAATTATCCCAGGACGCACTCGCGTTGCACTTGGGCGTCGCCCAGAATGTAATCAGCCGCATGGAGCAAAGTGAGCGGCGCATCACCCTGCCCGAGCTCCGAAACATTTGCGACTTTTGTGAGTTTCCGCTATTGGACTTCGTTGCAGAGTATCTCGTGCGCCGTAAGTAATGAACATGAGTTTCTGGATTCGCTCTTTCTTTCGCGCTGTCTGAACGCTTGGTAGGCTTGGGCCGAGTTCCTGCCTGGCAGGTCATTCCCTAACCGGGCTGCCCGCCTAAGGTTGCTTTCGGATCGCTGAAAGTAGGCGTTTGACGGCTGGCAAAACTGGCAGAAGCAGACTAGTTTTTGTCATCGACCCCACACCTGAAGCGACAGGCTTCGCGGGTAGAATGGGGGTTTTTTCTGTTTCGGCCTGCACTTCGCGCTCCTTGGTCTCGCGGAAAGCCGCGATTTCCGATCTTTTCGTATATACCGTCTTATCAGCAGCAAGCGCGTGCTCGAGCGCAAGGAACATCGCAGGCTTTATTCGGGCCATCAGCGTATGATACAAGGTGTCTGGAATGGCCCTGTACGCAGCTTCGCTCCCAGCCGCGTCCCGAAGGAGCAACGACGCCTTACGCGAGACCTCTTTTTTTGCCTCCACAGCCAACGCCTGAAACCGCCCCCGAATGGCATCAAGATCAGCAGCGTGAACGGGGGGTAGGGTTGCCAGCTTGTCATCGATCTTGGCTTCCAGGCTGACCTCGGGGTGAGCGATGGCCTGGGCGCGGCGGGCCTCGATTTTGCGCTCGAGGGTTATCCGCGCCCAGCCTTGTGGGTTTCCGGGCGGCGGTGACTTCTTCGCAAGCGCAGCCGAGGTCTCTGCCAGTATCTGGGCGATGTCCTGGTCGCCCAGGCCGCAGGCTCGCCACTCTGACACGTAGCCGTCCAGGATTTCTAGGCCCAGGCCCGACGCCCCTGACAGTTCAGCGGCGGCCCGGTCGGAGTCGACGGCAAGGGCAGGCAGCGCAAGGGCTTGGGGCGGGGCTGGCGCAGGGTTTTGCGTTGGTTCCTGGATAGGCGCTGGCACTGGTTTCGGAACATCTTCTGAGACCATGATCTCAGCTTCAAGTTTCAGCGCCTCCATGACCGCGGCTTCGTCCTGATCCTCATTATTTAAAGAATTCAAAGAATCAACAGCAGAAACATAATCATGCGAGTCTGCGCCCGCCTGCGTGGACTGCTCTTGTTTTGTTTGTTTTTCTTCAAATTCTTTTTCTGGACTCTCATTAGTGCCGCAACCCTGCGGCATGGCTGGAGCCTGTTTTGCGGTGTGGACAGCGGCCTTTTTTCGGCATGGCCGTACCGTAAAACTGCCGCGCCGCAGCCTTGCGGTATGGCTTTTATTACGGGCTTTCCCATCTGACGTGCCGCAAGGCTGCGGTATGGGTACAGGCGCTGAATACTTGGGCCGTGTTTGCGGGTGATCCTGGTAGTAGCATTCGTTCAGGGCGGCCCGAAGCGCACTGAAATCGTAGGTGATGTGGCTAAAGTGACCGAGTTCGTTGCGGCCCCGAGTTGCTGCCAGCAATTCCTTTGCACTCATGCTGTTGGTAACGCGCTGAACCGTGTCGACGCTACGACCGTACTTGGCAGCCAGGGCATCTTGGCTGGGGAAAGGGTCAGCCGACGTGAACTTGTAGGACAAAATGCAGGTGATGAGCCAGCATTCATCGGGGGCAAGACCGAGCCGCGCCCCGTATGCCAGCAGAGCGTTTGGCACCTGGGTATGGCCCAGGGCCGTAAACGGGTCGTCTCCCCATTTTTGAGCAAACGTGCATTTGACGGCAGTTTTGTCGTCCGAAACTGTTGCAGGGTTGACAGGAGTCACCCCTCTCGGGTATGGTTGCATTGATCTTAGCCGATCAGGTCCAGCGCGCCCTGACCAAAGTTTGCGCTGAGCCATTCCTTTCAAATTTAATTGGGAGTAGCGTGAGCCGCCTGACAGGGCGGTTCACGCTATTTTTGTGTGTGGTTGCACCCTGCGACTTCCACCCGGTCGCCAGGTTTGAGATCGGCGTTAAGAGTGCGTTCGCTGGCGACGCGGCATCCGAGGCGGAAGCTGCGGCGCGGGTTCCGGTGGCGGAGAGAGCGCAGGCTCTGCCTGCGCTGGCTTTGACATAACTTGCTCAAATACGTCAGTCTGCTTGTGCGTTTTTCGGACATCCTCCGAAACCGTGTGGCCGTAAATTTGATGCGTTGTTACGACACTCTTGTGGCCCGCCATTTCTCTCGCGTGTTCGGGGTTGACCTGTAGCGCCGCAGATATGGCCCTGTGGCGCAGTGAATGCAAAGTGAACCTATCGGGTAGGTCCATTCCTTGCGAGCGACCCCAGGCAAAGTACCGCTGCAACTGGCGAAGCATACTTGGCCCATCGACCTGTTCGCCCCAACTGTTTTTGAACAGCCAGTCGCCTTTTGGCTTAGGCTTACGCGTCCCGCCTGCACCAAGCACTGGCTTTGGCCCACGCTTGGTCGGGCGCACGGCAGAAAGTGCTAAGCGGGCAGCGTCCATGTCCATAATGGCAGCCGCGACCCGGTCGCTAAGGGGCAATCCACGCGTCTTTCTGGACTTCGTGTTTTTGGCGGCAAACTTAACGACTCTTTGATCATAGTCGATGTCCGAAGTTCGCAGTTTACACATTTCGCCGCGCCGTGCCCCAATCGACAGAGCCATCGCAAACCATGCTTTGGCCCGCGTCTCAAGCACTTTGGCTTCTTCTCGTAACCAAGTATCAGCGATCTCGGGGTGGAGTTCGGGGTCCCAATGGGCGCTGATGCACTTAATGCCGAGTTCGAGTTTGTCAAGGCCCCAGACGGGAATGTCAGCATCATCGTCGCTCCGGTGCAGTTTCAGAGCATAATAGTGGTCGCGGCGCAAATAACGGCGCATATAAGCATCCCCGCACCATGTTTTCAGCCTAATCGAGAACGTTCGCGTAGATGAGTCAGCGTTTTCGAGGCCCGTGTTAGGATTGCGACGACCCTTGTAAAGCGTGATGACATCATTCAGCACGTCAAGCGTGATCTGACCAGTTGTCGTTGCACCCGCAACCTCAAAAAGGGGGGCGGCTGTTCGCGAAAAAATCTTTCGGTTTGCCACCGACGCGGGGCGCTGCCCGCCGCGTTCGGCCTCCTGCACCCACTTCGCGAACGCGTCTGGAATCGGTACATCGTAAATTACATCTGCCGTGTCCACTATTATTACACCTCCGCTCGCTTGTGTTCTGAAATACATCTCGTGTTTACAAACACATAATACCCCAAAATCGCCAAAAAAAGCGTCTTCTGAATTTTTCAGAAGACGCTTTTCGCCTTGAAATCTTATGTTGCGCCCGGTCCACGACCTCTTCTTTACCAAAGAAGTGCTCTACCACTGAGCTACTTGGGCGCGTCTGGCTTGGGATTATAGCACAGTCCTAATCAGTTTTGCAAGGGTGCGGGCAAAAAGACAATCACGCCTCTGTGATCTCCCCGTGTTCATTGATGACGATGTGCGGTGTCGGCCGAATAGGCACTTTCAGGAAATAGCGTGTGCCTTTCAATTCGCCTTGCCTAGTCAGTGCTTCTTTCTCGGTGAGATCAGCCAGGTCGCGTGTGGCCGTGGCATGAGGTGCGCCGGTAATCGCCATGTATTTTGCGGCAGTTAAGCCGCCCAGGAAGCCACCTGGTCCAGCACGGAACATTCGAAGAAGAGCTTTTTCCTGACGCTCGTTCAATCGCCCACGCAGAAGGTCCAGCATTCTGACCTTATCCTGAATAAACGCCACCTCGCTCAGTGTGCGTGTCTGTGCTTCGAGAACGGTGCCGGCAAACCAGAGAAGCCATGCCGTGATCTCATTCGACTTGTTTGCCGCTTCCAGGGCATCGTAGTACTGCTTTCGGCGAATAAGGATAGTCGGCGAGAGCGCAAGAAGCAGCGGCTGTCCGATTGCCTGCCGCAGGGCCTTTTCCGCCAGTGCCCGGGAGATGCGGCCATTCCCATCTTCGAAGGGGTGGACAGACGCAAAGTAAAGATGGGCAATCCCGGCACGTGCCAAGGCAGACATTGTTTTTTCCGAAGCATTGAACCACTCAACAAACTGTGTCATCTCGGCGGGAACGAGTGCAGAGGGAGGGGCTTCGAAGTAGACTTTCGGTTTATCGGCTCGCCCGGAGACTACCTGCATTGGCTCTATGTGAGTTCGGTATTGCCCGATGCTGGACAAGTCGCGCCGACCATTCATGAGCATTTTGTGCCAATCAAACAATGTCTCCTCTCTCAAAAGGCCCGCGTAATCGTTCAAAGCATAGACCGTCATCTCGGCGATGCCATACTCGCGCGACTCGACATTCCGATTGTCAAAGGTTAGACCAAGCCGCTGCCTGATCGACGATTGAACGCTCAGGCGGTCAAGAGTCTCCCCCTCGATTTCCGATGTCGTGAGGGCTTCGGAAAGCAGCAGCTCGACCTCGATCTGTTTGCGATCCCCGTCTTCAAGAGGGTCAAGCGAACCCAGAAGCAAGCCCCCGCCCAGCAGAAACCTTTGCTCTGCGAGCCGCAGGCGATCACTGTTCCAGACAAAGTCTCGCCAATTTTGTTTCTGCCAGTTCCAGAGCATGAGTAATAAAACCCTCTTTTATTACTCATATTATGGCATAAACTGAGTAATAAAACTGAGGGTTGACTCTTCTCACCCTCCCCTGCTATACTCGATTTCACAACTTCATCGTGTCAACGCCTTCGGTGCTCCGCGGTCAACGCGGGGCTTAATTGGGGAAGCCGGTAAGTCCTAACCTGAAAAGTTTGGATAAATCCGGCGCTGTCCCGCAACTGTGTTAGGTCTTTCCCTAGAAAGCCTTCAGCCAGAATGCCAGCCGTCGGTACAAAGTGATTGGGATCACTTTGATTTCCCTGCCTGCGCGCGACAGGCGGAAAGAACCCTTACCATGTCTCGTCACGCCTCCGGCACGTCCCCCCCTGGACGCTGCCACTGTCCTGCCCGCAATCCTTGCCGGGCCTTTACCCTGATCGAACTGCTCGTAGTCATCGCGATCATTTCCATCCTCGCGGCGATCCTTTTTCCCGTCTTCCAAAAAGTACGCGAGAATGCCCGCCGCGCCGTCTGCACCAGTAATCTGAAGCAGCTGGGGCTGGCATGGGAAATGTATGCCGAGGATTACGATGAAAAAGCGTGTCCCTCGTACAACAACAGCAATGCGAACGATGCTTGGGATTTCAAGCAGGACCTCATTACTCACGTCTGGACGACCGGTTTTTTGGGCGTTTACACAAAAGACGGAGAGATACACGGGTGTCCCGATAATCCGTTTCAGCCCGGTCCCCACGCCAGACCTTACAACGGATACGGCTATAATGCGACTTATCTCGGAGGCGATTTCTTTGGTGCCGTCAATGGCTCCGGGGATCGACCTTCCGCTGTTCTAAGTCGAGTGGTCTCGCCCGCCGAAACGCCGGTCTTCTCCGATGCAGGTTATGGACCGAAGCAGTCCAGCAATTTCCTGCGTGCTCCCAGCGAGTTCCTGTCGTACGCAAATTCTGGGAACACGGACTTCCGGCACCATTTTACAGCGAATGTTTGCTACTGTGACGGACACGTCAAGTCGGTTCTAGATACAGCACCCTATTCTGGTCCACGTAGTTTGCACAAGACACAATGGGGAGAATTATCGCAGGATGATTCGGGATACGGACCAGGAATGCTTCCCTGCTCCGCTTATCAAATTCCTTGATGTCACTATTCGTGCGATCAGCACACACCCGCCTCCCGAAAGGAAGCAGCATTGAAATTCACACCTATTCTCATTCCCGCAGTCTTCGGACTGCTCTGCGTTGCACCGTTAACAGCCTCAGCGCAAAACTTTGGCGGTTCCGTGGTGTCTTCCAGCCATCTCTCGACAAATGCGCTTTTCAGCGCCCCTTCCGCCGCCCTCGGGCAGCCGACGACACTGGTCAATGACACGTTCGGCGATCTTTATCATGCTTCGATGGTGGAACCCGCCTTCGGCAAAGACCAAGCGACCGCGAAAAATCTGCTGACGGGCTTCGACAGCTCCGGGACCGGCCAATTAACGGTACAGATGTCCGCCCCGATCACACACTCGGCAACTTCCTGGTATGGACAGGACTTTATCCTGTTCAGCAACCAGGGTTTTATCGGCAAATCTGGCTTCGCGTCAGACGGCACTGATATGTCCACTTATCAGATCGCTGATGGCTCAGCGTTCGGGACGCTGCCCCAGGTGAGTGTCAGTGCCGACGGAGTGACGTTCTACAGCGTCGCACGCTCGAACTCAGTCCTGTTCCCGGAAAATCCTTACCACTGGGATGGCCTGACGGCGACTTCCACCGCCGCCGCCGGATGGGGTGCTCTGAATGATTTCACCAAGCCGGTCGACCCGACACTCACCGCTGCCGACTTTGGTGGCAAAACAGTCGCGTTCGCGGATAACACGCTTTACAACGGCTCCGCCGGTGGAAGCTCCTACTCGTTCTTCGGACAGACACCGCTGACCACCATCAGCTACATTCGATTCTTGGCAAACCCCACCGGATCGGGCGGCATCATCGACGCCATCTCCGCTGTCGGCTCCGCTCCGATGCCGGAGGCCAGCACGCTCGCGATATTCCTGATCGGTCTCATCGGACTTGCGGCCGTTGTCATCCGGCGTCGTAAGCTCACGGCATCCGTGTCCGCTGTGGTCGTCGGCGTACTTTGTTTACTGCCGGGGACGGCGCGTGCGATTTCGTTTACTCCTCAGATCACGCAAACTGTCGGGACCGGCAGCAGCGAGTCTTTTTTGACCCTGGATTTCCAGGACGGGACTGCGGATCACAATTATGCCTACGGTTACTTCTACGACGGCGCGAAGACCGGGGCGGATATGATCGCGGCCCTCACAGCGGGGACGAGCCTGAGTGTCGGCTATTATCCGGGTTACGGTCCCGGCGACCCCTCCGGAATCTTCGTCAAAAGCTTCAGCTTTAACGGCCATTCGCAGGTAGGTGAGGGCAACGACTACTGGGGCTACTGGACCGGCTCGAACGGGCAGACCTGGGAGTTTTCGGGGGTAGGAGCCAGTGGCCGCTCGCTCACCAATGGGTCCTGGGACGGATGGAGCTGGAGTGCCAGTGGCGTGAGTTCGCCGCCGGTTACCCCGACTGCCGTACCGGAAGCTGGTACCTTCTGCCTATTTTCGCTAGGTCTCGCCGGGTTAACAGTCACACTTGTCCGAAAGCGCGTTGTTCAGGCATAAGCGCAATTAGGACCAAAGGGAGACAGGCCACTGGCCTGTCTCCCTTTGGCTTTTTCGCTTTTCTTGTTAGATAGGCAAGAATACGAGTTTGCACAGGAGGAAACTACGGCTAAGAAAAGGTATTCCCCTGCGGCCCCTCACGAAGAGTTGCAGCGGAACCGATAACGTAAAATACAATGCCGTTGGAAACTTAGTCGTGACAAGTTAATTTTTGGAAGTAGGATCGCCGCGTGGATAATTTAGCTGTACTCGATATGCCCCGACCGTCTCTGACCACTCTCACGGTCCTGCCGCATACCGTCCGCGAATTCGGCGTGGAGGCGCGTAAAGCCGGAAAAGCCTGGGAAGCCGCCTTTAACGGACCCATTCAGTCATTCGAGGACCCGCAGAGCGGCACAATCACTTATGCCGTCACAGTCCGGCTGTCCCGACTCAAAGATCCCATCTCACGCGAGCTGTACTCTACCAACCTGCTATTTTATCTCACACCCGACGAAATGTACGGCATGCATAATGTCTACGACATGGCCCGTGAGTTTACGTTTACGCGTATTCGCGGGCCACGCACTGCCGTTCCGCACTGTCCGCCGCGTGAAGGCCGCCTCTGGTACGACGCCAACCCGGAAGGAGTCATCATGGAAGACCTGCGTCTGGATCCCGCGATCCTGCCCGATGGCCGTGCCGGCTTCTTCGTGACCGGCCAGGGCTATCGCGGCAAAGTGATGCTTCCGAGCGGGTTGTTCATCCATGATGTCGGTGTCTACGGCGGTTACCTCGATCCACTGGAACGTCCCGGGCAACTCGAGCTGCAACACCTCTTCGGCGGGATTGAGTTCGTGGAAGGCAAGACCGGCACCGTCGACGATCTCTTCTTGCAGGAGCTGGGTGACGGAATTTGGGCGAAGGGGATCATCGGTAACGCGGTCGATGAAGTACATGTCGAATCGTACAAAAACTCCGTCCGTCTGCCTTCTCCCAATGGCAAGACGCTCATCGGGGCACGCTCGATGAGCGAAACTAAGCTCTTGCCCTACTTCGGAAGCGAGTCGGCGGACGGCCTGGGCGACTATGGCCTGTGCGGCTTTATCGAGCGTTTGCCCCATGCCATCGGCCCGGAGCTATGGGAGCGCGTCCACCGAGTCGGCCTCGGCAGCAACTTCGTGGAATGCCGCGAGCTGGGCGGATACCTGGGGCTAATTCATGTTGTTTTGGAGAAGAACAATCCTGATTATCCGGAGACGCTGGATCCGGCCCATCCAGGCATCGAGGAGCAGTACGAGGGCTGGCTGGTCTGGCTGGACTTTGACTCCAATGGCGGCCCGACCGTAAAATCCTGCCTGCGGGCGATCACGCCCGACGATGTCCCCCACTGCTACCAAGGAGCCGGCGAACTGTTCGACACGAAGCGTGTCGCCTTCCCGATTTCCCTGTACCGCTCCGGCGACCATCTGGAAGCGGGCTACGGCTGGGGCGACCGCGCCCTATTTCAAGCCTTCTTCGATTATGAAACCGTGCTGGAAAGATTGATGCGGAATTAGAGATTGGTGCGGAATTAGGGTTTAGGAGAAACGGAAGAGAGTTGACGAGCCGGTTCGATAAGGACCGGTTTTCCTGATTCATAGAACGTCGTACGCAGATCGGCAAACTTCGGCGGGAGCGGACCGCTCGCCCGGAACTCCGCCTCGGCTCCCGGCAGGAGGGGGCTGACGGTCAAATAGCCGCTGACTTTGTAGACGCAATGCCCCGCCGCATCCACGAGGATCGGGGTCACCTGCGTGTAGGTGAGTGCTTCGCTGCCCGTGTTCGTGATCTTGCCGCGAACCGTCAGCCCACCGGCAACCCGATTCGCCTTCTGCCACTCCATCCGAACCCGGTACAGCGGCACAACGACCGACTGCGCCTGCACGGTCGGCACGACGGATTGACTCACGGCAAGGGTCGCCGCGCAGGCGGCAGCGGCCAGGGCAAACGGGGAAATATTCATCGGGGCGGTACTCCTCCTTATCCTATCGGCGGATTTTGCCCAGATCTTCAATTTTCCTCCGCAAAGCCTTGACAGACAGTCGTCAAATCGGCTATGATATGACATCTGCGGAGAGAGCTTTGCAGTGTATAACGGGGTGTAGCTCAGCTTGGTAGAGTGCTCGGTTCGGGTCCGAGAGGCCGCAGGTTCAAGTCCTGTCACCCCGATGTTATTTGGAACGGCAGCCCAGGATTCTCCTGGGCTGTTCTTGTTTGTGGAGCAAAAATGCGCCTATTCTCACTTCTAACCCTACTCCTAACTCTCCCGCTTGCCGCGGCCCACGCAGATAGTCCCCACCCCGCAGCGCTGCGAATCGGACTAGACCACTCCTACCGGCACTCCGCAACATTGCTGATCTCCTGCGACCAGCAGTTCACCCTCAGCAATCCGCTTTCCAATCGCTCCATCGCACACGGTGGCAAGGGGGTCATTTACAAGCTGACTGCCCTGCCGACCGGCATCACTTTGGCCCGGGTGGATGACCTGAAAGATACGCCAATCGCGGAAAAGCTCTCGGCACTCAATGCACTGTCCGGCGGCGCGGGCTTTGTCAAGATCGCACGTCTCGACAGCCGTCCGTTTGGCTCGAAGGGCCTGCCCTGGCATCGCTATCGCGGGTTCCTGACGGTCCGGCGCGAGCCGGACAGCACGCTCCGGGTCATTAATACCATTCAATTGGAGCCATATCTTTACGGCGTTATCCCTGCCGAAATCGGCTCTCGCGTCCCGATTGAGGCCATGAAGGCCCAGGCAGTCGCCGCACGGACTTACGCGCTCAAAAACCGGGGAAAGTGCAAAGTGGATGGGTTTGATCTCGACGACACCACGCGCTGCGAAGGCTATTACGGAGTGGATGGCGAAACGGCCCTCTGCAATGCCGCCGTAGACGACACGCGTGGACAGGTGATGGTTTACAAAGGACACTTAATTGATGCGCCCTATTCCACCGACAGCGGCGGCGTCACCGCCTGCGATACGAACGGCGACTGCCCCTATCTCTGCGCCGTGCGCGATGCAGACCCCGGCGACGGACGCGAGTACGCCGACACCGGGAAATATCACACCTGGTCACAGACATTTACCACCGTGCAAATCCAAGCACTTCTGGCGAAAGACCCCCGAACATATGTCGAGAAATTCGTCTCATTAAGTTTGGACGGGCTGGACGCTTCCGGGAGGGTAGTACGGGCCACAGTAACGGGAGCGGATGGGACGCTCCGCACAGTCACCGGGCCGCAGCTTCGGCAGATATTGGGGTATGACGTTCTTCGGAGTACGCGCTTGACGCTCACGCGGACAACCGACGGAAGTTACCGGTTCGATGGCCGGGGCTGGGGGCACGGGCTGGGGATGTCTCAGGACGGGGCGGTCGCGATGGCCGGGCCGCGTTATCATAAAACGTACCTAGAGATATTACGCCACTATTATACAGGAATCGCGCTTGTCTCAGTCGGTACGCTCACGCCGGAGCAGACTGCTCGGCGCGGCTCTTGATCGCTTCCAAAATCTTCTGCGTGTTGCTCTGCATCAGCCGGGCGACGACCGCCTTCAGCAGCGGTCCGATCAGCGGGATGTCAAGCTCGTAGTCGATGGCGGAGCTGAAGACCGTCGCCTTGCCGCCATTCGCCGTGAATGTCCACACCCCGCCATAAGCCGTATAATCGCCCTTGAGCTGAGTGAAGCGGCAGGTATGCGCCGCCTCATCCCACAGGTCCTCTTCCGTCCAGCGCACCTTCAGCTTGAAGTCCGACGCCACCGCGACCCAATCCGTCACCGTCCGGCTGCCGTCAGGGCTGCGCTCGCTGACCGAGACGCTCTCCACATCCGGCATGAACTGCGGGAACGACTCGGCATCCCGCGCCAGAGCAAACACCTTGTCCAGCGGGGCGTTGATCGAAACACTGTTTTCTATATGCGGCATGATTTCTGGATGCTCTCTTAGAACGCCATCTGCCGGACTAATCCCACGACCTTGCCGACGATCTCCACATTGTCATGGTACATCGGCTTCATCCGCTTATTGGCGGGCTGCAGGCGAATCCGTGCTTTCTCTTTGTAGAAACGCTTGACAGTCGCTTCGTTGTCGATCATCGCCACCACGGTTTCGCCGTTGTTGGCCGTCGGCTGGCGGCGTACCACCACCAAATCGCCTTCGTGAATACCATCCTCGATCATGCTGTCTCCGACGACGCGCAGCATAAACCCTTCCCCCTTGATAAAATCCGAGGGCAGGGGGAAAACATCTTCCACATCTTCCACCGCCAGGCGCGGCTTACCGGCGGCCACCGTCCCGATAATTGGCATCTGGATCACAGGCCGGCTTCGCGGGCGGTTATCTTCGCTGTCCATGCCGGCTACCAGCTTGATCGCCCGGGTCAGCACCGCGTCACGCAGAATATGCCCCTGCTCTTCCAAGCTCTTCAAATGTGCATGCACCGTCGAGGACGACGACAAATTGACCGCCGTCCCGATCTCGCGCACCGTCGGCGGGTAGCCATGCGCGTTCATGTGGTGCTGAATGCAGTCCAAAATCTGCTTCTGACGCACGGAGATTGGTTTTGACATTGTATATTCCCTCTAGAGAAACCAGTATCGGCACGAACAAAAACAGGCGTTCGGCAACGGATGTTCGGCTTACACGGTCATTATAGCACGAGAATAGACATTTGACAAGTGGTTATCCCCAAAAGTGATTAGTCGCGGCCCATAAACTCCTGCTGCTTTCGGAAAAAGAAGTCGACTGCCGCCTGCCCCTCCGGCCCGACATCTTCCGAAAAGCTGTTTACATAAAGGGCAATATGGGCGCGAACGACCTCCGGGTTTAAGTCCGACGCGTACTCGCGGCAGAGCGCAAACGCCTCCAGGTCATGCGTCTGTGCCCAGCGCAGGCTCGCCCGGACCACCTCCGCCAGCTGACCCTGATCCAGTCCCTTCCGCGCGGCAATCGCCCCCAGCGGAATGGCATAACCTGTCCCGCTTTCCCAAAAGTCGCCTAAATCCTGAAGCAAATGCAGCCCGTCGACAGCGTAGGTAAACCGCTTTTCATGGATCACCACCCCCTGCGCTCCCGGAGTCTTCAGAAGCTCCGCATACAGCGCATCGAACGGCAAAAATCGTTTGCGCAGTGGCCGATTCGCATAGAAGTCCAGCAGAAAGTTAGCCGTCGTATATTCCCCCGGAACCAGCACCTCGCCGTCCGGGTCCCAGCCGCCCCCGTTCGAGAGCAGCAGCGGCCCGACCCCGCGCCCCAAGGCCCCGCCGTTCGGAAGCAAATCATAGCTGTCCCGGCAGTGAACAAAGTTCGCGTAGCTGATCTTCACGACATCCATCGCTCCGGCCTGCGCCCGAGAATTCAGCGTTTCGACGTCCTGAAAGTCAACACGAAACTCCAAACCCTCGGTTTGGATTTTCCCCAGCAACAGCCCGCTAAAGATATACACATCGTTCGGACAGGGCGAAATGCCCAAAGTCAATTCCGTCATGGAAGATTCTCTCGTTCTATTTCCGCACAGCATTGTTGCATAATTCTGGGCGGATGCTACCCAGTACCACAGCCCCACAGGAGTAACCGGCATTAAAATGCCGGTCTACCCGGAGAAAGTCACTCCGTGATTGGGATGGGCTGACCCGTAGGGTGCGCTGCTAGACGCGCCCTCTTTGTCTTTACTTCTTCAGTGTCGGAGACACTTTCTCCGGGTAGACCGGCATTTTAATGCCGGGTCTTGTTGCCGACCACAATGCCGGTTCCGAAATGAAAATACTCACGCAGGCGATCCAGTGCCAGTGTTATATTTTCAGGCCGCATATCCCGCCGCGACGCAAAATTGCTGATCGCCCGTATCTCGCACACGGGAATCCCGTAGACCGTGCCTGCCTGTGCGACCGCGGCCCCCTCCATCGTCTCGAAAGCCGCCCCGAACAGATTTTCCCGCAGCCGCCCCGTCGCCTCCGTGCCCGTGCACGAATTCACCGTGCAGCCGGACCGGATCGGCAGACCGCCGAACTCGGCAAACCGGTTCAGCCGCAACGGCTCCCGGTAGAACGCCCCCCACTCCGCCTCGCCGACAAAGCGGAACCCCGGCGGCTCCGGCAGCTCGAATCCGACATCGCCGTACACTTCGGATGCACCCATCACGACATCGCCGATCCCCAGCCCGCTGCCCGGATACGCCCCGGCAATGCCGATATTCAGAACACGCGTTGGACGCAAACGTCCGAATATTTCCAAGGTCCGGGCCAGTGCCTGCGGGATGCCGACACCGGTCACGAAAAGCTCCACTCCGGCAGTCGGCCCGCCGAAGGCGGCCAGCTCCATCTCCGTCGCCGCGCAGACGAGCAGGCCGGTTTTCGCAGTCAAATCACCCAACTAGCTCTCCCTCCAGCACTCCATACACATGCTGATCCCGCCACCCGCGCTCCGGGTGATGGACCACGTGCCGCAGGGTTCCCTCGTGCCGGAAGCCCAGCCGAGACAGAACGCGCTGGCTGCCGATATTCTCCACATCGACATAAGCCGAGAGCCGGTGCAGGCCGCCGGGACCAAGGGCATGGGACGCCAGTGTGTACGCCGCCTCCGTCATCAAGCCCTGCCCCTCGAAATCTGTTCGCAGCATATACCCTAGCTCCGCACACCGTGCCGCCGTGTCGATCTCCATCAGCCCGACCCGACCGACCAGGCTGTGGGCACGGGTCAAAATCACATACTCCGAAGCCGTTCCGACCGCCATGGCCTCTTCCAGTCGGCGGCTGTGTTCCCGCACAGAGTCTAAATTGGAATCGCTTGACCAGGTAAACCACCGGGAAAATGCCTCTCGGGAAACGGCGATCATCCGGTACACGGCCTCGC
Source organism: Armatimonadota bacterium (assembly GCA_025353925.1). Lineage (GTDB taxonomy): Bacteria > Armatimonadota > Armatimonadia > Armatimonadales > Capsulimonadaceae > JANXMY01. Next base: position 57,882 of record JANXNV010000221.1, read on the forward strand.
TGTCCCCGACCGTCATCGGACGCAGAATAAGACGCGGGGTTTGCAGCACGGGTAGCAGCGGCGAAGTCATGGGCTTATTGTACCCTGTCTTCAGTGTGCCCAGCTTTAGCTCGCCGAACCGGAACCACGACATAGCCGTGCGTCATGTCCCCGATCACCTCGGCCCCTTGTGCTCCGCGCTGCCAGTACCAGAGGGCGATACACGCGCAGCTCAGTGCATCCAGCCCGTCTTCCAGCCGCTTCAGGCCGCCCCCGATGCGGCCTGTGAAGTCCGCTGGAGGCCAGTCACTCGGCAGATCGAGTGTCAACTCTTCCGCCAAAAGTCGCAGGTGCCGTGCATATTCCGCAAACGCCGCCCAGCGGCCCGGATAGTCCCGCCCCGGCTTGCTTTTGTACTTCAAAGTCCGCGTCAAACCGAACAGCTCGATATGCGCCGGGTGCGGGAATACCTCCATCGCCTGACGTACCCCCACCCGCCCCGGCTGATGGAGATACGGGTCATGCACGACGCCCAATTCGGCCAGCCGCGCTACCAGCCGCTCCCCGCGTACGTCGCCGCCGAAGATCGTTCGGTTTGCCGGATGCGCCCCCGCCTGAAACCGCGCATACCGCCGCCCCAGCTCCGTCTCGCAGGGCCGTTTGCCGGCTTCATTCGGGACCAGCAGGGGTGCATCGATTCCGAGCAGCAGACCTTCCGCCCCCGCTTCTGCGTCCCACCGCTGCACCCACGCCAAAATATCCGAATCGTCTCCCAGCGTCTCGGTGAAATCTAGGACGCCTCCTCGCCGTCCGCTCCAAACCAAAGCGCACCCACCGCTCGTATTCTTCGGCCCCCAGGCCAGATCCAATCCCAAAAACAACATAAACACACTATACCCAACCCTAGTCCATCTCCCCAATCTTCTTAAACGCGATCTTATCCTCCGCCGTGTAGCTCACCGGCTTCACCGAGGCCATCGAGACCGTGCCGCGCCCGTAGCGGGCGTTGATGCCGTCCACTGCCCGGGCCGCCTCCAGACGCTTTTGATCCTCCCCGAACAGCGGCAAAGTCACGGCGGCATCCGGCAGCAGGTCATACAGCACCACGCCCACCTGCTTCGGGATTGGGAACGGATGTTCTTCTAGCTTTCGAAGCGCAGTCAGCAGAGTCCAGGTATCCGCACAGGCCGTCAGGCGACGTTTCGCCGCCCAGGTCCGGCCGTCGATACTTCGCACATACAGAGAGATGCCCCGTGCCTGATACCCATGATGCCGCAGCCGCTCGGCGGCCTTCTCCAGCAGCCGCCCGATTACCGCCTCCGCCCCGCCCCGGGTCCGCAGCTCGGGCGGCAGCACATGAGAATGCCCAACACTTCGCCGATCCGTCGGCGGCAAAGCGACATTGTGCCCGCGAAGCTGATACCACCACCGCTCGCCCCCTACCCCGCCCCAGATCGCCCGCATCTGCGGCAGGGACAGATCGTACATCTGTTCCGTCGTGAAAACTCCCGCGGCCTTCAGCCGGGCTTCCATGCCCCGGCTGATTCCCGGAAAGTCGGTCAGCTTCATGCGGAACAGCTTGTGCGGCAGATCGTCGTCGTCGAGCACCACTAGGCCGTTTGGTTTCTGCAGCTCGGCGGCGACCTTCGCCAGAAACGGATTCGGCCCCAGCCCGACCGAGCAGTGCATACACTCCCCGACCTCAGATTTGATCCGGCTCTTAACTAGCTCTCCCAGCGTGATCGCATCCAGAAGGCAGTGCTCATTCGCCCACAGTTTGCAGACCATTTCATCCACCGACCACACTTCCGAGATCGGCAGACAGCTTTCCACGGTCCGAATAATCCGTGCCCCGTACTCCCGGTACGGCCCGTGCTTTGCCTCGATGAGATGGATATTCGGGCACAGACGCTTCGCCTCCGCCACTCCCGTCCCCGTTTTGATGCCGTAAGCTTTTGCCTCATAGGACGCCGCAATACAGCAGGTCGTATCCGTCAGCATCGGAACCACCGCCACCGGCTTCCCACGCAGCTCCGGGTGCTCCTGCTGTTCCACTGACGCAAAAAACGCATTCATATCCAGAAAAAGCCAGCCGATCGCCATGGGGGTAGACTTCCTTCTACTACTGCTCTGCCGGAGTATAGCAAATGTCTACTATCCCTGTCAAGTGCCTGCCTGCTTATTTGTGGGGATGTGGAGGGTATACTAAGAGCAAGTGAGAAGGTATCAAATCCAGAGGAGCCAGGCCATGACAATCATACTGACACCGGAAATCGAACGTGCCCTGAAGGCAAGAGCCGACAAGCAGAGCACGACACCCGAGGTGCTGGCTCTGCATGAACTCAGCAAGATTTGTCTAGAAACGGTAACACCTGACCCATTCGAGGGCAAAACCCTTACCGATGTACTTGCATGAATGACCGGAACTGTTCGTAGCAGTGAAAATACCGGTATTAAGCCTTCCAATCTTTCTACCGACAAAACGAGGAATTGAGACATGGGGGCAGTAAAATGAGCATCCTGGAAATAGAGCTAAAGCTCGAAACGCGGCAGCGGCTGAACCGAGTGGCTGCAAGGCGCGGAGTGCCGACATCGGAGCTAGTACAGGCCGCCGTCGAGAAGCTGCTGGAAGCGGAAGAAGTGGCGGAGAAGCCCAAGCACAGCATTATGGAGCTGCATGGCATTGGTAAGGGCACCTGGGAAGGGGTCAATGTGCAGGATTACATTAATGAGATGCGCGATGAGTGGGACAAACCCGAATGAGGCGAATTGCAGACGCCTTATCAGGCATACGAAGTCTTGGAGTTGACTCGGATTGCATTATTTACTTCGTTGATCCCAATCCTGCTTTTGAGCAGAAGATGGTTGCGGTCTTTCAGGCAATCACTTCCGGCCAGCTTCGCGGGCAGACTTTGACATTGACGGAAGGATTAGTTGGCCCCCTGCGAAAAGGAGATAGGGAAACAGCACAGCGTTATCGCGATCTTTTGCTGAATAGTTTTGACTTCCAAGTTCTGCCGATTGATGCGGCAGTTGCAGAGCGTGCTGCCGATATGCGTGTTCGATACAATATGCGGACGCCAGATGCGGTTCAAGCAGCATCCGCCATCCACAGCGGATGTGACGCCTTTTTGACAAACAACGGGTCGCACTTTCGCCGGATCACCGAATTGCAAATTCTAGTACTGGATGAGTTGGAACTCTAAATGCCTGACCTCACCCACATTGACGAACACGGGAAAGCCCGTATGGTAGACGTTTCTGGGAAGGAAGCTACCCGGCGGGTCGCGACGGCCCAAGCGATTATCACGATGCAGCCGGAAACGGCGCACAAAATTTGTCAAAACGAACTCGCCAAAGGCGATGCTTTAGGGGTCGCCCGCATCGCCGGGATACTGGCCGCGAAGCGTGTCGATGAGCTGATCCCCCTCTGCCACTCCCTGCCCCTGTCGGATGTCTCGGTAGACTTTAAGGTGGGGGACGGGCAGATCACCATCACGACCTCAGCGACGACTTTTGCCCCGACGGGGGTTGAAATGGAAGCCCTCACGGCGGCGACTGTCGCTGCGCTGACGATTTACGATATGGCGAAGGCCGCCGACAAGCGCATGAGCATCGGCGGCGTGCATCTGGTCTCGAAGACCGGGGGAAAGAGTGGGGATTTTGTATGGGAGAAGTAGTCAGAGTCGGCGTCCTGACCATCAGTGACCGGAGCAGCCGGGGCGAGCGCGAAGACCTCTCCGGCCCGGCGATCAAAGCCGCGCTTTCCGCGGAGAACTTCGTGATCGCCCTGGAAGCCGTCGTGCCGGATGACAAGAAAACCATCACCGACACCCTCCGCCGCTGGTGCGACGAGTACGGCTGCGATGTCATTTTGACCACCGGCGGCACCGGCTTTAGCCCGCGCGATGTCACGCCCGAGGCCACGCGCAAGGCCCTGGACCGGGATGCCCCCAATATCAGCCAGTTTCTGCTCTTCGAAGGTCTCAAGCACAACCCCTTCGCCGCCCTCTCGCGCGGGATAGCCGGAGTGCGCGGCGCGACCTTGATCGTCAATCTCCCCGGTAGCCCCTCCGGAGCCAAAGACGGTGCAGAAAGCCTTGCCCCCCTCCTGCCCCACGCCGTGGATGTCCTGAGAGTCCGCGAGACCGAGCATCCGAGCGGAACCTAACCCCGCCGCTTCGCGTCGACCCTTCCCTAAGAGGGAAGGGTTAAGAGTAGAGAGGACAGGAGCAGACGGCCCCTCTTCACTCTTCTCCTAACTCCTCACCCTTCCTTCCTAGGGAAGGGTCGACGCGAAGCGGCGGGGTTAGGTTCCGAAAGGCCGTGATGAGTTTCAGGAGCTGGATTACTATGCTTACCTACAACGAAGCACTCACCCGAATTCTCGCTCAGGTCACGCCCCTGCCCGCCGCCGAAACGCAGCTGGAAGAGGCCCTCGGATTGATCCTCGGCGAGGCTATCGTTTCGCCGATCGATTTGCCGCCGTTCGCCAACAGCAGCATGGACGGCTTCGCTGTCCGCGCCTCCGAGGTGCAGTCGCCCCCCACGACTCTCCCCGTCGCCGGGGATATTCCCGCCGGGGCATTGTCCATTCCTGCCCTGCGGCCTGGAACCACCCTGCGGATTATGACCGGCGCACCGCTGCCGGAAGGAGCTGATGCCGTCGTTCCCGTCGAGGAGACGGAGACGCAGCCAAGCGGCAGCGTCACTTTCCTGACGGCAGCCATTTCCGGCGACTGCATCCGGCCCGCCGGGGAGGATGTTGCCGCCGGAAGCGTTGTCCTGACAGCGGGAACCCGTCTGCGCCCGGCGGGCATCGGCCTGTGCGCCGCGGTGGGGCGTTCCACCGTACGGGTTAATCCAAGGCCGCGTGTCGCGATTATCAGCACCGGGGATGAGCTGGTTTCGCCGGGTCAGCCCCTGGAGCAAGGCCAAATCTACAATTCCAATGCCTACTCGCTTGCCGCCCAGGTCAAAGAGGCCGGCGGCATCGTAACCCATCGCCTGTCGGCGCGAGACACGCCGGAGTCCCTGCGCGAAGCCTTCGATCAATGTGCTGGAGCCGACCTGCTGCTGACCAGCGGCGGCGTCTCCGTCGGCGATTTCGACTACGTAAAAGCCGTCTTTGCCGAGCGCGGCACCGTCGACTTCTGGCGCGTTGCCATCCGCCCCGGCAAGCCGCTCGCCTTCGGTCACTGGGGCAGCACCCTCTTTTTCGGCCTGCCCGGGAACCCTGTGTCGTCCCTGGTGACATTCGAATTATTCGTCCGCCCCGCCCTCCGCCGCCTCCTCGGCCACTCCGACACTTCCCGCCCCCTCATCTCCGCCCGTCTGACCGAGGATGCCGTCCACAACCCCGGCCGTCAGAGCTTCCTCCGCGCCGTCGCCACGCAAACCGCCGGTGGAACCACCGTTCGCCCCCTCTCCCGTCAAGGCTCGGGAATGCTCGGTGCCGCCGCCGAAGCCAATGCGCTGCTGATCATGCCCACCGATTTGAGCGTTCTTTCCGCAGGCACAACTGCCGATGTTTTGCTGCTCGACTAAACGCGCGAACCGATTCCCTTTCATTTTGCGTTGTAGAGAAGACAACCTTCTTCCGTTCCGAGGCACATATCATGCGTTTTCAAGCACTATTTCTTTTCCTTCTCTCCTTCCCGACTTTGATGTCTTCGGCGGCCAACCCGCCCCCAGCACCGCCTACCCTCGCCTGGGCTTTGCTCACCGCACCCCCGCCAGCACATGGCCTTCTTCTCACCGTCGGCGCGGAGCGCGTCCCGCTCCCCCTAGGCACTGAAATGCCCGCCGCCGATGCGTCTCTCGCAGACATCGCCACGGCGTTCGGCCAGCGCACCGATACCTTCGGCAGCGTCTCCGTGATCGCTCCAGCCACCAAAGTCGCCCTTAATGAAGACCCCGGCCCCCCGGACATCTTCGCCGACTTGAACAGATACGAAGCATTCAAGGCACTGACGGCAAGCCTCGACGATCCGCAGTGGAAAGCATTGACCTCGGAGATCGGCCTAGGTCTGACCGATTTGACCGACGACACGCAGAAAGCACTGTTTCACGGATTGTTCCTACAAGGCCGACTCTGGGTGGCGTCGTCAGACCCGGAGCTTTCGAAGATACCCGATGAGAAACGGACGGACATCAAAGACGTGTCTGACCAAATCGACGGTGCCCGCCTGCGCCTCGGGCAGACCGCCAAAATTCGCCTGTACGACAAGCAGGGCGAAACCATCTACTTCTCAGGCTCGAAGCCGGATGCTGGGGGCAGACTGCGTACCTGGTCTCCTAGACACGGGCCGTTAGCAGCGGAGCACAGCATCCTGCTGCGGGCCATTATCCCCAATATACCTAAAGACGGCGACCTGCGGCCCGACAGCACAGTCCTACGCACCGCCGTCTCGTGGACTAGCGCAAAGACGGTCGGCGAACTCGTGAGCCGGATTTCTGCATTGACGCACCAGGAGATTTACGCCGATCCACGCTATGCTGAAAAAACGCTGACCCTTTTCGGATCATCGACACCCGTCCCGGCGGGCGACCTGCTGCGTGCTCTGGCTTTCGCCGTCGCCGGAACTTACCGCCAGGTCGGCCCCGCCTTCGTTCTGACTGATGACGTAGCCGGGGCCGGGGCGCGTCGGCAGCGGCTGCTGGACTGGGAGAAGATCGCCGACACCGCCTCCTCGAAGATCCGCGACGAAGCTGGTCAGGTGATGATGAGCAGACGCCTGTCATCTGCTCGCAGCCTGCCGACGCTTGGCGATCCGGTAGCACTGACGCCGGAGCAGGTGGTCAGCCAGAAGGAGGATGAATCGATGCCGGGCATCCCTGACTTTATGGGCATGGATGTTCCATTCGCAAAGCTGACATCGGCCCAGCAGGCATGGTGTCGCCAGATCGCTTCGCAGTATGAAGCGCAGCGAAGTACTGCCGAGGATATTCTTCGTGAGCCGGACCTTAAAGGCAATGTTAGACTGTCGACACAATACCAGGTTCAGCTCGTGATTCCCGGCGTCGCAAACCCCGTAAGCACCGGTCTCCAAAACCCAATCGCGATGCTTTATTACCCCGGTGAGGCCGCCTTATTTCGGCAATATCAAACGATTGCAGCTAAAACGCCCACACCCCCGCCGCCGACTGCTCCGCACTTGGGTGCTATACTCAAAGTAAAGCCCAGGCGTGCCGTTCTGGGCCATCCCCGCACTCCGGCGGAGGTGGATGCTCTGATTGCCGCCATGCAGAAGCTAAGTCTGAACGAGCTGTGGGTGGACATCTTTTCGGGCGGGACAGCCTATCTACCGAATTCGCGTTTGTCTTCGAAGTCTATTTCGCCCGGTACGGATATTCTGGCGGAGGCTTTGACCAAAGCGCAGGGAACTGGGATCGCGGTGTACGCCGATATGAATTTGCTGCACTGGGACGGGGCTACCCCGGACTCGGCTCGCGACCTGACCATTCTTGGGGAGACAAGCGCCGAGTTAGCCATCCATAACCACGAGCGCGACCCCGAGCCAGACTTTGATTTCAATACGATGAAAGAAATTCCCTTCAAGATACCGACGCTCGTGGTTAGCCCTGCTGCAACTCGGGTGCGGGGTGATTTGAGCGAGATCGTCCGTCTGGCAGCCGGCCACTCGGGCCTAGCGGGTTTTGTCTGGGAAGATGCGGAAGACGATACCGATCTTGGGTACACACCCGAAATGCGTCTGGCTTTTCTTCGTACGGCGCACGCTGATCCGCTGGACCTTGCCCCAAAGAGTTACTCCCGAGCAGATCTCAGCCTGCCGACATTCGACGATGAGGCAGTGGAAACAAAGCTGGAAGAGCAGTGGGCCGAAGCACATCCGAGCGCACTTGTCACACTGCTCAAGCAGATGCGGCAGTCAATTTCGTCGCAAACTGCCGCTCTCCCAATTTTCATGGAGCAGAGTGCCGTACGCACACACTGGTTCTCCAGCTGGGACGACCCGAAATCTCTACCGCCGCCCCTCCGTCCATCGCTGGAAAGCCATACCTATCAGGCCCCGGAGGCAATCGCAGCGGCGGCACGCACACAAGGCAAGGCGGTCCTACTCCATATCGGAGTCGAGAACGACGGCGACACGGACACCCTGGCGCGGTCTCTCAAAGCCGATCTGGACACCGGCAAGTGGGACGGCTACGTGCTGGACTTTAAGCGCGAGGAAGTTACGCAGGGCAAGTACCCGCTGGATTCGCTGGTCCAAGCAGTGAATTTGTCCCTGCAAAAGCACCCGGGGAATACCGATACTAAACACGAGAGGCAACTAAGATAATGGCGGCGATTTTGGTGGAAATGGGGGAGACCGGAGCCACGCGCGAAGCGGACACGCGGCTGCAGGCCGGGGGCCTGGGCGCGTGTGTCGGCTTATGCCTGTACGAAGCGGTATCGCGGGCGGCAGTGCTCGTGCATATCGTCCTGCCGCAGACCCTTCCTCCATCAACGGCCATTGGCCGCTCGCCGCATACTCCCGC
>JANXNV010000224.1 GCA_025353925.1 Armatimonadota bacterium
ACGGCTAGTTTGAGCGTCGTGTACAGCAGGCTGAAAGGGCCATAGACCCAGTACCAAAGCCCTAGTCCCCGGCGGGTCTTCGGCGGGGCAAGGCGATAGGTCGTGAGCAGCATCAGCGGCCCGCACAATAGGTTTATGATACCCGCAAGCAGCAGGAATGGGCTGCCAAACCAGTGAATGCGTACCCCGGATAACAGGGACGCCAGCACTAACGGAAAAAATTGGATCGAAAGTGCCGGGTAGACTTCGCGCCAAGCTAGCAGGTAGAACCAGAGCAGCTTTTGGATCGGCGTGTAATGGCGCGACTGCATAAATGCCCCGGTATGCTTCAGCGTGACCTCCAGCCATCCCTGCGCCCAGCGCTTGCGCTGCAGCATCCAGTGCGCAACCTGAAGGGGTGCCAGCTCTGTGGAGACAAGGGCGCGGTCGTGCACCAGGCGTCGGCCTTCCAGGAGGGCGCGGATGCTGACATCGATGTCCTCGGTCAGCATTGAGGAGTCCATCTGCAATGCCGAAAGCACTTCCCGCTTCCAATAGCCGTTCGAGCCGCCGAAGATTGCCGTACGGCTCAGGTGTGCCCGGCCTGGATGCGAGACGGTGTAGATCGTATCGAATTCGATGGCGACAGTCCGCGTAAACCAGTTTTGCGACGTGTTGCGGATCATGCACCGGCCCTGTACCATGTCGCAGCCGTCCGCAAGCCAGAGCCAGGCCCGGCGAAAGCAATCCGGGGCGGGCAGGTGGTCAGCATCGAAGATAGCGACGATCTCTCCGCTTGCGACACCGAGGGCGGCGTTGACATTTTCGGCCTTGCTGCGGCTTCCTGGGACGCGCAGAGGCACCAGGCGCGGGTCCTGCGCAGCGATCTCCTGCAAATCCGCCTCGACTGCCAGCGACTCGGGTGTATTGTACGCGAGAATGATCTGCATCTTTTCCGGGGGCACGTCCACTTCCGACAGCATATGCCGGACTGTCTGGAGAATGATCTCCTGCTCGTTGGGCAGGTACGCGGCGATAATGGCGGTGCAGACGGGCAGGGGGGGTGTGTCGTCAGCAGTGAGGGCTGGGCGTCCTGCCCGAACAGCCGCCCAGGCTTCGGCGAGAAGCATCAGACTGGTTAGGAGATAGATGCCGGTGATAAAATATTGGAGCCTGCGAATAAACTCGGGGTACACATGGGCAATCGCCGTGTAGGTGGCGGTTGGGAGAGCAATTAGTAGTACGACGAATAGCGCGACACTGGCCCAAGGCAGGGGGTGGGGGCGAACACGCACCTTTGCGGACCGCTTCGCCCATCGTCTGCGCCAGGATTCGGCTTTCAGCATAAAATCGTCTGCAAAATTCTCTTGGTTATAGCTTAAAAAATAAATTCGTCGCAGGAACTTTTCGCCACTGCACATCGCTGTCGAAGAGGGAGGAAAGAAACTTATGATTAACCGCACACGCAAAGGGGCGTTGGCCCTGATACCCGTCACACTCGCCTTGTTGGCCCCCGCGACATTCGCACAGACCGCCGCTCCGGCGCATCGGCCTAATTTCATTCAGCGTCACCCGACGATGACCGGCATCGGTGCCGGACTCGCGACGCGGTCGGCCCTGAAGGCATCCGCACGCAATGCTAAGCTGCATCACCGGAAGCTGAACTTCGCCGAGCGTCATCCGACGCTGGCTGGGATCGGTGCCGGTGCCGTCACACGCCACGAGATCAAAAAGCACACAGCGCACTAGGTGTCTATGGAGTCAACGACCGCCCGCTTCTGTCAGATAGACAGTGGCGGGCGGTTTTTGTTTCATCCGTCACAAAAATAAACGCCGCAAAAATTATCTCGCAAAAATGCTTGACACCGGCGCGAACCTGTGATATAGTAAATCAGCGTTCCCAAACGCTGCAAGAAAAAATTACTCCGGTGCGCTTCCCCGCGCACTCACAGAGCCTGCCGCTTGGTGTATCCCCACACTGAGCGGCAGTTTTCTGTTTCAGAGTGCTCTCCCTATTGATAATCTTCATCTTCTTCGCCTGCCAGCAGGTCACCAGGAGCACGGGCCAGGGCGGCCTCGATCGACTCCTCGACAAACTTCGCCACCACTTCCTCGGTTTGCAGCGTCTCGATCTGCCGCTCCATGGCGGCGATCTGCCGGTCCAGAGCAATGATCTGCGCCGGGTCGGTCTCCGTCTCGAGCTGCAGCCGCAGGCCGCGCTGCCGGTCCGCCAGAGCCTGACGCAGTGCCTTCCATTCGCTCGCACGGGGGGAGCCACCGGTGAAATCGTCGATCACGATGTTCGGGTCAATCATACCTGAATCGTACCCGGATTTCCCGAAAAATCCCGCATATTTCCCCTGAAGAAAAACCAATCATCCGCCGACAACAGTAACAGACAAGATTTTAACGAAGAGAGACAATCGCCTATGACACGTGGAGTCTACACCGCCGCCGCCGGAATGCTGGCGAGCCAGGCCGCGCAGGATACCATCGCGCAGAATCTGGCGAATGCGGCGACCACCGGCTACAAAGAAGACATCCCGCGCTTCGAGTCGTTTGAAGCGGCACTCGCGTCCCGCACCGGTGGGTCGGGGATCGGACCTCTCGGCAGCGGGGCAGGCCTTCGAGATCAGATAACAAACTTCGCGTCCGGCGGACTGCAAAAGTCCGGTAATGCGCTGGATGTCGCCCTTACCGGCGATGCCGCCCTGGCCGTGCAGACGCCGCAGGGGATACGGCTGACGCGTGACGGTGCGCTGAGCCTGAATGCGCAGGGGACACTCACGCTCTCAGACGGGCAGACCTCGGTATTGGGAGTAAATAATCGTCCGATCCGGATCCCGGCGAAGACGCAGGAAATTTCGATCAGCCCGCGCGGAGATGTCACGGCGGACGGGACACGGGTCGGAACTCTGCGCCTGGTCGGCCTATCCGCCGCCGATCAACCGAAAAAAGTCGGCGACAATCTTTACTCGGTGCGCTCTCTGCGACCAGCCTCGCCCGCTGCCTCCGTTCGGCAGGGCTATCTGGAAGCCTCGAATGTCAATGTCGTCAAGGAAATGGTCTCGATGATCTCGATCATGCGGGCCTACGAAACTAACCAGAAGATGATGCAGGCCGAGGACGACACGACGGGGAAAGCCGTCAACGAAGTCGCCAAGCTGTAATCACAGAACTTTCTTTGTTACTCTCACACGGCTGGACTGTCTGTACCTGCAAAGGCCGCAAACGGAAGCCGATGACCCGCTCCCTCTGACCGAGGAAGCGACTTACATCACGCACAGGAGACCCACGCACCATGATGCGAGCACTCTACACGTCGGCGACCGGAATGATGGCCCAGCAGCTCAATATGGATGTCATCGCCAACAACCTCGCCAATGTCAACACGGTCGGCTTCAAACGCAGCCGGGCCGACTTCCAGGACCTTCTGTATCAGGAGATGCGCCCCGCCGGTGCGCCGGTCGCTCAGGGAGCGCAGTCACCCACAGGCATCGAAGTCGGCCTCGGTGTCAAACCCGGTGCCACGCAAACCATCTTCGAACAGGGCACTTTCCAGAACACCGGCAATAAGCTTGATGTCGGGATCGAAGGTGAAGGCTTTTATAAAGTCCTCCTGCCCGACGGCACGAACGGTTACACCCGCGACGGTGCATTCAAGCGCGACAGCCAGGGCAAGCTGGTCAACTCCGATGGCTTTGCGCTCCAGCCCGAGATCACCGTTCCCGCCGACGCCAGCAATATTTCCATCGGCAAAGACGGCACCGTTTCCATCACGCGCGGTACCAGCAACACGCCGGAGAGTGTCGGCAAGATCGGTCTGACCCGCTTTTCCAATCCGGCGGGCCTGGAACATCTCGGCGGCAACAATTTCCGCGAGACGGCCGCCTCGGGCAGCCCCACGGAAGGGACTCCCGCCCAGGCCGGGTTCGGGTCACTGTCGCAGGGCATTCTGGAAATGTCGAATGTCCAGATCGTGCAGGAGATGGTCAACATGATCACCGCCCAGCGTGCCTACGAGGTCAACTCGAAGGCGATCCAGACATCCGATGAGATGCTGCAATCGGCGAACCAGCTGAAACGATAGGGGGCCGTTCTTGAAACTATTACCCATCGCTCTCATGACACTTTTGGCCGGGCCAGTCGCCGCCGCTCCGGTGCATGTCTCCCTCAAAAGCGCGGCACTCGTCGCGCCCGGTGCCGACGGATTTTTCCAACTGGCCTCCGTCGCCGATCTGTCCGGCGGCGACCTCGCCGCACGGATCCGCCTCGGATCGGTCTCCGTCGGCCGCGCTCCGCTTTTCGGCGAGGTGCGCCGGTTGACCCGCGGTGATTTGGCCCTGAAGCTGCGTCAGGCCAGGTGCAATCCGGACAAAGAAGCCGTGCTGGAAGGTGCCGGTGAGGTCAGCGTCACGACCGTAGGGGCGGGGCTTGCCCCCGCCCTCTCCACTCCTACCTTGTCCGGTGAAGAAAAGGCGGAGCCAGACAAGAGGGCGGGGGCAAGCCCCGCCCCTACGGTTCAGGCCGCGACGCTTCGCCTCGGTTCCCCCGTCACGATTCTCATCCAATCCGGTGCCCTCTGCATTTCCGCCCCCGGCGTCGCCCGGCAGAGCGGCGGGGTAGGGGATTGCATCCGTGTTCACCGCGACGGGGTAATGACGGATTTGAACGTGACCATCGTAGACGCGCAGACGGTTCGATTGGAGATTTAATTTGAAGAAACGACTGCTGATCACTCTCGCACTCGCTCTGACTACGCCCGCCTTCGCTGACTCTTTGTTTCCCGGCAGCAGCACGGAAGTTAACCGGACCAGTGCCGCATCGGTTTCGCTGTTTTCGGATAACAAAGCCCGGCGCATCGGCGACACGCTGACGATCACGATCAACGAGACCGCGTCCACGACCTCCAAGGCGAACACCGTCACGGCGAAGAGCGAAAGCCTGAACTACGGCCCTGGCTTTGGCCCACTGCTGCATAATATCCCGACGTTCGGTCTCAGCGGCAAGATCGGCAGCAATGCCAGCGGAAGCACGGACCGGACGGATAATCTGGCAGCCAGTATCGCTGTGACCGTCACGCAGGTTCTGCCGAATGGCAATCTGGTGATTGTCGGCAAGCGCAAAGTCGGCATGAACGCTGAGACGCAGGAGATTACGCTCACCGGGATCGTCCGTCCGCAGGACATCGCCTTCGACAACACAGTGCAGTCCCCGTTGGTCGCCGACGCCCAGATCAAATACGGTGGTCGCGGCCCGGTCGGCGACAAGCAGCATGATGGCATCATCAGCCGCGTCTTCAAGTTTTTATTTTAGGGGACCGGAGCGAATGAAGGACGTGGAACGAACGAAAGATGTGGAACGAATGAAAGGCGTGGGATTAAAATCCTACGCTGTGGGGCGAAACGCCAAGTCGCGGCCTGCGCCGGGACAAGAGGGTAAATAGATCCCAATCTTTTTCGACGCAGGTCGAAACTGGGCGTCTGCGCCCCACAGCGTAGGATTTTAATCCCACGTCTTATCGTATGCCCGTCTTATCGCATGCACCGAGTCGAATTGGAGACTGACTTGACCTGTAAAACCTGCGGCTTCGCCGCTTCCGATCCCGTCGTTACGGTTTGTCCTTACTGCAAAGGGGGAGCTTCTGCCGGGGCAGCTGCGCTGACAGCCTCCCTGAGCGCAGGCGTGTGGCCCCCTGCCCCAAGTGGCGCGATGTCCAGCATCGCCCAGCCGGAATACTTCGACGCTGAGGCCAACAAGCAGCAGCGGCAGATCGGAATACTCATGGATGTCGGCGGGCTGGCTGTCATTCAGGCGGCGTCCTGGATCCGTCACCTCTTGCCCGAGCCGTATGGCAGCCCCTTGATGCTGGTCGCTGTGCTTGGCTGTGTTTATCCGCACTTTCGCGGGTCAGCTCACTGGGCAGAGTCCAAAGGCTATCCGCGTCGCATTGGCAGACTGGCTGGTTTTCTCAGCTGGCTTGGTCCGATCGCCCTGGCACTCATGCCGGATAAGAGCCAACAAGTGGCCTAATTTTTTGCACCAACCCCGCCGACAAATATACCAGGTTACCTTATGAAGACACGCACACTGCTTTCCATCACACTTGCCCTGACCGTTCTGGCTCCTGCTGCCATCGCACAGACCCGTCTCAAAGATATTGCCGCCGTGCAGGGGGTCCGAGGAAACCAGCTCGTCGGCTATGGGCTGGTCGTGGGGCTGGACGGCACGGGGGACGGCACCGGGTCGACTTTTACGCCGCAATCGGTGGCGTCGCTGCTGCAAAAATTCGGTGTCACCGTG
>JANXNV010000251.1 GCA_025353925.1 Armatimonadota bacterium
CAAAGTCTCCTATACGGCCAGCGACAACTGGGGCGGCGTGGTCTGGCAGAACCCGGACAACAACTGGGGGAGCATGGCCGGGGGCTACAACCTTGCCGGTGCCAAGACTCTCAGCTTCTGGGCGCGGGGCGACAAAGGCACTGAGGTAGTGACGTTTCTGTTTGGACTGATCGGTAAAGACAAGCCCAATTCGGACAGCGGCACAGGCAAGCTGGACAAGGTCGCGCTGACAAAGACCTGGAAGAAATATACGATCAGCCTGCGGGGCCAAGATATGTCGCATATCATCACAGGCTTTGCATGGACGCTGGGGGCAGCAGGCTCGCCGGTGACATTTTACCTGGATGATATTCGCTATGAATGAGCTGCTGTGACTTGATCCCCGCACCCAGCCGCGTCGCGGAGCATCTGGTAAGTCTTCGGATCGAGCAATGCCCGCAGCGGCTTTTCCGCTTCGTAAAGGCCGAGACGCCGCTTCTTCAGCCCGAAAAGCACCAGGCTATGCACGGAAACAAAGACTTCCGAGGCATGGAACATCTCCGCTTCATACCACGCCCAGGAAGTGATGTCCTCCTGCTCAAGCATGCGCCGCATATGGACTTTCGAGTAGCCCAGGATCGCCGCTGCGACGGGGGGAGACACCAGTATATCCCGGTAGGCCGCCTGCTGGCAGTCTTTCAGAAATGTCGGATAAGCCGGCCAGTCGCGGTATTTTTTCATGGGCTGTTCTGAGTCAGGGCTTGGCTGGCGGCGTGGCTGTGATTTGTGAGGGGGCGGGCTTGGCGTTGAGCTGTTTCGCCATCCAATCGAACAGGTGCCCCCCTGCGCTTGCCGCGTACAGTGCTTTATTCGTCGGAAAATTGACGAAGGTTGCCTCTCTAGGCAATGCTGCTTTCATCGTCTCTCGGCACTCAGCAGGGACTGCTGCGTCGTCGTCATTGAATTGTAGCCGAAGCTGACGATCTTTTAATCGTGCCAGCCAGATTACTGGATCCAGTGGTGCAACTCGACCTTGAAACTTGGGCAGAGTGTATATAGACTTGTCCTTCTTAGGAATGGCAGATGTTGCTTGTGCCCAGTGCGGCCAATCACCCCAGGGTGTCAAAATATCCACAGCTTTGATACGGGGATCTGCGCCAGCGGCTAAAATTGAGATTGTTCCCCCCGAGCCTTGTCCAAAGATTCCGATGCGTGTCATGTCAAGATCGTTACGTGTCGCCAAATAATTAAGTATTAGTTGAACGTCATGGGCCGAGGTCGATAAAGACTCAGGCATTTCACTGACAAACCATTCGCGCATAGGCCGCATTCTGAATCGCTCTCCGGTCAACGCGGTGTCAAAGCCAATGGCCGCACAGCCTCCTGCGGTGATGCGGCTGCAGTAGCTGTTGTTTAGAAATCGCTTTGTCGACGTCGGATAGCCGTACAGAAACAAGACCGGCGGGGGGTTTAAAACCACTTTTGGCTTAATGATATATAGGTAGATCGAGTCGTAGGGCCGCCATTGTAAGGAGACGATTTGGCGGGTGAAATCTCCCTCGTCGACCGAACTCGTGACGATAGGCACGGCAGGTCTCATCTGAGAGGTATTCAAGAAGGGGGTCGTCCAATCCTCGACGGGCTTCAAGCCAGGATTTGGCCGATCAAGAACAGACTTTCCGGACTCTACTTTCGATATTGCAAGCGGCTTCCTGTCTGCCGGTGCCGGCAGACAGGAAGTACTGACAGTCAGGAGGCAGTACGCCAGCAACAACCCGCCTGCCATAGAATGCATCTTACGCATATTTATCAACTCTTGCCCCAGAAACATTGGCCTTATCTGCCGCACGTAGGATCAACCGCCCACGGGTTACTACCGACAACGTCCAATTGGTCGTTCGGTTCGCCAAACTTCTCATATGGATACCGAGACTGAAGAACTCCCGTTGGATTTTTAACGTCGCACACGATGAATTTCACATGACCGTCTAAAAATCCAACGACGATTCCGTCTTTATGATAGGGCAAACCCTTTAAGTACACGTCGGCTCCGTTGCTCTGCCGATTACATTGGTCGAAGAAGTTGGTGGTGACTCCCACATTGTAGGGAACATATTCCTCACCCCAGATCGAGATACTGTTGCCGTTGTGATCTTTCTGTGTGTTCCCGACATATCGGTTAGGGGAGCTGAAGTCGGGGCGATTCCCCGTAAGCAGCATGATGTAACTGGCGGGCGAGGAATATTCTGCAAGCACTGTCGGTGTGCGGCTGCCTCCGCCAGAGGGATCTTTGGTAGCACTGAAGTTCATCAAGAAGCTTGTTGCGGCTACAGTACCGCCGCCGGAGGTAATCGCTGGAGTGTTCAAACCATTCCTTGACGCAGAATCATCAAGTGATTGACTGTCATCCGGGTCTTTATATGCCCCCTCGCTCTTGACGAATGGGTAGATCGCCTCCTGCCATTCTGTAAAGGGTGCATGAAAATTCGCATAGTTGGAATGCCCCCCCATAGGAAGTGCTTCGTCGGCGTCTTGAGTGTATTGTGTAATCGCCAGCATTAGTTGCTTGCAATTAGAAAGAGCAGCAGTTCGGCGTGCATTTTCGCGGACTTTCTGGAAGACAGGAAATAGGATAGCGGCGAGAATCGCTATAATTGCTATCACGACGAGCAATTCAATCAAAGTAAAGCCTGAATTTCGTGCGTTAGAGTTCTTACTACAAAAATGTTTCATTGCGGAGTCTCCTGGAATTGGTTTGTTCAATACAGCTTTCATCAGCCGATAGAGGGCCGATTGTCTTCATGGTTTATGAGTCCAATCGGCCCTATAGGTGTTAGCTAATCGAGCGGCGGCGAACGAAACATAGACCGCCAAGCCCAAGCAGGGCACCAAAAGACAGCAAGTTCGTCGATTCCGGCACCGGCGCAGAGGAACCAGCGTAGAACTGGTAGGCGAGAGGGTTGTTGTTGCCCTTCGCCTTGTAAACACCACCGGTATCTCCACTGTTGTTGTCGATGAGATAAATCGTCTTGAAGATGGACGCGTCCGCCGTTGACAGACCGCTGTTACCGAAGCCTATCCGGTCGGCGGTGCCAAAACTCGTCGGCGTTGCGCCCCCGGCAGGGCCGCCGTTGACGGCCAGCACGTACTGGTTGCCGGCAATGATGCTGTTCGCCAGAGTGAAGGTCGAGCTAAAGAAGGTACCGTCTGTCGTGTCGGTCTGGTTGAAGACGTCGACGGAAACGTTGCGGAAAATCGCCGAGCCAATCGGAATGGTACCGGCGGCGGCGGTCGGGTCGAAGTTGAACAGCGACGCGAACAGTGTAATGGGCTGGGTCGTACCCGCGTTGTTGCTGCCGTACGCATGCAAGCCAAGCTGGAAGGCGGTGCCGGCATTGATGGTCGAGAAGTTGCCGGCGGCACTGGTATCGGTAATCAGGTTGTTGTAAACTGACTGAGCGGTTGCTGCCGTGCGAGCGGATGTAAAGGCATTGAAACGGTTGGCCGGATCATAACCGACACCCAATCCAGTACCCTGAGCCGTGCCGACACTGTCGACAGACGTGAACTGCGTGGAGCCGTCGGTCGCGAAAGCCAATTGTAGGGCCGAGTCAGGTGCAGTGACTACAGAAGCCTGCGCTGTGGCAGCAACAGCCAGCATTGATATCGAAAGAGCACTAAGGCTCCGCAAGTTCTTCGTGTTCATTATTTTTCCTATGTCTCGTCAAGGGCTTTGTATGTAGGCACTAGTGCGTGCTTACATACTGTTGAGGTGAGTTGCCATCACAAGAGCGTATCCAGCCTGGCTTATTGAAGCAGGTTGATCAGCTGCGAACCGCCGGTATCATTGGCATTGTCAACATCGGCATTGATCGGGAATACTGCACCACCGACGTCACCACCAGCTGCTGGGTTGCCAGTATTGCCGTTGTCCGGAAAGCCTACGTCCGGGGTAGCATGGTACGAGCGGAAGACTTCCAGGTCCTTGAACTTGACGAAATCACCGGCAGGAAGAGCACTGAGAAGAGCACCGACCCCAGCCGTGTCAGCAACGGGATCGATCACCGCACGCAAAACCGACCAGATTGGGTACCCACCATTCTTGATGTTGCGGAATGTGATTGTGCCGGGCGACTGGAGATTACCTTCGCTCCCGCCAGCGTAGGCATCGACCAGGGGATCGCAGCCATCGACTGTCAAGTAGCGCAGATTGGTTTTTCCACTGAAATTGGGGAAGCTCCAAAAAGCATAGCCCAGCGCATTTGTAGTTGCATTTGCGTTCGTGACGCTCTCGCCCGTGCCAATCGCACGACGGCGCACACCACCGGCACCTGTCACAGATGTTACGGTTTTAGGAAAATTGTTTTCCTGACCGGCACCACCGGTATAACCGCTGACTTCAACGCTTTCTGGGACGCAGTATTCCATCGTGTTGTATGTACCAGACAGAGGCTCACGAACGATTGTCGTGACGGCCTTAGCGGCTGTCGCTGTGGGGGGGCGCAGTGTGGGATCCGAGATCAAGTCTCTCGTGCGGCCCAGCTGTCCGCTTAGAAATCCGGAGAGGGTAAAGCGGTCGATGTTGGCCCGGAACTCCGTACCAGTCACTGACCCGGCAGCATTGGAGATGCTCCCAAACCCGCCTGCTGCAGTGTCGGACGTGTTGATGAAAACCATGATTGGTGCGGCACCGATCTGGTTGAGATCGAAGGCCCGGTTCAGATTAAATGCGACAGGAGAGGCAGTTGCACCAGAGTAATTGCTTTTGATCGGGTTTGTGGTAGCGTTGTATCCCAGTCCAATCGAGCGATTAGTGGCGACCAGCGCGTCAGCCGGTGTGATGTCCGTGAAAGCCGTATTGATTGTAGCTGCCGCGACCGCATCGAAGACCTCGGTGGGCGGGAGAGTATCACCGGAACCGGGATAGCCGGTGTTGTCTGGTGCGCCCCGCGTAATAGTAATGCTGTTGCTGTTGAAGAAGGCGCGATCGCCGACTGTGGAGTCAACTTGAACATAATAGGCAATCGTATAGTTTCCCTGCGAGCCCTTCCAGGCAATCCAGATGTTACCTACTTCTGTGCGGCTAGGGTCAACAATACTGGCCCCACCCTTGAGCGAGTAGTGATTTGTGTAAACACTATTCACCACTACACCATTTTCGACCGTTTTCCAGAGGGCGGATGAACCGGCTCCGGCGAGGATAACGGTGTTGGCGGCTTTCACCGATCCCGAAAGCAGGGCGAGTGCGGAGGCGCCGAGGGCGGCCGCAGCAAATTTAGAAAGTTTCAAGTGCGTAACCTCTCATTTGGATAAAGCGGTGCGTAAGGATCTCACGCAGCGCTGCAGTGATTGCCGTTGTCGGTCACGGCGGTGGCCCCCGCACAGGTTCTCTCTTGCGAGAAACAGTTCGGGTCGCAACTCATCCAAAGTTGACAATTCGTAGCGTCTGACTGGTCGCTGCCTTGATGATGACGGCATCTCTGACGGATGCTTGGGGTAGAGCAAATATGGTTGCTTCCGAAGGACAGGAGATTGAGCAAAATCTCGTTCGGGTTGAGTGTCTGGCCGAAGTCCATATTTCAGAAGCAGGCATATTATGCAGTGGGTATATTAAGACGTTATTAACGGGGTATTAAATCCATATTAAGTTTTTTTCGAGCGCGGCTTACCGCTGGCATTTCTTGACAGACAGGCGGGAACGTTGTATACTAAAGGCGTGGGCAACGTCGCTGCGCCGTCCTCTCGCTTGCAATTTTGCTTGCAATTTTTCATTTCCTCATCGGGCGGCACTAACGCGACGCATTCCCCCGTA
>JANXNV010000046.1 GCA_025353925.1 Armatimonadota bacterium
GGTGGGGAACTGACCTTATGGCACTTGATGCAGCAGAGGGAAAACCTCGGAATTGAGTGGATCGTGATTTTCCTGGAAGAAGGGCCGTTAGCTGATGCCATTCGCGGCTCGGGTGTTGAAACGCTTGTTGTGGAGGCGGGACGGCTGCGGCAGCCGGTTCGGTTTGTCGCGGCGGTGATCGGGATCGCTCGCATCTTGCGGCAGTCAAAAGCCACGCTCGTCTTTGCCTGGATGAGCAAAGCTCATCTTTACAGTAGTCTCGCGGCACTTCTGGCGCGAAAGCCAGCTTTGTGGTACCAGCATGGGCTGCCGTCACAGAAGAGTCGCCTGGATCATATCGCGACTTGGCTTCCGGCTCAGGGTATTTTAGCCTGTTCTCAAATAACAGCCTATGCCCAGGCACGGATGCGCCCGGCTCGACCGATCAAAGTGGTCTATCCTGGTGTGGAGCTAGAGCGGTTCGATCCGACCTGTCTTGAATCTCCCCAGGAAACGCGCCGACGCTTAGGGCTGCCAATCAACGGGCCATTAATTGGGATTGTCGGTCGGCTTCAGCGATGGAAAGGCTTTCACGTCTTGGCGGAAGCCATGCCGTGCGTTCTAGAGCGGTTCCCGGACGCACACTGCGTGATGGTCGGCGGTCGGCACGATTTGGAGCCGGAGTATTTGCCGGAATTGGAGAGCCAAATTGCTTCTCTCGGAATAGGTCAGGCCGTGATTTTAGCCGGAATGCAGACGAACATTCCTGAGTGGATGCAGGCAATGGATGTGATCGTCCATGCCTCGGACCGTGAGCCATTTGGAATAGTCATTATCGAAGCCATGGCCCTGGGCAAGCCGGTGATCGCAGGGGATCGCGGCGGGCCGACCGAGATTATCACCGACGGCGATCATGGTCTCCTCACGCCTTACGGAGACGCGGGAGCTTTGTCTTCTGCCATCCTGCGGTATCTGGATGACCCGGAGTTTGCGTCCCAGAGAGGCATATCGGCACAAAAACGTGCACAGGAATTCTCGACTCGAAACTATGCGGTGAACTTTTTCGATGCTGTCAAACAGCTGTCCTCCAATGGCCGGGAAGCGAACGCTTTATGAATAACCAGGCAATTCCAAACCCATCCCTCCAGGCTTCTCGCCCGGAAACACTGCGCCGCCCCCCGAGTTCGGGAGGGCTGCCGTGGCAGCTGCGGCTGGCGATCTTTGCTGGGCTGGTCCTCGGTGCCCCATTTCTTTTCACAACACCGGTCGGCCAGCGCGGCCTGCTGGCGTTGATCTGGTTCGGCCTGATCGGAATGCTGCTTGTGTTTTCTCCGCGGGCGGGCGTTCCCAGCCTGCTGGTCTTTCTGTGCGTGGTCGGCGGGATGCGGCGCTGGCTGATTCCGCTGCTCGGATGGACCAGCACCGACCCGCTGGTGCTGGTCGCCCCGGCGATTGCCGTTCTCTGCGTTCTCAATCTGCTGGCGACGCGCCTGCTGCCCCGGGACACGCGGCTGTCGCGGCTGCTGCTCTGGCTTCTGGCACTGATGACTCTTGAAATCCTGAACCCGATGCAAGGAGGGATCTCGGTCGGGCTGGCGGGAATTTTGTTTTGTATGGTGCCGATCCTCTGGTACTACATCGGACGGAAATATGTTTCCACCGCTCTGCTCGAGCGCGTGTTTCAAGTCGCCATCGGGGTCGCCGTGCTGGCCTCCGTCTACGGCCTCTATCAGACTTGGTTCGGGTTTCTGCCCAGCGAGTTGGAATGGATGCGCCTCAGCGGCATGGGGGCACTCAGCGTCAACGGCACCACCCGCGCTCTTTCGTTCTTCACCTCGCCGCAGGAGTATGGCGGCTTTGTCGGCCTCGCGATTGTCCTGCTCTGGGCCTTATGCATCCGGGGAAATCGGGCGGCTCTGGTTCCCATCCCGCTGCTGGCACTCGCCCTATTTTTAGAGTCGTCGCGCGGGGCCATTGTCGGGACTCTGGCGGCCTGCACCGCCGTTTGGGCGATCCAGGGACGCAGCCTCAGTAGCTGGATTCCACGCGGCATACTGGCACTGGTCATCGCCGCCGTGGGCCTCGTCTGGACATTGCAGCAGGCGCAGAACGCCTCCTTTTCCACGCAGACCCAGGCCCTTGTCGATCATCAGACTCAGGGGCTGCTGGATCCGACGAATGCGAAGACTTCGACTGCCGGGATTCATTCCGCAATGGTCGGCAATGGAATACTGGAGGGGTTCAAAAATCCAATTGGGCGCGGTCTGGGGGCGACCACCATCGCCGCCGGGAAATTCGACGGGACCAACGGCGGCAGCACCGAGATGGATATCAGCAATATGTTCGCTTCCCTCGGGTTTATCGGCGGCCTTCTGTATGTCGGAGTCATCGGCATGGCACTTTTCAAAGCCGTCCGCTTCTGGCATCTCACCCGGACCACCGCCGCCCTATGCATTCTGGCCGTCCTGCTGCTGAATGTCGGCCAGTGGATCAACGGCCAGCTGTACGCCGCCGTGTTCGTCATCTGGGTCAGCGTCGGAGTCCTGGACCGCATGCAGACGGACTGGGTGCGAACTCAGCGTACGGGCCGGGCCGAATGAACATCGCCTTCGTCACCCATAAGTTCGGCAAGGGCGACGGGCAGGGCCGCGTCAACTATGAGGTCGTTTGGGAGGCTCTGCGCCGGGGCCATCGGGTGACCCTCCTCGCCGGGGAAGTCGCCGACGATCTGCGGGAGCATCCGTTGGTGACGACAGTCCTCTTTCCCGTGGCACACTACCCCTCCGCCCTGCTGCAAAACCATTTCTTCGCCCGCCGGACCGCCCGGTGGCTAAAAACGCATCGAGCGGAGATGGACTTCATCCAGGTCAACGGAGCCATCACCTTCGGCACGACCGACCTGAATGCCGTCCATTTCGTGCATAGTGCCTGGCTGCGCTCTCCCGTGCATACCGCCTGGCTGCGGCGCGACCTCTCGGGCCTCTACCAGTGGCTGTACACTTTCTGGAATGCCCGCCTCGAACGGAAAGCCTTTGCCGACACCCGCTGCGTCGTCGCCGTCTCCGAGCAGGTTCGGCTGGACCTGCTGAAGATCGGCGTCCCCGCCAGTAAGATTCGCGTGATTCTTAACGGCGTGGATCTGGATGAGTTCTGCCCCGGTCCTGCATCACGACAGGAGCTGGCACTGCCGGAGGGCGTGCCGCTGGCCTTCTTCGCTGGGGACATCCGCACCCCGCGCAAGAATCTGGACACCGTGCTGCACTCCCTAGTCGATGTGCCCGGTGTCCACCTGATCGTCGCCGGAAGCGTGGAGGGCAGCCCCTACCCCGCCCTGAGTGACCGGCTGGGCCTTACGGAGCGTGTCCACTTTTTGGGCTTCCGGCGCGATATTGCTGACCTGATGCGTGCGGCGGACCTGTTCGTCTTTCCCTCCCGCTACGAAACCTACGGCCTCGTCATCCTGGAAGCCCTCGCCTCCGGCCTGCCCCTCATCACCGCCCGGACCGCCGGGGGTGCTGAGGTCGTCACCCCGGAGTGCGGCGTGGTGCTGCCTGACCCGAACGACGCCGCCGCCCTGACCGCCGCCTTTCACCAAATTCTCGCTGACCCAGAGCATCGCACCTGCATGGGTCGCG
This sequence comes from Armatimonadota bacterium, assembly GCA_025353925.1. Taxonomy (GTDB): domain Bacteria; phylum Armatimonadota; class Armatimonadia; order Armatimonadales; family Capsulimonadaceae; genus JANXMY01. The sequence goes on from JANXNV010000046.1 coordinate 3,615, forward strand.
CCGCCCGCACCGAGGCGGAGAAGTACGGCTGGAACCATATGGCCTGCGAGTATCTGGCTGTCGCTGAAGAATTTGGGGGCCGGTAAAACGCCCCATGAAAAAGCTCTCTCACTCCTCGCCGTCCTTCTGCCCTTGCCGCTCAAGCTCTGGGTCTACCGACGCCTCTTTCGCTGGCGGATCGGCACGGGCGTGAGTATCGGCTTCAGCTACCTCGACTGCGGGTCGGTGACACTCGGAGACGACGTCCGCATCGGGCATTTTAATCTCATCAAGGGGATCAAGACACTCTCGATCGGCACCGGAACTTACCTCGCGAACTGCAATCACCTCTTCGGGGCCTCCTACCCGGAGTGGGCCTCGGAGCTTACCATCGGCGAGAACGTCAACTTTATGAGTCGGCATTTCGTGGATGTCGGCGGCACCGTCGAAATCGGAGATCGGGCCGTGATTGGCGGGCGCGAAACCCATGTTTGGAGCCACACTCGTACCTTTGTGAATGGTCAGCCAAAGCTTGCGGCGACCTCGGTCCATATCGGCGCGGATGTCTACGTCGGTGCCCGCGCCATGCTCATCTCCTGCAGTGTCCCGGCCGGGGCGGTCGTCGGGGGCGGCAGCGTCGTCACCAAAATCTTTCCTCCCGAGGAGTGCCGCCTGCTGATCGCCGGAAACCCGGCAAGCATCCGCAAACGCTACGATTCTTCTGATTTGGATGCCACATGAACATCCTCTTTCTCGCCGATGCCGTCTTCGAAGACCTCCCTGGTGGGTCGCGCATGGTGGCATGGGAGCTGGCGCATGGGCTGGCCCGGCGCGGGCATGCGGTCACGTTTCTGGTGGCGCATCAGAAGGCGAAGGCGCCGGATGAGGAATGTTCGGCGGACGGGGTGCGGGTCCTGCGCTACGCCGGGGCGGGCCGGGTTTTGGACTTCATGCGAATGGGGCAGGAGGCCTGCGCGAAGCTGGTGCAGGAGAACGAAAGCCGCTTCGACATCGTTCATACCCACTTCGCCTATGCCGCCGTCGGGCCGCTGCGGGCGATCCCAGCGAGCGTGCCGCGTATTCGGACCTTCCACGGCCCCTGGGACGATGAGGGCTGGGCGGAAGAGCGCGGGGCGGGAGGGGTGGTCGGGACGCTCAAAGCGCGGGTCAAGCGGACCCTGCGGAGCCGGGTCGAGACCGGCAGTCTGCGGGGCAGCGACCACATCCTGACCCTCAGCGACTGCTTCCGGGACCTGGTGCTCCGGCGCGGCATCGACACGGCGAAGGTCAGCGTCATCCCTGGCGGGGCCGACATCGCCCGCTTCCAGCCCGCCGCTGACCGCACCGCCTGCAGACACACTTTGGGACTACCGACGGATCGGCGGATACTCCTCTCCGTCCGCCGCCTCGCCGCCCGCATGGGTCTGGACAACCTCATCAAAGCTATGCCGGAGATCGTCGCCCGCTGTCCCGACGTTCTCCTCCTTCTGGGAGGCAGCGGCCCGGAGAAGGCGAATTTGGAGGGCTTGATACACTCGCTCGGCCTCCAAGACCACGTCCAAATGCTGGGATTTATCCCCGACCCCGATCTGCCGACCTATTACCAGGCCGCCGACCTCTTCGTCCTGCCCACCCTCGCCCTTGAGGGCTTCGGGCTCGTCACCACCGAGGCCCTCGCCTGCGGCCTGCCCGTCATCGGAACCCCGGCCGGGGCCACCCCGGAGATTTTGGCCCGCCTCGACCCTCGTCTCATCACCTCGGGAACCAGCCCCGAGGCCCTCGCCCAGGCCGTTCTGGGCTTTCTCGAAGGCGGCTGGGCAGATGCCCTCACCCCCACCCGCCTCCATGCCTACGTCGCCCAGCACTACACCTGGGACCGCCACATCACCGCCACCGAAGCCATCTATGAGAACGCCTGCGCCGCCGCATCTAGGTCTTGCGCTGCCGCCGTATCCAGGTAAAGCCGCGCGTTCGAATGGGTGCGCACCCACGACGCCGGGAGGGCCAGCGTCGGCTCCTCCGTCCACGCCGCCCGCACGATCTGCGCTTTCCCCGTCCCGCTCGCCATCAGCAGGATCTCCCGCGCCTCCAAAATCGTCCCGATCCCCATCGAAACCGCCTGAGACGGCACATTCTCCAGTCCCCCGAACGAACCCGCCGCATCCGCAAGGGTCATCGCGTGCAGCGTCACTAGCCGCGTCCGCGAGTCCGGCGGGCTGCCCGGTTCGTTGAAACCAATGTGCCCCGAGCGGCCGATCCCCAGAAGCTGCAAGTCGATCCCGCCGACCTCCCGGATCGCGGCCTCATACTCCCAACAAGATTGCGCCACCTCCGCCTCGCTGCGGGGCGCCCCGTCGGGCACAAACCACCGGCGGCAGCGGATGCGCCGAAACAAATTCTTCTGCATGAAGTGGTGGTACGAGTGCGGCGACTCCGACGCCATTGGAAAGTACTCATCGAGGTTAAAGCAGGTCACCCCCGAAAAGTCCAGGCCGTCGTCCTGCGCCGCAGAGACCAGGCGATCATAAACCCCCAGCGGCGTGGAGCCGGTGGCGAGGCCCAGCACGGCACCGGGCTTCTCGCGCACCAGGGCGGCAATGCGGGCGGCGACTAGATCACACAGGGCCGCATAATCGGCGGCGACAGTGATGGGTTTGGTTGGAGGCAGAAGCGTAGTTGTCATCAAAGGCATAGTCATCAAATAATCGCTTTCTCGGTCTTCGGATCGAACAAGTGCGTTTTCTCCAAATCCAGCACGATGTCCAGCACCGCCCCGTCTTTGGCCGCCGTCTCGGCGTTGACTGTCGCTACCAGAGAGTGTACCCCCGCCGTCAGGTACAGCGTCACGATGTCCCCCATCGGCTCCGTCACATCCACCTGCATACGGACCGTATTCTCAGGACCTGCGGCGACCGGGTTGTGCAGGCTCTTATCGAACATATCGGCAGGGCGCACCCCGAAGATCACTCTTCTGCCCAGGTACGCCTCCAGACTTTCCCGCGGCAACGGCGGTGCGGCGACGGTGAACGAGCCGCACTCCACCACAAAGCTGCCGTCTTCGGCCTTCCGCAAAACGGCGGGCAGGAAGTTCATCGACGGCGTACCGATGAACCCGGCGACGAACAGGTTGGCGGGACGGGCGTACACCGCCATCGGCGTGTCGCACTGCTGCAAGACTCCGTCTTTGAGGACCGCGATCCGGTCCCCCATGGTCATCGCTTCCACCTGATCATGCGTGACGTAAATCGTCGTCACCCCCAGCCGCCGATGCAGCTTGATCAGCTCGGCCCGGGTCTGGACGCGCAGCTTGGCATCCAAATTCGACAGCGGCTCGTCCATCAAAAAGACCTGCGGCTCGCGCACAATCGCCCGGCCCAGCGCGACCCGCTGCCGCTGCCCACCCGACAGTGCTCCGGGTCTCCTCGAGAGGTAATCGGTGATACCCAGAAGCCCGGCAGCATCCCGGATGCGCCGGTCGATGTCGGGTTTGGGCACTTTGCGGAGTTTGAGGCCGAACGCCATGTTGTCGTAGACGCTCATGTGCGGGTACAGCGCATAGTTCTGGAAGACCATGGCGATGTCCCGGTCTTTAGGCGAAACATTGTTGACCACGCGGTCGCCGATCAGGATGTTTCCATCCGTGATCTCCTCCAGCCCGGCTACCATGCGCATGGTCGTGGTCTTGCCGCAGCCGGAGGGACCGACCAGCACCATGAACTCCCGATCCCTGATATCCAGGCTCAGGTTGTCCACGGCGTTGATTTTGCCGTCGTAGCGCTTGAAAACGTTTTGCAGGGTGACTTGTGCCATAGAATAACTTTAATTCTTGCTCGCTTTAATTCTTGCTTCCGGTGGTTGCGATGCCGTTCACAAACGTCTTCTGAGTGAAAAAGAACAGCACGACGATGGGCAGGATGAAGACGGTGGAGTCGGCCATCAGGGAGGCCCATTCACTGCCGTGGGTAGACAAAAGCTGCTGCAGGCCATAAGCCAGCGTGTAGCGCTTCGGGTCATTGATGTACAGGAGCGGCCCTAGAAAATCGTTCCAGGTGCCTAAAAACTGGAACAGGGCACAGGTGGCCAGAGCCGGTTTGGAGAGGGGCAGCATGATCTGCCAGAAGATGCGCCACTCGCTCGCGCCGTCCATGCGGGCGGCTTCGGCCAGCTCATCGGGCAGCTTGCGGAAGAACTGGGTCAGCAGGAAGATATAAAACGGTGCTCCGCAAAACGACGGCACGATCAGCGGCAGGTAGGTTCCGTACCAGTGCAGCCAGCGGAACAAGGCAAAGATCGGCACCATGGTCACCTGTGCGGGCAGGGCGATAGTGGCGAGCATCAGCAGAAAGAGGGGGGTCTTGCCCCGGAACTCCAGGCGGCCAAAGCCGTAGGCGACCAGAGCGCTCGACAGCACGCTTCCGACGACGGTGAAGGCGCAGAGCAGCAGCGTGTTGTCCAGATACAGCGCGATGGGGATGGCCCGCAGCGCGGTGGGGTAGTTGCTCCACTGGGCGGGGTGCGGCAGCAGGGTCGCCAGAGTGCTGGTGCCGGTTTTGGCGAAGATCTGGCTTTCGGGCTTGAGGGAGGTCGAAACCATCCAGGCCAAAGGCAGCAGGGCAGGCAGGCACAGCAGCAGCAGGAGCAAGTGGGCGGCCACTCCCTGCCCCGGCGAAAGCCTGCCCAAGAGGGACCGACTTTTCTTAACGGTCGGGACGGCCTGCCGCTTGGGCCTCGTCAGCTCACTGATCATAGCCAAGCTCCTTGCGGCGTGCCCGCTCCCGCGCCGTATCCGATTCCAGCTTCATGAGTGCCTGCGTCGGCGTCAATGCCCCTCGTGCCGCCAGATCGTCTACGGCGCTGATCCGGTCCAGCAGGAAGAGCTGGTAAGAGACCGGGGGGGTCGTCACGATGTTCGGGCTTGCCGCCAGATCCACGAAGGTCTTGTACTGCGGATACTTGCCCAGGAACGCGGCGTAATCCGGGGACTGGGCCATCTGCGGTGAGGTCGGCAGCCAGCCGAACCAGGTGGCGTACTTCGCCGCTTTTGCAGGGTGGTCGAGACCCGACCAGAACTTGATGAACTCCCAGGCCCCTTCCGAATGTTTTGCCCCGGCGGGAATGGTCAGAAAGCCCGTGTTCGAGAAGCTCGCCAGCGGCTTCCCGCCCGCCGGAGGCGGGAGAGGGGCAACGCGGTACTCCAAACCCGGTGCAAACTGGGCCAATTGTTTGACCCGCCACTCGCCGTCCAGGGCGATGGAAAATGAGCCGTCGATAAAGGGCCAGCTTGCTCCGTTCTGGGATTTCAGGCCCGAGTTGAAACGCCGTACTTTGTCCAAGCCGAGCACTTCACTCGTGCTGACGAGATAGGTCATGGCCCTTAGGTTCGCAGACGTGTTCAGCAAAGCAGTTCCTGTAGCCGGGTCGTAGAAGCCGCCGCCGAAGGACGGTGCGTAGTTGGTGAAGTTCGAGGGCAGGAACCCCAGACGCGTGAACCGACCAGCACCATCTTTCAAGTCGAGCTTGCGGCCCACGGCAGTCAGGTCTTCCAGAGTCGTCGGAAAACGGTCCGGGTTTAGCCCCGCCGACCGAAACTGATCGGGGCGGTAGTAACACGCGTAAACGTCAACACTCGTCACCAGCCCATACAGATGCCCTTTGTACCAGCCGTTTTGATGGATTACCGGATAGGTATCGTTTAGGAAGAACTTTTTCTCCGCCGGAGTCATCCGCGTATCCAGTGGCTGCAAGACACCGTCCTGAGACCAGGTACTGATCGCCTGCGTCCACTGGGCCATGACATCAGGCGGGTTGCCGCCCGCCACGGACATCAAAAACTTGGAGTCCGCCGAGCCGTACGGGACCTGAAGCGGGATGACTTCGTACTTGGTCTGGCTGGCATTGAACTCTGCGACGACATGCTCCATCGTCGGCTGCCATTGGCCGCTCCACATGTGCCAGTAATAGACTGGAATACGCGCAGGCCCCGCCGGGGGAACCACCGCCAGCATCCGTGCCCGAGACACGAGCACCAGGGCGATCGCCGCCACCAGTGCCATAGCTCCCAGAACGCGCAGACCGGTCATGAGAATAGCGGAATTAGCCTTCATAAATCAACCTTCATAAAATTAGCCTTCATAATGCACCCACCGCTTTTGGGTCCAGAACAGCAGACCGGTCAGGGTGACAATCAGCAGAAACAGCACCCAGGCCATCGCACTGGCGTAGCCCATATCCAGGTACCGCCACGCCCGCTCGAAGATATACAGGGCGTAGAAATGCGTGCTGTCCTCCGGGCCGCCCTGGGTCATGATGTAGGGTTCGGTAAAGTACTGGAACACGCCAATGAGGCCCATCACGAGATTGAAGAAGATCACCGGCGAAAGCATCGGCAGCGTCACATGCCGCAGCCGCTGCCAGGCATTCGCGCCGTCGATGGTCGCCGCTTCGTAGAGATGCGTAGGGATGTCCTTGAGGCCCGCGAGATAGATCACCATGCTCCCCCCCACCGCCCACAGGGATAAAATCACCAGGCTCGGCAAGGCCCAGACGGGGCTTTGCAGCCACTCCGGCCCCGTCACCCCGACCGCATGCAGGAGGCGGTTGACCAGGCCGATCGCCGGGTTAAAGAGCCACAGGAACACGACCGAAGTCGCGACAGTCGGCAGGATGGAGGGCAGGAAAAAGATGGTTCGGTATAGCCCCATCCCGCGCAGGTTCAGGTTGAGCAGCAAGGCGAGGGTCACCCCAAACACGATGGCCAGCGGCACGGCCACCAGGGCAAACTGGAAGGTGACGCCCAGCGACTTCCAGAACAGCGGGTCTCCCGTCAGGAGTGCGCGGTAGTTCGCCCCGCCGACCCAGACCGGCGCGGTCACGATGTCGTAGCGGGTGAACGAGAAGTACAGGCTGCTCAGGAACGGATACACCGTGAAGGCCAGGAACCCGAGGAGCCAGGGTGCAATAAACGCATATCCGACCAGGCTCTTTTTTGCGGAAACCATGAGAGTACTTTCTTACGGACTGCTTATAAACAGTGTGGGTCAGCGAAGCGTGGAACTGAAGTTCACCGCTGTGGGGCGAAACGCCAAGTCGCGGCCTGCGCCGGGACAGGAGTGAGTAAGACAAGACCGCTCACAATTATCTTAACCTCTTTTTCGACGCAGGTCGAAACTAGGCGTCTGCGCCCCACAGCGTAGGAGTTTACTCCCATGCCCTTCTCTGTTACAGACGTTGCCTTATCTGTTACAGACGTTGCCCATTCTCGGTTTATCGTCGCTTTCACCGGCCGCCCAGCGCGGCCAGTTCGCCGGTCCAGTACGCCCCCTCGGGCAGCGTATCCCAGGGATTTGGCAGTGTATCGGGCGTGAAATAAACCCACCCGGCGTGCCGCTGCTTGCTGAGGCGGGCGGCGGTGTGCATGTTCGCGACAGTCGGTACGGCGAGCACGAGGTGAAAAAACCGCGCGGCGGGGTACTTTGCTACCCAGGCCGCATCGGGGGCACGCTTCAGGTAGGCCGGGTAGTCGCTCTCAAATGTCACCACCACATCGGCGGCATTCATGTAGCCTTCGGTGACGGGGGTTCCGGGATTGATGACGACCACGGCTTTCGGCTGTATCACGCGGGCTGCGGCTTTGCACTGCAAGTAGTAGGGCAGATCGGCGTCGTCATTGGTAACTTCATCGAAGAAGATTCCGCTGACACCGTACCAGCGGTGGAACTTCTCAATCTCGGACTGCACCTCGCTAAGCGGCCTCTTGCCGTAGCTGGTATGGATGTAGCCCAGCACCGTGACGCCCCGTGCCTGAGTCGCCTTCACCTGCGCGACGTAGTCAGCCCGGACGGCATCGCCGGGGCCGCTGTTCGGGTTGATGATCGCCAGCCCGACGCGCGGGGCGGCGGCTCCGAGCTTGGTCCAGAGCGGTCCCGGCCCGAAGTAGGAAGGGATCGCCATGCGCTGAGTCTGTGCCCAGCCCGGAGCTGCGGCAAGCAGCATCGTTAAGCCCAAAAGTGTGTGAAGTTTTCGCATCTGTCTCTCTTTCGATTAGCTATTTTCGACCGCAGCGGACTCGCCCGAAGCGGCGGAGCGGTAAGCCGCCAGGGCGACCGCGAGTGCCCGCAGACCGTCCTCGCCGGTCGCCAGATTCGGGACTTCCTGACCCGCGATCAGCCGCAGGAAGTCCGCGACCAGCCCGGCATCCGTGCCGCTGCCCCAGTTGTCCCAGCCGATCCGCCCCGCCCGGTCATCGTAATGCACCAGGTTCTGGGCGAACATATCCAGGTCCAAAACGCCGTTCGTGCCGACCACTTGCAGCGTCACATCCCCCCAGGTTGGGAACGTCTTCGGGCGGGACCAGCTCGTATCCAGAGTGGCGAACACGCCGCCTTCATACCCGATGGTCAGAAAGCCCGTGTCTTCCCAGTCCTGATGGTAGAAGCCGCTGCCGATCTCTGCGTAAACTTCCGTGGCTTCGCGGCCCAGCAGCACCCGGTTCAGATCGGCGACATGCACGGAGTGGTCGATGACGGCTCCGCCGCCCGAGAGGGCTTTGTCGACAAACCAGCCGCCGGGCATCGTGCCGCGATTGGTGCCCCGGATCGCCAGCACCTCGCCGACCGCACCCGCCGACACCTGCTGTTTCAGCCGCTGAAAGGCGGGCGAGTAGCGGCAGGGAAAGGCCGTCGCCAGCTTCACCCCGGCGGCGGCGCAGGCGGCGATCATGGCGCGGGCATCCTTAGTCGTAGTCGCCAGCGGCTTTTCGCACAGAATCGCTCGGACGCCCGCCGACGCCGCCAGCTCGACCAGCCGCCGATGATGGATGTTCTCCGAGGCGACGATCACGCCGTCCAGCCCCTGACTCAGCAGCGTAGCCTCCGTGGGATAATAAGTGGTGCTTAGCTGAGCTGCCATGGCCGCCCCGCGTGCCGGATCGGGATCTGCGATACCGACCAGTACGGCGTCGGGGTGGGCAACGATCTCCTGAGCATAGGATTGTGCGTGCATATGCGCAAATGAGAGGATTCCGATTTTCAAAGTCACAAGGTCACCGCCTTTCCCGTCTCGATGGACTCCAGGGCTGCCAGGGCGATCCGGGTGGCCTCCCGGGCATCCTGAAGTGTTACCGGCGGCGGTTCACCTTTCTCCAACGCAGCGACGAAGGCCGCGATTTCGAGATAATACGGGTCTTCCCCCTCGGCCATGGGACTCTCGGGAACCGCGACACCCCCGCCCCCGCCGGTCGAGCGCAGAGACGCCGCCAGCGGCGCACTGGCCGCCGAATCGTGCGTGATCATGCCGCCGTCTCCGGCGATCTCCAGCGTCGTCCGAAAACCGCCCGGGTGTGCCCAGGAGCCGGTCACATGCGCCAGAGCACCCGACTCGAAACGCAGCGTCACCAGAGCATAGTCGAGCCGCCCGAAATGCGCTTTTTGGCCGTACAGGCCGCGTGCAAACACGCGCGAGACCGGGCCGAAGGTCCAGCGCAGCCAGTCGAAGTCATGGAGGATCATGTCCAGCACCAGCCCCCCGCTCTGCTCCGGGTCGGCGTACCAGTTAGGACGCCCGCCCAGATCGGGGAAGCCCGCCATGCGGGCTGTGCGGATGGCGACGGGAGTGCCGACACCTCCGGCATCCACCAATCGCTTGGCGGCGGCGTATTCGGCGAAGTAGCGCAGGACGTGGCCGGACATCACCGGCACTCCTGCCCGCTCCGTGGCGGCGATCATGGCGTCGCAGTCGGCCAAAGTGCGGGCCATGGGCTTCTCGACGAAGATCGCCTTGCCCGCCGCCGCCGCCCGCTCCACATACTCCCGGTGGAAAGGGGTGGGAGTGCAGACATCGATAATGTCCGGCTTCGCCTGAGACAGCAGCGTATCCCAGTCGCTGAAGACCGGCCCGGCGGCGTGTGCCGCGTCCCGGCGCGGGTCCAGAACACCGACCAGCTCAGCCCCCGGCAGAGCGTTCCAATGCCGGGCGTGGGTGCTGCCCATGGTCCCGGCTCCGATCAATCCTACGCGGTACGTCATTTGGTCGTCCTTTTCTTCACAGCGGTCAATTTGGTCGGTGTCACCAATCGAATCGACAGCACACGTGTCTGCTGCCCGTCCATCTTGAGTGGAAGGGATACGACTGCATTCCACGAAAGGTCAGCGATGTCCTGCCCCAGAAGCACATCCCGCACGACCACCTGCGCCTGCGGATTGGCCGGGCGCGGAAAGAAATGGGCGGTTTCCAGACGAAGAGTAGTGACCGCCGGGGCATCTGTCGAATTCAGGACGGAGAGATAGGTTTTGCCATATCGTTCCAGCCAAACATCCGGGCGGCTGGAACGCGCCCAGGTCATCGGCTCCCAGCCGGCGGCGGACAAGCTCTGCACGACCGGGATATACTTGCGAAAGAGTGCCCGATCCCGGTTGTACAGGGCCGGGTTGTCCCAGTAAGGGTGATCGGAGGCATTCGCGCTGAACATACTCGGGTAGATGCCGTAAAACAGGCACCGCTCGAAGTACCGCTGGATCCCCGCACCGTCCACTTTGCTGAAATCGGCGTTCAAAAGCAGCAGGTAGGGCTTGTGGTAAGAAGCTGTGCGGCGCAGGTCCATCACGGAATCCGCTTCCGGTGCCCATGCCCCGGTGTCGGTGAACATGTTCGTCTCGGTTCCCATGACATCCAGCAGCGGGGCGAAGGCACTGAAACGCCAGGGTACCGAGTTTGCCATCAGCAGGCTGCCCTGTCGGTACAAGCTTTGAGACAGCGAAGCCGTGGAGGCATACACGGAAAACCACGTCGGCAGGCACGGACGGAACCGGCCCGGGGCGAAGCAGAGGGCATCGGTTGAGGCCCGCAGGCTTTCGAGCCGGTAGTCCAGCACATCCGCCCAGGCTTCCAGCGAGTCCAGGTATTGGCCGTCGGGCTGATTCGGCACACCAGAGGTCGGACTGGCGGCACGGTTTAGCTTTGCCTTGCTCCAAAGATCGCTCGAACCGCCGACACCGGGGTTCGGGTTCAGCACCCAGACGGCACCGTCGCACCAAGGGGCATTTCGGAACGCCACATTAAACAGGCCCGACGCATCCTGACTCCCCGAGGACAAAACGGCCTGGGACTGCCTTCGCGTCACTTCCGCACTCGCCTTTGCCTGGGCCGTGACCTGAGCCAGCGCGGCGGCGTAGGTACGCGGCGTCGTTTTCGCCATGGGCATCCAGTAGGTCATCGGCTCGACGTAACGAAAGCTGAGAATTCGAGCTTTGCGGTCCGCAACTACACTGTTGTCGCCTTCGTGGTAGGCAAAGTGGAAATCGGCTTGATTTTTTACTTTGGCTGGATCCGTGAAGGGTATCCAGATTCCCTCTGCCTTCGCCCGCCTCACATAAGCCTCCGGGAAAAGTGCATAATAGCGGGCGGCTGCATCGCGAAATCCCCAGGCCGGGTCTGCCGGCATGTGAACGACCGCGACCGGAGCATGGTCATGGCCCGCAGTGTCCCCTGCCCCAGTCAGTGCCAGGTCTTCGGCCAGGAAGATCAGGTGGGTGTCGGGGCGAAACGCGATGCGGAAGACGCGCGGCCCGAGATCAGGCGGTATCCCCAGGGTCAGCCCGGTTCCGGTGCCGGTGACGCAGCCGAAGGGATAAACGGAGAGCTGTCCGGTTGCCCCCGCACCCGCCTGAGTGAGATCGGCATACTCACGTGACTCTGTCGCCGGGACACCATCCCGAATATCGTTCCACCAAAGGGGAATAGCAGCGTCGAACCGCGCGACGTAGTAGAGTGTCACGGCTCGGTCTTGGCGGGTCAAGTTACGCAGTGTTCCCCGGTCGATTTTGCCGCTCGCCGTCGGCTTCAGATCGCCCAGCCGCAGACCAAGCGTCGTTTGGCCCGGGGTCAGCATTTGGAGCGGTGTATTTGCGGCGACATCCCGGACAAACCAGCCGCTTTGCACTCCTCGGGGCAGGACCGGCGGGGCGAGGTCCTGGCTGTCGAACAGCGTGTCAGTCGTGACCTGCCGGGCCTCGAACTCGTCGAACCAGGCCGTGCCCGTATGGTTTCGGAAAAGGGCGTAGATATTTAGGGAGCGTATGGGCTTGCTGGGGAAGAGCATCAGCTTCTGCGGCTGCCAGTCGTGGCTGCCGGTCTCGAAGGCCGCCGTCTGCCCGTAGAGCGCACTGCCGTCGGTGTAGGTGACATCGACATAAATCGAATAATCGTTGTCCGTGACCCCGTCCACGGCCTCGGCTTTGCTCCATCCGGTGATGAGAAGCGGCACGGCCCTCGTTTGATTGAGGGTATCCGTATAAAACGCCCCTGAGGTCTGCCCGCTGGTCGTGTTTCGGCAGCGCAGACTTTGAGTGCCGCCATGACGGGTTTGCGCATCGCACACATAGCCCTGCCCGTAGACAGTCCAGCCGCTCAAAGGAGTAGGAGCGGCATGAAGGCCGAGACTGACAAGGAGCATTCCAAGTGCGAACAATGTTTGACACGTTCGCCGCGAAGAGGTACAATTTAGCCGCTGCACAGTGCTGTCTAATAATTTCATGAATATTGTCGAATTTGCCAAAATATTGAACTTGAGTATCGGTACCGTCTCACGGGCACTCAATGACCGCGCGGAAGTCAGCCCGAAAACACGGCAGATGGTCCTGGAGAAAGCCGAAGAACTCGGGTTTGTCCGCAATACCAATGCTCGGCGGCTGGTCATTGGCCGTAACTACATGATACGGATCGAGTGCCCGACCAGCACGCACATTCTTTCAGACCGCTATCTGGTCGAGCTGGCACGCGGAGTCGAAGAAGTCGCCGGAGCGCATGGCTACGACCTGCTGCTGCACCTGGGAACACACCGCTCCGATGCCGTCGATGTGCAGGAGGTAGACGGCCTGGTGATTGTCGCCGGGTCGGAGACGACGGCGGACGATATCCGCCGCCTGACCCAGAAAGGCCGCACCCCCGCCGTCGTGATCGCCTGGGCCACCCCGCTGGACTTCCCTGCCGCCTCTTACGTTTGCCTGGACACGCTGCCCGGTGTCCGCGAAGCCCTGGAATGCCTGGCGTCGCTCGGGCACCGGCGGATCGGCTACATCGGCAGCGGTCAGCCTGGTCAGCGTCTGCGCGATGCCTTCCCGCGCCTCATGGCGGAAGCGGGGCTAACCTGGGATCCGGCCCTTGCCCGCGAAGCGGGAACCACCCCTGACGATGGCTGCCGGGCCGCGCTCGAGCTGCTCGCGCTTTCCGAGCCGCCGACCGCTCTGTTTGCCCGGACCGATGTCCTGGCGAGCGGAGCCGTGCAGGCGGTCTCGCAGCTTGGCAAAACCGTTCCCGGCGACGTTTCCGTGATCGGCCACGACAACATCGAGGCCGCCGCGCTGGTGAACCCGCCTCTGACCACGGTGGCGATCAACATCCCCGATGTAGCCGTGCTGGCCGTGAAAGCACTGCTGGCGATGATTACTGAAAAAGCGGACCCGATCACCCTGACCGTGGGCACCCACCTCATTGTCCGCCGCTCCTGCGGGCCTGCTTCGTCCTAGCTCGAGCCGACTAACTCTTTTTGCACTTCCCGTTCCCGAACCAAATTGTTCCCCGGCGTCGGCCACTGAATGTCCTCAAATCGGTGCGTTGCCGCCGACTCTTTAGCCTTCAGGCACATCAAAGCATTCAGCAGGCCGTTCTCCAGCGGAGAGACGGAGGCCGCTTCCCCACGGATCACCGCCAGGAAGTTCGCCGCCAGCACCGCATCCCCCCCGCCATGGTCTTCTTCCGATTCGAACGCATGGGTCTCGACATGGCTGTCGTGGTGCATGAACACCTGCAGCTTCTCGGGGTACCAATCAAACTCGATCGTGCCTTTATAGCCGATCAAGGTCGCCCCGCGCCGCGCCGCCTTGTTGCGGGCGTAAAAGTTCTGGCTGTAGACCGCGTGCATTCCCGAAGCGTATTCGATCAAGGCACTCCCGGAGTCTTCGTTGCCGGTATCCACCGCAAACGCGCACATCTCTTTGGCCGGCTCGCTCAGCGGAAGCGGGGAAGGACGCCCCGGGAAATACGGGCTTTCCGGGCAGACGGTCCGCTCCGCACAGTCCCGGCAGTGCAGACCGGCGGGGTGCGTCCCCCGGAAAACGCGCTTGGAGGTCATCGCGCTGATGACCCGGGGCCGGTTGTCCCCGAGCAGATAATTGATGTAGTCGAAATCATGGGTGGCTTTTTGCAGAAACATCCCCTGGGTCTCGGCTTCGTCCCGGTACCAGGTCTGATAGTACACATTGCCGTAGGGAACATTGTTCCAGGCCTGCACCTGCTCGACCGTGCCGATCTTTCCCGAGGCGATGATCTCTCGGGCCAGCTGGACGATCCGCGACATGCGCAGCGGGAACGACACCACCACGCGCGGCGATCCCGCTTCGCGCAGGGCCAGCAGATCCGGCAGCGTCGTGGCGACCGGTTTCTCCAGGAAGAGCGCGATCCCCCGGTTCA
>JANXNV010000044.1 GCA_025353925.1 Armatimonadota bacterium
CGAGTTCTTCCCCGGCGGCGACATCTCGGTTGACTGCGGCGTGTTCCGGCCCCGTCTGCAAAAATGCTGCGGTTTCACCGATACGAACTGGCTGCTGCTGCATATTGCCGCCCCGCTCGCAAACACCGGTGCTCTTATCGACAAAGTCTGCTTCAGCGAAATCCGCTGTCCCGAGGAGGCGATCCCAGCAGACTATGGCTCATGACTTTTCGGACTACCCACTTAGCCCCCTGGAAGAAGACCCGCCGCGCCCGTCCCGTACCTGGCTGGAAGCATTCAAACGCCAGCTCCTGCGCGAAGACGACACCGAAAGCGACACCGACGAGCGCATTCAGCGCTCCCAGATCTGCCTGCGCCCGCACCTGCGGACGTTCGAAGATGCCCGCGAGGCTGCCGAAGGCCTGCGCTCCGGCATCCCGCAGATCATCAACCTGACGGAGACCGCGCCCGAGGCCGCCCAGCGGTTCCTTGACTTTTTGCAGGGCGTCATCTACGTTATCCAGGGCTACCAAACCTACATTTCTCCCACAATTTTTCTCTTCACGCCCCGCACTGTCGAAATCCAGCAGGAATTGAACGCTCTCCCGTCTAACTCACTCAGCACTGAACTGCATACTAACTACTGAGGAGATCACCACATGTTCAAAAGCGTTCCAGTCGTCGGTACCCTTTGCTTCGCTCTGCTTTGCGTCTCGGCCTTCGCCGCCCCAGCGAAGAAACACGCCCCAAAGCCTCCCTTGCATCCCGCCAAGCCCACGCAGCCGGGAACACGGGGAACCCACCAAATGGCCGGGGGAGAAGGGGTTTTCGGCGAGACCTATACCGTCTCCGACGGCGGCGGCGGCTACGGCCCGATGAACTTCACGCTCACCTCTGCGGAGTACACTACGGAACGTTTGCCGTTCAGCCCGGATTTTGCCGCCATCCCGAAAATCGGCGAAAAGCTGCTGGTCCTGCACTACCGCGTCAAAAACCCCAACACGGCCGACTTCTACTTCAAGCCCTCCCAGCTCTTCCAGACCGTCGCCGCCGACGGCCTGACCCGCAGTGATGCCGAGCAGAGCCGCCGTCTGATGCAGAAAATCACCCTCGCGGACACGCTGAAACCCGGCCAGGGCTATGACGACCTCGTCACCTGCGCCGTGGTCCCCGCCTCGGGCGGTACCCCAAAAATCATCCTGCAATTTGGCCGGGCCGGTACCACGGATAAAGTGATCCGTTACGCCCTGGGCAGCACCAAGAACCCCGTCAAGGCCATCCCAGCCCCCTACGCCGACCCGGCGGACCCCACCGGCGCGACCGCCCTCACGGAGATTCCGGCCAAAATCGGCACCTCCTATGTCGCCGGGGTCTACGACCTGACTCTCCTCTCCGCCGCCTACGCCCCCGGCCCCTTCGGCGATACCACTGCCGAAGACGGCAAGCAGTTCCTCGTCGCCACCGTGTCCGTGACCAATAAAACTTGGGCACAGAACTACTTCAAAGACGCGCTTTCCCCGGTCCTGCTCACCAGCGATGATGAGAAGACAACGACGTGCAGCCTCTTCAAAGGCAAACGCAACGAACCCTGGGAAGGACAGCAGATCGAAGCCGGGGAGACCGCCACCGTCCGCCTGCTCTTCCAAGTGCCGAAAGATACCACGGCCAAGACCCTGAAGCTCTCCGAAGCCGTAGACAACTCCGGCGGCCTTTCGCACGCACTGGTGTATGATCTGACGGGGGTAAGGTAAATACCCTCGACGCCAGGCGATTCAGGGGAGGAAAAGATTATGAACCCTACCTTCTGCGTTCAATCAGAGCCGCCAGATACGGCGGAGGCAAAAGCACTGACTGGAGAGTTAGATGCCCACCTCGGTCGTCTGTACGCACCAGAAAACCAGCACGGTCTTTCTCTGGCGGCTCTCCAGGATCCTTCTGTCATTTTCCTCGTTGCCCGTTCCGGCGGAGCAGCCATCGCCTGCAGAGCGATCGAGTTTGTGCCGGGGAGTATGCCGAAGTCAAACGGATGTATGTCAAACCTGCATGGCGGGGTAAGGGTTTGGCACAAGCGTTACTCAAGGACCTGGAGCAGCTGTCGCGTAGAAAGGGGCTTTCACTTCTGCGCTTGGAGACGGGGGTGCATCAGCAGGAAGCGATAAGGCTCTACGAAGGCATGGGGTTTTCAAGATGCGCGGTCTTTGGCACCTATTGGGACGATGGGTTCAGTTTGTGCTACGAAAAGCGACTCGCCCCTCTTAGAAAGAGCCATAGGAAAAGATTTAAAAGGCTTCATCGAGCGGAGTTTGCGGCGCAGGGCCGGAGCGGAGGGCTGGGATATAGTCATGATTTCTGGCAGGTCAAGAAGCGGATACTGAAGGGGAAATATCAGGTGGATTGGCGGTCACCGGGAGAGATGAACCCTGATGTGAAGTTTGACTGACGTGCAGGTCTTTTTTGCCGTGCGCCAATCCTCACGCCCCGCTTTTACCCAGCAGCAGTGGCAAAAGCTGCGTTTCCACAAATTGACGGACCATGGCTTCCTGAGCCTCCGGAGCGGCATCCCAAACCGGCTCGGCGAAACCAGCAATGGATTGGTACAAGCTGTACAGAGATGCGGAATTCACGCTGTCAGGGTGCTCCAGTTCGTCATTAGCCGCATATTCAGCCCAGCCCAGAGTCAAGTCCAGCAGTCTCGTGATAGGGTCCTTCCCAGTGGTATCTTGTTCATTTAGCGAAATAGCATCGCGTTCCATCAGAACACTCATTGTCTCCAACCCGCCTTTCGTTTGATTTGCTGCAATTGTCCCGGCGAGACATCCTTGCTGTCGATGCCGGAAATTGTGACAATTTCGGGTATGCCAGCTTTCTTGAATGTGCGGTGACTCGATTTCTGCCGCTCTAAGAACCAGCCTTCGGCCTCCAGCCGCTTAATGACATCCTTGACTTTCACACAAGTTCCTCTCACCCTTCCGAGTATCTAGCTACCTGCGTCGGCGTCTCCCACACCGACACGCTGCTCAGAGTGGCCCGTGCGAACGGCGTCTGCTTTAGCTCCCGGTAGATATGAGCGGCGATATTCTCCGCCGAGGGGGAAAGTCCCGCGAAGGCAGGAAGGTCATTCAGGTAGGTGTGATCCAGCGTGTCGAGCACGGCATGGAAGGCTTTCTTGACATCGGTGAAGTCCACCAGCATTCCGAAGCGGTCCAGCTCCGTGCCGGTGTAGGCGACTTCGATGCGGTAGTTGTGCCCATGCAGAGACTCACAGGGACCGTCGTAATCAAATAGGCGATGGGCAGCGGCAATGGTTTTTTCAACGCGGACTTCGAACATAATTCCTAATTTCTCGCTCTATAAATCTCGTAAGTAACGATTGTCGCCATCGACCATAATGGCTTTGGACTGAATGGGCACATCGGTCAGGGCAAACGCCGCGATGACGACAATATCGCCGACATGGATACGATACGCGGCGGGGCCGTTCATGCAAATGGTGCCGGAGCCGGGTTCTCCGGCGATGACGTAGGTTTCCAGGCGCTCACCATTGGTCGCATTCCAGACATGCACCAGCTCGCCGGGCCAAAGATCGATCCGCTCCAGCAGGGCCGAGTCTATCGTGATCGAGCCGATGTAATCGACATCGGCCTCCGTGACCGTGGCCCGGTGGATTTTGGCCTTCAGCATCGAACGCAGAATCATAAGCGGCTACCGTCTCCCGGCTTTACCGACAGCAGTCAGCGACGGCGCGGGCTTTGGGGCGGGAACGCGGTTGCGGCGTGCCCGAGTCGCCCCGGAGCCGGACTTTTTGACCGGAGCAGCGGGAACCGGCAGGTCGGGGATCGATTCCAGTCGGTTCTCCAAAATGCGGCGGCGCGTGGAAATCAGGCCACCCGCGACCAGCAGGAGCGTTCCCAGCCAAACGAAGTTGATTAACGGCCGAGTAGTCACCTCCAGCGTGAAGGCTTCGGCGGGCGGGCCGCTGTCTTCGCGCAGGGTCAGGGAGGCCGACTCACTTTTTGCCATCATTCCCGCGTTGGCTTGGTCCGTGCTGCCTGCCGCCATCCCTGAGAAGCCGACCAGCCAGCCGCCCGGCAGCTTCAGTTCCGGCGACTTTGGCTCGGATTTGTCCCGATAGCTGATGTACTCAGGCGAGACCATCGTAGTCACGCCGTCGCGGGTAACCCGCAGGACAGCTTTTACCGGGAACACGGCTGGCATTTGGCCGGTCTCGCGGACAATCTTGCCCATAGGGTTGTCAAAGCGCATGAACTCGACCGAATACGGGCCGACCTGCTTGACATCGCCCAGCTTCAGCTTTGGCTGATAGACCGGGGTTCGGTAGAACTGGACTGGACCGTCTTTGAGTGCCAGATACAAGTCTCCTGCGGGGTGACGGACAATCGCCGGGTGGCCGAAAATACGCTTCTGGCCGTCCTCCAGCGGACGCTCGGCATAGGGAAGCCGTGCTTGAAACCGCTCTTTGCCGTCGCTTGAAGCGACATCGTACAGGAGGGCGTTGTCCTGATCCGTCTGGTAGTTCCCCGACATACCCCGGTAGACCATCGAATAGGCACCGTTTAATACCTGCACAGGTCGATTTCTAACGAGCAGGACTTCAGGGTCTTTGCGAGTGAAGACGACCAGGCAGACGATGCCGAGCAGCATCAAAGCGGCCCCGAGGTGAGAGAGCGTGCCGCCGATGGTCCAGGGGGACGCGGGCTTTGCGCCCGATTTGGTCGGGAACAGACGCCGAAGGAGGGCAATATTCGAGATCAGCGCAAACACCGCCGCCGTAAACAGCAGAAGCTGCGGGATCAGCTGCGCCCCGGTCAGACTGGTGTGCAGGAAGAAGCGGCTTACCACGACAAAGCCAACCGCCGCAATGACCGCCAGGGCGTAGCTGAAGACCAGCTTGCCGCCGGCCGCCTTACCGCGCCCGCGCCAGGCCAGGTGCGGACCCAGCCCCATTCCCAGAGCCAGCAGAACGGCGATCGGGAACAAGGCTTTGTTGTGGTAATCCTCGCGGACACTGCCCTGGAACTCGGCCAGATGCAGCTTGACGCTCAGGCCGGTCAGCAACGGCGCGGAGAGGCCCAGAGCGGCGATAGCCGCGCACAGAGTCAGCACAACCACGGCCATGGTGTAGCCAAACTCGCGGGACTGCGTATCTTCCAGCGTCGTCTCACGCTTCGGCAGGTTCTTGCTGCGCCAGAGCAGCACCCCGACGGAGACGGCCACCGAGAGCAGCAGGACGCCGAGCAGGATGTCGTTGGCCACGCCGCCCAGTGTCGAAAACGAATGGACGCTGAACTTGTCCAGCACTCCGGTCCGGGTTAAGAAGGTCTCATAGACCGCCCCGCAGAAGGGCAGCAGTGCCAGGAGCAGCGTGGGACGGTCGAAGCCGCCCCGGACCCTCTGGATCTGAGCCGCGTGCAGGAAGCCGAGCAGGAGCATCCAGGGAACAAACGGGCCGTTCTCCACCGGATCCCATTCCCAGAAACCGCCCCATCCCAGCATCTCGTAAGCCCAGTAGCCGCCCATCATCATGGCAAGGCCCAAGATGGCGAAGCCGAACAAGCCCCAGGGCAAGGCCCGCTTCAGCCAGCCGTTCCATTCTTTCCAAAACAGGGCAGACAGGGCGAATGCAAACGGCACGGTCAGCGCGGCGAAGCCCAGAAAGAGCGTGGGCGGATGGATCACCATCCAGTAGTTTTCGAGGTTGGGGTTCAGCCCCAGTCCCTCGGAGGGTGTGGCCGGCAGGCCGAATTCATCGACTGTCGGCAGGAAGGGGGAGCGGATCGTCACCATCACGACCAAGAAGAGCAGCACGGAGGCGTAGATCGGCATCACCCGCCGCTCCGCCGCCCCCGAAGTCCAGGCCAGCACCACGCCCAAAATCGCGATCCAGAAGCCCCAAAGCAGGAACGAGCCTTCCTGCCCGGCCCAGAACGACGGGAAGTAGTACAGTGGCGACATCGCCCGCGCCGAATGCTCGAAGACGTACTTGACGTCGAACCGATGCGTGACCAGCAGCGTCCCGAGGATCGCCGAGGCGGCGAGAACGCTGATCGCCGCGACGACAAACGCCGCCCGGCCCGCGCGAGCGTAACCCGCCCCGCCGTCCGCCGCCCCGCGCCTAGCGGATGCCGTCAGGTAGCAGGTGATCGAAACGAGGAGCGCGGTCAGCGCAGTCCAGATTGTGTAAGTTCCAAAAATGGGCATGGAAAACCAAACCTAGCTAGTACGTGTATCGAAGAAACTAACTGCCGTAACTGCGGTCCGTCGTGGTCTGCCCCTGATATTTCGAAGGACACTTTACCAGCAGATTTTCCGCGACGAACTCTTTCTTCACAGGGTCGTACGTCCCCTGAGCATTGATCGCGACGGCTTTACTCATGGCCGAGTCCAGATCATCCGGCTTCGGACCTTTGTAGATCACGGAAAGCGTCTGCCCGCCATCATTCCGCAGAGCAAAACGCAGCGCATGGGCTGTAGTATCGTAGGCCATTGTGCCGCTGACCGGCTTGCCCATGATCTGAACATCCGAGTCCGTAGCCTGTATGGCATCGGAAAACGGCACCGAGTTGACGAGATTATTTTTGAACGCCAGCGCACTAAACCCAAGCGCACCGACAATAATCACCAGACCGATCACTGCCCCTTTGTTTTTCATAGGTCTTCGCTTTCCCCGGCGTGAAGCCGCTGCATCTCCCGCTCCAGACGCTTGACTTTGGCATCGAGGCTCCACAGGTAGGCCCAGACGGCGACCCAGATAATTAGTGGAACCAACATCAGTGGTATCAAAGCCGACATATTATTTTCGTTCCTCTACAATCACTGGTCGTACGCCTTTATTTTGAGACGCAGCGCGGAAACGCTCGTTCAGCCGCAGCTCCAAAGTCCCCAGCGCGACTTGGACCCGGAACGCCCAGACGTAAAATAAGCTCAGACCGAACACGCCCGCCCAAAGCACGATTTTGTAAGATGCATCCAGACCATCACGCGTGTTGATAACATTCTTCGGGTGCAGCGTCTGCTCCGTCGAGTTCGGCAGGATGTAAGTCAAAAAGGGCACGGCGACTACCGCGAACAGCGCGTAGGCCGCGCTGAGAGACGCCCGTTTGCGCGGATCGTCGATGGCGGCCCGCAGCGCGAAGTAGGCAACGTAAATCAGCAGCAGCATCAGGATTGCAGTCTGCTTCGGGTCCCAGTTCCAATAGCCGCCCCATTGAGATTTCGCAAAAATGGCACCGGTCACTGTCGTCAAAAGAGAAAACAGTAGTGCCAGACCAAACGAAACGCTGGACTTGACATCGTCAGTGAAGCGGCGGCAGCGCAGGTAGACGATCGCGTACCAGGCGGCGACTGCAGCAGCCAGATCGGCGACAATCGCGCACGGCACATGGAATACGACGATCCGGGCCATTTCCGGCTGCGGAAAGCCTTTCGCCGCCGGCAGCCAGAGGAAGCCTGCGACTGTCGTGGCACACAGGAGAAGCAGCAAGGCGATTTTTCCAACTGTCGGACCAAATTTGGATACGTTAGTCATGCCAGATATACTCGAATAATAAAAACGACACCGTAGTCATTACCAGGCTATAAAGTGCTAACAAGCCCAAGGCGGATTGGGCCTGGACATTGTGGGTCGGTATCGAATCAAATGCCCCGACAGTCGCCTGCACGGCGATCAAAACAAGCGGCAGAAGGATCGGAAAGGCCACGATGAAGAACAGCGCACTCCTGCCCGACGAGGCCTGCGCGATCAACGCCGCCACGAAAGTGGACGATCCTGCCAGTCCGACACCACCTAATATTAGAACACCAAAGAGCAGCCCGCAGTTCACGGTTGCAGGAGGTAAAACGACTAGAAAGAGCGGTACGCTCACACTCTCTACGGCAAAAACCAGGGCGATGTTAAACAGCAGCTTGCCCGCGTAGACTGCCGTCGCCGGAGCCGAGAGCCGCAACAGCGGAGCGGTTCCCGCCTCCTCTTCGCGCACGAAAACCCGTGCCAGGCCGGAGAGAGCCGCAAACAGCAGGATAATCCAAAGCAGAGCCGCTTTGACCTCGGATTTGACCGTCGCCGCGCTGAGAGCCGCGGAGACGGCGACCAAGGTGGTGACCGCAAACAGCAGCACCGCTCCCAGCGCATAACGGGTACGCAGTTCCACCTGCAGGTCTTTCCGAAAGACCGCCCAGGCACAGGTTATCCACCGGTCAACACCCAATATTCAGACGAAAATCGCCCCAGCTCTCCGCTTCAGCGGGGTCATTCGTCGCGACAACCGCCAGCCCGCCCTGTGCCAGATGCTTTGCCAGCATCTCGCCCACGCTCGCCCGGCCTGCCATATCAAGAGTCGCCGTCGGCTCATCCCAGAGCAGCAGAGGCGGGCTTCCCAGCAGCGAGGCCGCCAGTTTCAGCCGCTGCCGCATGCCGGAGGAGTAAGCGGAAACCAGGTCACGGCCCCGTTTGGGCGGCAGCCCGACATCCGTCAGCAGTGCGGCATTCTGCTTTGGCGAGACACCCAGCAGACAAGCAAAAAATGCGAGATTTTCATCGCCGGTCAGCTCCCCGTAGAGATGAATGTCCGGGGCGGCGCAGCCCCGCCTCCCGTCAAATTCGACCTTACCCGCCTCGGGCCGCAGCAGACCCGCGAGTATCTTCAGCAAACTGCTTTTGCCCGCACCGTTCGCGCCCGTCACGACCAAGCACTGGCCCGGTGCGATCTCGGCATCTATTCCGGAGAACAGCACACGCGGGCCGTAAGCCATCGAAACGCCGCAAAGTCGCAAGCAGTTTATCACATTGCTATTATACCGGATTGATTGGGGGGAATCAACACCTTGCGCCAAAGATTGTGAAAAATATCACAGAGAGCTTGAAATACAGGATTGCTCCATTGGATAAGGTAGTATTGGAGCAGAGGTGATCCTGCTATGATACCAAGTCGAACACTCGGATGTGTCGTCACTGCCATATGTTTTTTAGCCGGAGGAATTATTGGGACTTGTCTGGGCCTATGGAGCGGGTCCAGTGCCGCTCCGTCACAGCAAATCAGTGAGGAGTGGGTGCCGGGATCCAACCTCCTGATGCAGGGCGGAGACTTCCTTGTCGTGGCGATCAAAACTGTCGCCGGTGGTCTGCTGGGTGCTTTCGGAGGTCTTTTTGCTGCGCTCCTCGGCCTCAATCTTCTGCGTCGTCGCGCCTGAGAGCGGGTGTAACTCAGTGCCATGCTATAATAGCTGAGTGTATAATGTGAGAGACCTGCAAAATCGCGGAGAATTGCCGATAATCTTACCAGTTGTGGAGCTGGGGCGGACGGAGACAGGGATTCATTTGAGGGCGCAGCCGTGAAACGAGATACCCTCTGGCGCGGCAGTGCGCTTCTACTCCTTGTCGCTCTCTCGCTGGTCGGAACCCTGCTCGGGATCGCCTGGCGGCGTACCCATCCGGCGCGTGACACGCCGAACCTGACGGTGACTTTTCTGAATGTCGGGGACGGGGACTGCGCTCTGGTACGGACCCCGGAAGGCCACGTCATTCTGCTGGATGCGGGCAGCACGCAGGCGGCACCGGTCGTGGTCGCCGCCCTCAAACAGCAAAATATTGACACGGTCGATCTGCTGGTCCTGTTGTCACCGGAAGAAACCAGTATCGGGGGGGTCCCTGCCCTTCTCAGCAGCGGGCTGCGCGTGACACAGGTTTGGGATAACTCGGTTTCCGGGACGAGCGGGGTTCGCCGCGACGCTTTGGAAGCGATTCGGCGGCGGCATATCCCATCGAGCACCGCCAGCGGCGGCGACACTATCCAGGTCGGTGAGATGCTGTTCGTAACCGCCCTTTGGCCGCCGAGTGCTGGGCCTGCCGCGCGGAGAGACCCGCTGGTGTGCCGTATCAACTACGGCTGTACGGCGTTCGTTTTCGAGGGAGCAGCGACGGTGGAGGCCGAGCGGGACCTGATCGGTCAGGTCGGTGGGCCGCTGGAATGCAGTGGACCCTGCACCGATCTGGTGCTGCAGGTCGCGACCCACGCCGAGGGATCGCCCGGTCCGGAGCTGCTGCGCCGGTCCGGACCCGCCGCCGCCGTGTTCAGCTCCGGACCGGGAAACACGCCTGCGCTCGCGGCCCTGCACCGACTTCAGGCCGCCGGAGCCGCCATCTGGCGGACCGACACCCAGGGAACCGTTACCGTTACCGCGAATGGCCGCGTTTCACCCGTGATTACCGCCGAGCATCTTTGATCAGACTCCTACGCATTCGAGACGACTGAAATACAAACAATGGCAGCAAACATACAACAAACACTCAGCGCACCGCGTACCACTACCCCGCGCCTCGGGGATATTCTCGTGGAGAAGGGTGCTATCTCGGACGGTCAGCTTCGGCAGGCACTTGAAGTGCAGTCTTCCACGGGCCAGCGCCTCGGCTCCGTCCTGATCGGCAACGGCTGGGCAGATGAGGAGCAGGTCACCGAGGCCCGCAGCGTCCAGATGGATGTCGGCTATGCGGACTGCACCCAGGTCATCCCCGACCCGTTTGCCCTGGCTCTGGTTCCTTATGAAACGGCGCAGCGGTATATGCTGCTGCCACTGTCCGTCGAAGAAAGCCCCAGCGGTGGTCCGGGCCGGATCACCCTGGCGATGGTCGATCCCTGGGACGTCGAGGCAATCGATCTGGTGCAGCGCGAGACCCGCCGCCGTGTCGAGTCTCTTCTGGCCAGTGACAACGGCCTTCAGGCCGCACTTGACCGGGCGTATCATGCGTCGCAGAACGATGCCCACACCTCGGCCATGACCGACTCCATCGAGCTGGCAAGCCTAGGTTCCGTCGACGTGGCCGTCTCCGAGGACGACGATATCGATCTGGGGTCCACGGTCCGCCAGAGCGATCAGGCCCCCGTCATCCGGTTTGTCAATACCCTGTTCTCCGAAGCTGTGCGCCGACGGACATCGGACATTCATATCGAGCCGCGCAAAAAAGACTTTTTGATCCGGTACCGCGTTGACGGCCTGCTGCAGACGATCAAGACCGTGCCGCGCTCACTGCTGGCCGCGACCGTTTCACGTATCAAGATTCTGGCTGAAATGGATATCGCAGAGCGCCGCCTGCC
>JANXNV010000080.1 GCA_025353925.1 Armatimonadota bacterium
ATAGCACGATAACGACAGGTCTTATGTCCACGCAGTAGACAATCGCTTTATCGAAGACTCGGATTGGAAATCCGGGTGATCCATACGCACTACGTCACTTCAGAAGAATCAGGATGCTTTAGAAAGAATCAGGATGCTTTAGAAAGAATCAGGATATTTCAGAAAGAATCAGGATATTTCAGAAAGAATCAGGATGTTTCAGAAAGAGAAGCCGCAGAGCAGATCACCCGGATTGGAAATCCGGGTCTTTTGAAGTGCAAGTGTCCGCCTGCGCGGACAAAGAATAGCACGATAACGACAGGTCTTATGTCCACGCAGTAGACAATCGCTTTATCGAAGACTCGGATTGGTAATCCGGGTGATCCATACGCACTACGAAACTGAACTTTTCGAATTATTTTCTTCCAAACTAACTAACCACGCGCCTCAAAACACTCATCGCCGCCGCTCTTGCCGTCATCGGACTTATTATCTGGCAAGTCGCCGGGGCCGTCCACTGGACATTTGCGCTTCCTATTGGCCTGGCGCAGGTCGCGAGGTCTACCCCGGCCTACCAGAACGGCCTGACGCTGCTCGGCATTCAGAACGTCAGCCCAGACGGATATTACAGCTATGCCGACCTCGTCACGCCAATCCGTAATTCCGGGTCACACAGTATCGAGGCCGGCACAGGCCTCTGAATCAAAATGCCGTCGAATTTCAGTATCCCGCCTAACTGCGACAACCCCACCTACATTCGCTACGCGTCGACCCTTCCCTGTTAGGGAAGGGTTGAAGGAAATAATCGTGGAGGGGAATGGGTAATGCATCAATAATGGAGGCAATGGCTGTGGAAGATGGCAAGATTGTTTTAGCGCCCCGGCAGCCGGAAAAGTAGGCGCTGGCACGGCAAATGCGTCGGATGACGACACCTGCTGCGGCTGTGTTGTGGAAGAGCTTGCGAAACAATCAGTTAGCTGGGCTGCATTTTCGCCGCCAGCAAGTAATTGAAGGCTTCATCGCCGACTTCTACTGCCGTGAGAGACGTCTTATCATCGAATATGACGGGACCGTCCATGATTCTCAGGCCGACTACGATCGGGACCGAGACTGCATATTGACTAGAAATAACCTGCAAGTGCTGCGCTTCAGCAACTCGCGCATAGAGAACAACTTGCAGAGTATCTTCGCTGAAATCTGCACCGCAGCGGAGATAAATCTCGCCAATCGCGCAAAGAGTATCTTAACCCTTCCCTAACAGGGAAGGGGCGACGCGGAGCGTCGGGGTTAGGTTCTTCCATCTCTACCGTCACAAAAGGTTCGCTTTCTATGAAACGCAGCAATACTATGAAACGCAGCAGTTACATTCTCTCACGCACGCTTCTCGTTCTCCTCTGCGGCCTCAGCCTCCTGACTGCCGCTGGGGCACAGACGGCACCGACGCCCTACAGCAGCCCGCTGTTCCATGCGGGAGGGACTTCGCCGGATCCGCTGGTGCCGCTCATCCCCGGGTATGGGCAGCTTCAGGGCACGCCTTCGGGCCTCTTTCCGGCGGGGCCAGGCGGCGTCTCCACGCAGATTCCCAGCTTCTTGCTGGGGAACTTCGACCCGATTTTGCCCCCAGCGGGTGCCACGGTCTTTTTCCCGAACCATTTCCGGGATGGGACCATCAACTCCTGGTCTGCCCCGTTTACATTTTTGTCGGTCCCGCCTGCTGTCTCGCCGAGTGTCTCCGAGACGAACAGCACTATCACGATTGTGACGACCAGCAATAACCCGGTCAATTCGGGCAGCTCCGTGACCTACACCGCGCGCGTTACGGAGGTGACCGGGCTGACCCCGACCGGAACCGTCGTGATCAAGGTCGGCGGCACTACCAGTGGTGCCCTGCTTCTAGTGGCGGGCACCGCGAGCTTTCCGACCTCGGCACTGACGACCATAGGACCGAGCATCGTCTCGGCGGCCTATACGCCGACGGGAGCCTTTCTGCCCAGCGATACGTTCGGCCATGATCTGACGGAAGTAGTCAATACCGGCAATAAGGGCGATGTCGTCGTAATCGTGAATTCGACACAGAACCCGGTACCGCCCGGCAGCCCGGTGACGTTAAACGGGTTTGCGTATGACGGCGCTGGGGCACCCTTACCAACGCCGACTCTCACCATCGACGGGTTAGACTACGGTCCCAGCCCGGTGACGATTTCTACCCTGTCGCCTGGTCCGCACCGTGTGACTTCACCTTCGTCGACCATCTTCGCCCCGTTTTATCAGGTGATTATCGGCGCGTTCGGCCCTGCCCCCGATGTTCAAAGCACGCCGACGGCCATCAACGCCACCGAGTACCCGGAGATCACGAACGCCAAATACTTCGGCAGCACCGCCGGTAGTACCAGCACGCCGGATGCCGTTCCGTTCACCGGCAGTGCAACTCCCTTGACTGCCGCTGACCCCGCCCATGCGATCCGGCAGCTGGTCTACTTTGGCCGCTCCGAATACGTTTTGGATACGCGCACCGGCAGCCCGACAGTCAATCGAGTGATCCATGTCGGGGCGGTTTACTGCGTCAACGGCTTCACGGGTGAGGTCGTCTGGCGGTATCAGACGGCGGCAGTCGCTCAGCGCGATCCCTCTGTTTTCTCGTCACCCACGCTCGCGCGGATCAATGTTCTGACCAACCCCGTCGGGCCGGTACTTGCGAACAAACTCGTGGTGCTTGTCGGCGATAACAATGGCTTCGTCTACTGCCTGGATGCCGTCGGGAACGGAGACGGCACAAGCAACTCCAACTCAGTGGATACGGCCTACAATCAGCCGATTTACGAAACGGCCAGAGCAGCCGCGCTTGGGCCGACGTTTAAATCGGTTGGCACGACTGGCACCTACTGGGTGTATCGGCCCGATGCGACCAAGCCGCTCACGGCGGCTGGAGCCGCTGCTCCCGTAGATGTCACGGCGAATATCCCGGTGCCGGGAGCATTCGGCCTATCGTCACCGAACGTTTACATTAACCCTGCGGTCGCAATCGCTGCGCCGACCGCATCCAATTCGACAATTTACATCGGCAACACCAACGGCGTCTTGTATGCGCTGGACGGCCTCGGCGTACCGAATACGGCCCCGAATGTCCATTACAGCACCAGCCTGTCAAATCTGTCTCCGCAAAACCCGCTGCTTCTGACCAATAACACGATCACGGCAGCGACCCCGACAGCCAACCCGCTCTGGTGGTTCTGGCCTGGCGGGTCGAAAAACCCGGATGTCAGCATGGAAGCGACGCCCGCGATTATTCAGCCCCTCGCCCCGGCGACGATCCCCACGGTCTGTATCGGCACTTCCTCGGAGCTGGGCCAGAACACGAACGCCGGTCGGCTCTACGCCGTCAACGGCGTCACCGGGCCGACTGCGCCGCCGGGACCGGCGATCCTTCCTGGGGCGGCGAACTACAACATCGATCAGCGCCCGCTTTGGGCCTTCCCGAACCGGTACCTCTCGGCCACGTCTGGAACCTACGGCAACGTCGGCGGTATTGGTCTCCGTCCGGCTCTCGGCAACCTCAGTGGCTCCCCGGTCATCTTCAGCAATAAAGACGTGCTTGTCGGCGGTGTACCACAGACCCGTATCTATTTCGCCGCCAACTCCGGCCTGGAAGTGCCTTTTAGTCCCACAGGCTCGACATTACAGCGCGACCCCGATCCCCGTCCAACGGCAGGCACGAC
>JANXNV010000086.1 GCA_025353925.1 Armatimonadota bacterium
TCCGCCGTTTCCGCGTCGGTCATGATCGTCGCCGGGTTGGAATTGACCAGCACGACGGAGATGTTCTCCTCCCGCAGCGAGCGGCAGGCTTGTGTTCCGGCGTAGTCGAACTCGGCGGCCTGTCCGATAATGATCGGGCCGCTGCCGATGACGAGGACTTTTCGAATTTCAGGGTTTTTGGGCATGATGGCTTCCGTCGAGAAAAGCGGATACGGTCTCAAAATAGCGGTCGGATTCTTCGATCCAGGGATAGTGCCCGCTGCGCTCAAACACAACGAGCTGCGAGGTTTGGGCCGGAAGATCGTCTTTGATCTCCTGCGCGATCTCCGGCAGTGCGACGCGGTCGAACCGTCCGACACAGATGAGCGTTGGAACGGCGAGAGTCTTCATTTGAGGGCGTGGATTATAGCCCTTCATCGTGCCGCCGACGACCCACTCCGGATCATCCCCCACCATGGCGAAATAAATGGCATTGTTCAAGTCGTCGACTTTATCGCCGGAGTGGAACATTTTAGCATCGTTCTCCGGATGGTACCAGTAGAGATCGTCGGTCGGCTTGCTGTAAAGTTCTTCGTAAGCATCGGAGCCGGTTTTGACGCCCTGCGCCCGCATCGCGGTCAGTTTCTTCCAGACTTCCGGGAAACGCGTCGATGCTTCGCGGTTGCAGTTGTCGATATTCTGCTGAAAGCCTTTCGCGCCGAGAATCGTATCAGAGAGAATCAAATGGTCCGTGTGCCCCCTGTATTTAAGAGCATATGCCAGTGCTGGCATGCCGCCGTACGACTGCCCTAGGAGCGTGATCGTGTTCAGCTTCAAGGCGACACGCAGAGCCTCAATATCATCCGTGTCCCGCTCGACGGTATATTTTTTGGGGTCCGCCAGTCGATCCGAGCGGCCCCGACCCAGGTTGTCAAAATAGATGACCTGATGGTGCGCTGCAAGCCGGGAAAACCAGGGATGAAAAGCGGCGTGGCTTCCTCCCGGCCCACCTGCTACGAGCAGAATCGGCGGCCCCTGCCCTTCGGTCTCATAGTAAATGCGCCCCTGAGGCGTGGTGACATAGTGCCCATCGCCGTGAAATGGCGGGTCGTAAGTCGAAGATTGCACCGGGCTTTGCGCGAAGCCGCAAACGCCGCCGAATACCCACAGCAAACAGATTAAAGCCAGCTTTTTCATTCCCTACCCTCGTGCCTTTTCGTCTTCCAATCTCTGAAGCACCCGCCCGCGGCAAAGCAGCTCCAATTCCAAAATATGCCAGAAAATGCCCCCGATGGGCATATTGGTCTCATGGCGGTTTGTCTGCGGATCGCCCGGTACGGTGCGAACGGCGCGGAGACCGTCGAAACCCAGAGGCTCCAGGACCCGGCGCGAAATCTCCCGGGTCGCGGTCAAGGCCTCTGCTAATGCCGGGCCATCCGGAAAATCTTCGGTGCGCGGTCGGTTTTCCGGATATTGGGCGATGAGATGCCCGATCCAATACCGTTCGGCCCGGACGAAATCCAGCAGTATCTCCCGCAAGTCGCGCCCGGTCGGGCCGGGATTGCTGTCCAGCTGCCATTCTTTAAGCAGCCGAACCATGTCCACCAATTCCAGATGCGCTTCATCCCAGTACGGTGAGAGTTCCGCGAGTTTCACTTAACCAGCATTTCCTCTTCTAAAACCGGAAGAGAGTGATGAATGCCCGTATTCGCTTTTACCAAAATCTCGTCAAACTTCGCATCGTCACGCTCCGGCGAGAAGAGTGTGCCGAGAATCGCTCCGAGGAGGCCCAGTGGGATAGACACGATGCCGGGGTTCGCCAGCGGGAAAAGTGCGTGGCCCTGCAAAAGCGTTTTGCCCGCTTCCGGGTTCCAGACACTGGGGCTGAAGGAGATCAGTACCAGGCAGCTGATAAGGCCCGTCAGCATCCCGACGACAGCACCGGTCGTGTTGAAGCGTCGCCAGAAGATGGTCAGAAGAATCACCGGCAGGTTGGCACTGGCCGCAATGGCAAACGCCAACGCGACCAAAAACGCCACATTCTGCCCCTTGGCAAAGAACGCCAGCACGATAGAGATCACCGCGATCCCCACGGAGGCAAAGCGGGCCGCGCTGATCTGCTCCTTTTCGGAAGCATTGCCGCGCTTGACCACGTGGTTGTAAAAGTCATGCGCGAAGGCTGAAGTCGCCGACAGAACCAGACCGGACACGACCGCCAATATCGTCGCAAAGGCAACGGCGGAAATGAACGCGAATAGGAAGTCGCCGCCAAGTGCCCGGGCCAGCAGCGGGGCCGCCATGTTGCCGGATTTGTCCTCGGCGACAATTGCCGCCTTGCCGACAAACGCCGCCGCGCCGAAGCCGAGAAACAGCGTCATGATGTAAAACGCTCCGATGAGCCAGGTCGCCGTGATGACGGATTTTCGGGCTGTTTTGGCATCTTTCACTGTGAAGAAGCGAATCAAGATGTGCGGCAAACCCGCGGTCCCGAGTACCAGGGCCAGCATCAGCGAGAGCGTATCCAGCGGGTCCTTGTATTTGTTGCCCGCATGCAGGAACTTTGCCCCGAGCGGCGTCGCCGTGCTCATATGCTCAAACATCCCCGTCAGGCTAAACCCAAAGCGTGAGAAGACCAGCAGTGCCAGAAGCAAGGTCCCGCCCATCAGCAAAAATGCTTTGACGATCTGGACATAGCTCGTCGCCCGCATCCCACCAAATACCACGTAGACCGTCATCAAGACCCCGACAATCAGCACGGACATGTTATAGTCTAAATGCAGCAGCAGCTTGATCAAGCCGCCTGCCCCGACAAGCTGTGCCAGCATATAGAATGTCGAGATTACGACCGTGTTGAGTGCAGCGACCGCCCGAACCCGAGGGTCAGCAAACCGCGCGGCGATCATGTCCGCCATCGTGTACTTGCCCAGATTTCGCAGCGGCTCGGCTACTAAATAGAGCACAACCAGATAAGCCACGAGGAAGCCGATGCTGTAAAAGAAACCGTCGAAACCCGCCAGCGAGATTGCTCCGGCAATGCCCAGAAACGAGGCGGCCGACATGTAATCCCCGGCAATCGCCAGCCCATTTTGCCAGCCGGTCAGCCCGCCGCCCGCCGTGTAAAACTCCTGCGTCGTGTGCGTCTTCTTAGCCGCAAAGTAGGTGATGCCGAGCGTGATCGCCACGATCACGAGAAAGAGGCCAAATGCCGGTGAGAAGTGCATAGAGTCCTACTTTCCGTTTTCTGCGACAATCGCGCTCACTTCGGCGTCGAAACGGGCGGCCTGTTTTGTGTAAATCCCGCATAGTGTCCAGGTCATCACAAACTGGGCGAACCCGTAGACCCATCCCCAGGTGATCGCTCCTACTGCATGGTGATTTAAGACCGTCGTGTAGGAAGTCAGAACCGGAAGCAGAAAATAAAAAACCAGAAAGAACAGCGTGATCGGAACGAGAAACCGCTTCTTTCTCTCCACAAGAGCGCGGAAGCTGGGAGACTTTGCGATCTCCGAATATGCCATGGTGTCGTCAGCCATAAATCCATCCTCCATCGGCGGTCCTATGAACTATTACTTGCTTGATCTACGCCTTACTTTCGCTCTCGGGGCGAGTATACCAGTATGCCCAGGCGATTAAGACAATTTGGAAGGGGAGACGCCCCCACAAAATCAGCGGGTTGTCGATGAATATCTTGTTGACCGCCATGTTAATGTTTGCCGGGAAGACTGCGACAAACAGCGCAGCCAGTCCCCAGGCGGAGAGCTTTCGGACACGCGGGATCAACAGCCCCACCCCGCCAAGCATCTCAAAGACTCCGCTGGCCAGCACCAACGCCCGATGGGCAGGCAGGTAATCCGGCACGATTTGTATGAACTTCTCGGGCCGGACCAGATGCAGCAGCCCCGCCGCGATCATCATGGCCGAAAGTAAATAGCGCAGGGCAGTTTTCACTTGAGTGCTTTCACGGAGTAGAGATCCACGATAAAATGCCGCGACCCGCCGAACTCCAACGAAGTCAGCAAGTGCGACGGCTGCATCACATCCGGATAGTGCCCGCGCCACCAGGTTTGCCAATTCGCCGCGTTACGCACTACCAGAACATGCGTTGCGTGAAGACGCTCCACCGGATGGTCGTCATTCGCCAGACCCGGCTGCACGGTAGTCGCCGCAAAAGGCGTTCCTAAACAAAGCGTCGGCGCAAAATCACCGATCACAACGCTGCCTTTCGGCAGTACTCGTACAAGCTCCTGCCGACCCTCACGCTGAGCGAAACTTCGCTGCCCCCAGGCAACCCCATACCAAAGTGCCGAAGTGACCAAAAACACGCCGACGGCAGCGACCTGCAATCTGCGGCTCAACGTGCCGAATGCCTTAGCGGCCAGCCCCATTAGCGCCGGCAGAAATAGCACGTAATAGCGGCTCGGAGCATACGACGAAACCAAACAAAAAGTTAGGCCCCCTGCCAGCCAGTACCCGAGGAAGCGGTCACTGCTGGTCCATTCCCGCCGCCGGAGCATCCCCCACCCCGCGAGGAGGCAAGGAACAGGCAGCGTTGCCAACAAATAGGGCAGAACGCCATGTTCGCCTCCTACCAAGCCGCGTTTTATATTTAGGTAGAGACCCAGCAGAGAGTGCGGCTGGATCTGATGCACTCGGTAGTAAGTCGTCATCCGCGACAGCTCTGCATGGTGCGGGAGGTACCAAAACGCGGCGTAAAGAGCAAGAACACCCCCAAAACCGAGGATGGTAGTTTTTTTTCTCGCCTTCGTCAACAGTGCTGGAACTGCCAGCCCCGCCAGGCTCTTGAACACAACGGCGATCCCGACAAAGCTCCCTGCTAGTGCGTAAAGCACCCATTGGTATCGCCCTACGCTTCCTCCCGCATAGGCCCAGCACGCGAACGCCAGCACCAGCCAGAACACCGTCGGCGTCTCCTGCAACGCAGTCCGGTTGTAGAGTACAAACATCGGCGATAGGCCTAAAAAGACCGCCCCCATGTCTGCCACTCGGTTATCATATGCCCGCCGCAGACCGAGCCAGAAAACGACCACTGTCAGCATCCCAAAGACAACTGCGATTAAACGCGCCTGCAAAATACCCGCATCAAAGAGGCGAAATACACCCTCCTGCAAAAGACTCAGTAGCGGCGAGAGAAGCCGGTCGTGAAATGTCCCCGGCGCGGGTGCTCCGAACAATACTTCGTGCCGCGCATCGAGTGTGTAAAAACCTTCATCCGTGTAAAGCCCCGTGCTCCAGGAAAGCCAGGGGGGCGGATCGGCATCGAGCGCAACCAGACGAAGTGCAAGGCAAAGCAGCAGGACTGCCCAGCGCCAAAACGTCAACTTCGATGCTCATCGATCATCTGCAGGAACCGGGCAAAGTAGCCCCGGCTGTCCGCCGGGCCGGGCGAGGCCTCCGGGTGATACTGGATCGAAAAGATCGGCAATGTTTTGTGCCGCAGGCCCTCCACCGTACCGTCGTTCAGGTTGATCTGCCAGACTTGGATCTCCGGATCATTGAAGCCGTCCGGCGCGAGCGCATAGCCGTGGTTCTGGGAGGTGATCACAACGCGCCCCGTCTCCAGATCCTTCACCGGGTGATTCGAGCCGCGATGCCCAAATGGAAGCTTGAACGTGTGCCCGCCGAAGGCGCAGCCGATGAGCTGGTTGCCGAGACAAATTCCCATGGTCGGCTTCGCATGCGAGAGCACCCGAACCGTTTCCACGATGTCGCCGAGCAGGGCCGGATCGCCGGGGCCGGGAGAAAGAAAAATGCCGTCAGGATTCGTCGCCAGTATTTCTTCCGCAGAGGTATGGGCGGGAAACACGGTGGTCTCCGCGCCGAGGGAAGCCAGGGACCGCAGGATATTGAACTTCACGCCGCAGTCGAGCAGTGCGATCCGGTACTTGGTGGCATCGAGTGCCGAGGGCCAAACGTACGGCTTTTCGGTCGTCACCCGAGCAGCGTAGTCAACCACTTCATAGCCTTCGGCCTCCGACAGTCGCTTTTTCAACTCGTCTGGGGTCGCTTCCGAGGACAACGCCCCCATCATCACCCCGACAGACCGCAGCTTCTGGGTCAGGGCGCGTGTGTCCAGCCCGGAGATGCCGACCACGCCATGCTCGCGCAGGAAGCCGTCGAGTGTGCCATGCGACCGCCAGTTGGACGGAAATTCGGCAAGCTCTTTCACGATGAATCCAGCCACTTGCACGCGCCGAGACTCGAAATCATCCGGGGTCACGCCGTAATTGCCGATGATCGGATAGGTCAGTGTCACGAGCTGCCCGGCATAGCTGGGATCCGTGAGTATCTCTTGATATCCGGTCATGCCGGTGTTAAAGACTACTTCGCCGACAGACGTGCCGACTGCGCCGAAGGCGATTCCCGTGTAAGTTGTACCGTCCGCGAGGACGAGATGCGCTTGAGTCATAATAGTACCTGGCGACCGCCCACGAAAGTCGTCACTGCCCTGCCCGTCAGCGTCACCCCGTCCAGGACGCTGTTCCGGGACTTCGATTGGAACGCGCTGACATCGACCGTCCACTCCGCTTCCGGATCGAAGACCGTCACATCGGCGACCGACCCGACGGAAAGTGTTCCACCGGAAACGCCTAAAATCTTCGCGGGAGCCACGGACATCTTCTCGACCATCTGCGAAAGTGTCAGAATGCCGGGTTTCACGAGATGCGTGATCACCAGCCCCAGCGACGTTTCCAATCCGAGCATGCCAAACGGTGCGCGGGCGAATTCCTGCTCCTTTTCATGCGGGGCATGCGGAGCGTGGTCGGTCGCGATGGCATCGAGCGTGCCGTCTTGAAGGCCCTCGATAATCGCCTCCTGGTCCGCTTTGGTGCGCAGGGGCGGCGACATCTTGGCATTCGTATTGTAGTCGTAACAAGCTTCGTCGGTGAGTGCCACATACTGCGGGCAGGTCTCCGCCGTGATCGGTGCCCCGAACTTCTTCGCATGGCGGATGATTTCGACGCTCTCCTTCGTGCTGACATGCAGGATATGCAGGCGGCAGCCGGTGGTCATCGAAAGCAGAATGTTCCGAGCCGTGCCGACATTTTCCGCCGCCCTTGGAATTCCCTTCAGGCCCAGGACCGTCGAGACGTAGCCCTCGTGCATGACGCCGTCGCCGGTGAGGTCTTTGTCCTCGCAGTGCGCCATATAAGGCAGATTCAGCATGGAGCAATATTCCATCGCCCGCCGCAAAAAACCGCTGTTCTCCACGGGATACGCATCATCGCCGATCCCGACAATCCCTGCGTCTTGAAGTTCCGCCATTTCCGTTAGCTCGGTATTTAGTAAGCCCTTGCTGACTGCCCCGATGACATGAACCCGGGCAGATGCCGTTTCCGCCTGGGTCAGAATATCTTTGACGATGCTGGCATGGTCGATTGGCGGTGACGTGTTCGGCTGACAGGAGATCGCCGTGAAGCCGCCGTTTGCCGCCGCCGCCGTCCCCGAAGCGACATCCTCTTTGTATTCCTGACCGGGGACACGCAGATGGACATGCATATCGATCAAACCGGGGCAGACGACTTTGCCGGTGCAGTCGATAAACTCCGTATCGATCCCCGCCGCCAGATTTAGGCCGACCTCGGCGATCAATCCGTCTGCACCGATCAGTACGTCCGCTACGCCGTCGCGGTCATTCGCCGGATCGATCACGCGCCCATTTTTGAGTAGATAGCTTGGCATATAGTTGTATATCGCTAGATGTTCTCTTTCACCGTAAAATGTTCCAAAGCGACCATAAAAGCATACGCCAGCACCAAGTCCAGCAGCAGAAACCAAATCCATCCGCTCAGGATGTTGCTGCCTGCACCAACGCTCCGGCCAGTGGTTCCATCATCGATGCCATTGATGTCTGGGTAGGTCGTTTCATACTTGATCTTGGCGATCGGGTCGTCTGCCTTGACCGCTTCATATGTCTGCTCCTCGGTACGAGCGACCCCGTAGTAACGCAAGCTCGGACCGGGTTTGACCTGACCGCGCTCAAGCGGCGGCGGGGCGCGAAACGCGTAGGTCACCAGGTACACGTGGTCCCCGGCCTTGAAGGGGTTCCCGGTCGGCGTGACCTGTTTTGAGATCACCACGCCATGGGCTTTTCCCACTGCATTATTGTACGCAATACCCGGCGGCAGAAATTTGGCCTGTACAATCCCGAACAACGGCAGAATAAAAAATAACAGCAGGCTGGCTACGAGAAATCCGGCCAGAAAACGCAGCACACGGTTGACGCTCACACTCTTTTTCCCCTTAAAGCCCCACTGCTTTGCTGAACATAATTAGTTTCAAGAAGCGGAAGCCGTTGCCCCCATGAGCCAAAACAGGACTGCCATACGCACGGCAACCCCGTTCGTGACCTGCTCGGTGATCACCGCAATCTCTGGGTCATCCGCCAGTGCCGACGCTATCTCGACTCCCCGGTTCATCGGACCTGGATGCAGCACAGTCACATCGGGGGCGGCACTCGACAGCTTTGCTTTGCTGACGCCAAAAAGCCGCGCGTACTCGCGGACTGATGGAAAGAACGCCGAGTCTTGCCGCTCAAGCTGAATGCGCAGGATGTTCACCACATCCGCCCCGCGCAGACCCACTTCCAGGTTCGTAAAGACTTCCACCGGCAGCTGTTCCGCATCGGCAGGGAGAAGAGTCGGCGGTGCGATTAGCCGGATTCTGGCCCCCATCGTATGCAGGCCCCAAATATTGGAGCGGGCGACCCTGCTGTGCAGAATATCGCCGACAATTGCCACCGTCAGGCCTTCCAGCCGTCCCTTGACCTGCCGGATAGTCAGCAGGTCCAGCAGGCCCTGAGTCGGATGCTCATGCGTTCCGTCTCCGGCATTGATCACGGGCTTGCTCGGCACGTGCTGTGCCGCCAGATGGGCGGCTCCGCTCAGCGGGTGGCGTATGACGAATGCATCGATCCCCATTGCATCCAGGGTCAGCATGGTATCCTTCAGCGACTCACCCTTGACCGCACTGCTAGTCGTCCCCGCCAGGCTGTACGTGTCCGCCGACATGATTTTGGCGGCGGCCTCGAAGGAAGTTCGGGTACGCGTACTCGGCTCGAAGAAAAGGGTCGCGACGGATTTGCCGCGCAGCGTCGGTACTTTCTTGACGGGCCGGGCGACAATTTCGCGAAACGAATCCGCCGTATCCAGTAGGTAGGTGATTTCTTCCGCCGTCAGACTTTGCAGGTCCAGCAGATCTTTACGCTTCATGAGCTTGTCGCGTTCATATCACAGCATCTTTATAGATCACGACTTTGTCCTCGCCGTCGAGCTCGCTGAGAAACACCTTGACGAACTCCCGGCGGCCCGTGGGCAGGTTCTTCCCGACATAATCGGGCCGGATTGGCACCTCCCGGTGACCTCGGTCGATCAGCACGGCAAGCTGGGTCACTGCGGGTCGGCCCAAGTCCACCAGAGCACCCAGTGCCGCCCGGACCGTACGACCCGTGAAGATCACTTCATCAACCAGAACCAGCTTTTTGCCTTCAATATCGAAGGGAATCTGCGTCGTGCCGACTTTAGGCTGATATGTCCGGAAATCATCCCGGTAAAGGGAGATGTCAAGCTGCCCTACCGGAACCGGGCTGCCCTCGATCCGCGCAATCGCATCCGCCAGCCGCTGCGCGAGTGGAGCGCCTTTGCGCAGGATTCCGACAATTGCCAGTCCTTCGACGCCGCGATTCTTCTCCAAAATCTCGTGCGCGATCCGTGTCCAGGCGCGGCGCATCTCATCCGCATCCATGATCGTGGCAGCTTGTTCGGGTTCAGTCGGCATCGGGCAGAGCCTTTGTAGTATGTATAGTTCAGGAGTAAGTGCGGAAAAGGGGCGTTACGGCGCAGGCTTGGAAGTTGTGAATAGCCTGACGCCAGTGGACGCTGCCTTTCCCGCCTCACAGGACGGATTTAAAGGTTACGATAACTGTATTATAACGGCTCCCAAAGATTTTGTCAAGGCGAAGTTTGCACTCGTCCCCGTAAAACCGAAATCGAGTACGCGGGCAGTGTGACCACTGACCCCCCTAGCCGTGAATGCACCGGGGGCAAATTCGGAGAGGGAAAGCCCGCAGCTTTATTTGGGTGCCATTGATACTGCGCCGGGCCATACTGGTACAGGTCGGATCCGGGCTGGAATGAAGCCACTTTGCTTCCCGGTGTGCTGAAACGCACGGAGACCGGGTGCGCGGCTTTCGGGTCCTTGTTCAGCAGTAGTACCGACCACAATCCGTCCGGACGATGCAGAGCATAGGCTGTCACCAGAGGCAGGCCGAAACGGTTGTGAATATCCGAGCTTACTCGGTACACAGAATGCCGCTCGTTCGAACCCGGCAACGCCCACTGCTGCGTCAAAAGCTGCGCGGCGTAAAATGTCGGAAGGGGCTGCAGCGACTGGCTCTGGGATTTTGAGAGCAGCAAGGTGAGATTTCCCCAGGAATCGCAGCCGTCTTTTTCGCGGATTGGGCCGTCCGGTTCATAGCCGTACAGATAGGCCATGGAGCCGCCCAGAGTGAGAAATTGCGCGGCGATCTCAGCATTGAGCAGTGCGGCGGGCATCTCCATCTCCGTCTGCCCTGCGAACGCCGAGTAACCATACTCACTGATGATCCAGGGGATATGTGTTGAAAGCCCTTCGGCCTGCAAGCGGGCCAGAGAGTTTTCCAGCAGCCTGGGTTCCAAGGCAAGCTGCGGGGCAGGTGGGGCGCAGATATTGTCGAAAGGATACCATTCAAACGAGAAGAATGCGAAGTCGGACGTGTGGCCGCGAATTTTGAGGTAGCGGAGAAAACGCCGCAGCCAGGAACAATCCCCGCGTGCATCGGGCCAGGTGACCCAGCCGTCAATTGCGGTCTGGAAGCTCGGGCCGCCGAGCTGCAGTGATGGGTCAACCCGGTGCAAAGCATCGGCCCACTGGATATACACTGCCCCGTAGTCCTCCGGGGAGCAGTACTGCCCGTCCGGCTCCTCCCCAAGCTCCATACGGTTGACCGGGTACCCACACGCCCGCAAGTACTTCAGCTCAGAAATGGCGTTTTCCGGAGTATCGTAGAGCAGACCAGTCGGCATCAGCACGGGCTGGCCGCAAGTCAAGCCGGAATGGAACACGCGGTCGAACCCCGGCTGCTCCACATGCGGGTCACGATCAATGGCGCGGTGCCAGGGATCGGTGGAAGAAGTAAAGATCACGGTCTGACGTGTGCCGTCGGGAGCGTGAATGAGACAGTCGTGCAGCCTTCCCTCTGTGTTCAGTGTCCCCAGCTTAATTTCACGGATGGCAACGCCTAGACGATCTCGGATATCGCCGTCTTCAGAGGCACCGCCCCCGCCTTCTGTCATGCAGACGCGTACATAACGGGTTTTGAGAGATGATTTGCACAAGGAGAGAATCGCCTGCCCCCCTACCCCCTTTGTGATCAGCCCATGTGCAAAAGTCCGCCACTGCCCCTCACCCAGCGTGTCATCGATGCTTTTCTCGTCTGTACTTTCGTCAGAGCCAGTCCAATACTGGACTTCGTATTGCTGAGCATAGGGTTTACCCCAGGCGATCTGAATGGCATTGATGGGACGCTTTCGACCGAGATTGATCAGCACCCAATGCGGATGCGCGGCATTTCCCTCTCCGGTAAAGTATTTGTCTAGATAGGGATTGCTCTTCCAGAAAGTGGACGGGTCGCCGTCATCAATGCGGGAATAGCCATCATTGTTGGCCTGGTCGATGGTATTGCCACGGCGCGGCAGCTTGTAGCCAAAGCAGCGCGAAATCATACTGTCAGGCTTAGACGATGAAGTCCAGTATCCCTCCCCATTCCCGCTCCAAGTTCCGAAGGGATTCCAGTGCCAGGCTTCCACACCAAGCTCTGTCCGCAGCCTATAAGTCAGCGGGCGCAGTCCGGCGGAACGCATGGCTTTGAGATTGGCCGGGGTATAGACTACCGCCACTGCGCCCTCATTCAGCCCGTCCACTCCGGCCCCAAGTGCCTGGGTCGGGACAAAGACTGCAGCAGGTCTTGGCGTAACATGGACAGTGACAGTTTGTGCGTAGGAGCAGGGGAGAAAGTGAATTGAAAATAGCAGCAGGACCAGCAAAAACAGAGTGCTGGTTTTATGAGACATCATCCGTGTCTACCAAACCCTCTTCGGTCCCGACTTGATGAATGTAAACGGAAACATAGCCCCAAGTTCGGTAGAAACGCAGGGCTAGTTCCGCTTCATCAAAGTCGGAATCTACGATGCGGCCTTCGTAGACGGCCACATATTGGCCGAAGTAGCGGTCGATTTCCGGCTGAGGCATCTGGTTGAAGGCGGCGACTTCCTTCCAGAAAGGTGCTTTCTCCAGTGCCTCACGCGGGCGGGTATCTTCGAACGGTGACGACATAGGGGGTTCCTCTGCCGCCAGTATAACAGAGCCGGCCCTGCCTGTCAAGCGGAGGCATTCGCCAGGGCACTAAAGGCCACCCGCAAAGGAGGATGCTTCGTCTTTATAGGTATTGAACGGGTTTTTCAATTCTAAGTGCTGACGCTTATTAATGTAAATTAAATCCCAGTCGATCACATAATCACGCGAGTTGTTTGCCAGAAGCTTATCTATAACGATCCCACGGCCTTTAGCACGGGTGTTGGTGGGCGGCATCATTGTTGCCTCAAAGATGCGCCGATCCGTCGTCGCCCGCTCAATTTGCCCCGACTGTTCCAGCCCGTAATAAAGGCTGGTCTCCGGGTTGACATTGTGGTATTCCAAATCGAGAGAGTGCAGAACGTCATCTCCCCACTGCACGGCCCCGTTTTCGGAATCGATAAAGTCTTCCATCATCTTCCGCTTCGCCACCCAGTCCAGCTTGGTCGCCAGCAGGTAAGGATCTTTTTCGAGGTTGTCCAGGCAATATTCCCACTCGACCAGAATATGGTCTGTCTGGGCATCCCGGCCCGTATAACGCTCTTTGGCGGCATTGAGATACATCCGCTGCAAGTCGACTGCCGGGATCGTATCGCCGTTCTTGCGCTTGACCAGCCATTTCCAGCTCTGATCACGCGAGACACTCTTCAGGGCTTCCAAAGGGTCATGCAGCTCGACATCTGGCAGCAGAATCCCATCCTCGATCAGGTCCAGCACGATACTGGTCGTGCCGATCTTCAGCAGCGTCGCGTATTCGGACATATTGCATTCGCCAAACAGAATATGCAGCCGGTGCAGATTTGAGTAGTTGTAGTACGAATCCCACTTCGGGTTGATAATCGCCCTGTTGAATCGCACGCGTGAGCTGATTGTCTTCACGATGTGGTCGGCCCGCTGTGAAAGCTGAAAGTCAACGGTCGGATCGGCTTCAACGCCGTAGAAGTTGCCGACCCACTGGTAGTCCACCTCATAATCCGAGATGGTCATGATATTGTTTTTCAGGCTCTTGTAGTTCAGCCGGTGACCACCGACCCGCCCTACCCCAGCAAATATCTGGCGCGTCACCAGAAATGGCAGGAGGTAGGAGAGTGCTTCGAGGAAGAAACGATCATCAATCGCCACCAGGAAGTTTTCGTGGCACCCAAACGTATGCCCGCCGAAATGGTCCACGGAGTTCGAGTGGAACGACACTTTATCCTGCAGATCCAGCTCGCGCAGGAGCCTCTGCAAAATCACGCGCCCGGCTTTGTCATAAGCCACTGCATCGGCAAAGTCGGTGCATTCCGGGGTCGCGTACTCCATGTGTGAACCCACGGCATCAATATAAAGCCGCCCGCCGGAGCGCAGGAAACCGCCGCAGCGGGCCGGTTCAAACGCGTAATCCCGGGCATGCAAGTCAATCAGACCCAGCTTATCTTTCAGAAAAGCATGGTCCTTGACCTGCTCCACAATCGACTCCGCCGTACCGGCGGAGTCGTCACTTACCAGGCAGCCGAACTCAGTTTCGATGCCGAAGATACGTTTGTCCATGTGTCGTTCCTGCTAAAATCAGTCCTACGAACTTAACCCTGCGTGTACTGGCCGGTCGTCTCCAAAAGCTCGCTGTCGGAGAGCAGTCGAAAGCGGCTCTCCCGTGTCGTATCCCGCTCCAAAACTCCTGCCTCGACAATCCAGCCTTTGCCGAGATGCTCCTTGATAAACGCCGAGACATCTTTGGGGCCTTCCCCGTCGGTGGAATAATCGGCATCGGCACGATCTTCCGACTCGAGGTGCTTCATCCCGACACCCCAGGCATAAAGGGCAGCGCGAAGGCCTGCCGCGAGCGTGGGGGTACCGCTTTCGGTCTCAGACTTTAGATGCTCGCGCATCCGGTCTTCGGCATAGGCGGTTCCGGCGACGACGGCATGATCCGGTGCCGTGGAGAACTCTCCATCATACGAAAGCAGCATCAAGCGGTCGCGATCGGGCGTCTTGCCCATTTCCGCAAAAATGCCTTTCAGGACGACCGGCTGGGCGAAAGGATCACTGTAGATCTTTTTGATCGCCGGGGAAAGCCGGAAGCTGACCAGCCTCTGCACACTGACATCGTCGGGCGAGCGCTGGAAACCTTCAGCATGGGCGACATCAATGGCGGCGACGCGGATCTGCTCCACATCGCTCTGGTTGCCAATCGCACTAAACATCAGCTTGTCGTAGATCTCGTAGACTTTGCGCTGCGTCTGACGCGCAGATAGCAGCAGCAGGCCGCCATCATAGGTCATAGCCACAACAGGGCTGCCGTCTTTCAGACGATCTTCGATATATTCATTTCGCTGCTGGATACTTTCGTTCCAGTCATAGGGACTATAGGAAGGCAATATGTTTCTCCAGAATAAACCTACCGACCGAGTGCAGCCTTGATTTCGGCCTCACTGAAGTCGCGGATACCATCGGCGGTAATGTACTTGGCTGCGGGCAGGAACTTCGCCGAACCGCCGGTCGCCGTGTCGAGATCTGCGGCAATATCCAAGAGCGTGAGCGTCTCGCGCAGTGCCGTGTCGCGGTCCATCTCACGGAAGGGGCCTTTAGTTTTGAGAATGTACTCAAATGCACCCTTGATCGGAGCCGAGCCGCTGCCTGCCGCTCCGTACTCGGCCGTCTCAAACTGGCCGCCGAGCACATCGTAGAAGTAGATACGGCCCTGGTTCGTGTCACGGTCAAACGTGGACAGCACAGGGATAAATGCCCCGATCCCCTGCAAAGCGGCAGGGACATTGTTCGCGATGACCCGCTGCAATTCCATTAGCTTGCCG
The DNA here is from genome assembly GCA_025353925.1 of Armatimonadota bacterium. GTDB lineage: Bacteria > Armatimonadota > Armatimonadia > Armatimonadales > Capsulimonadaceae > JANXMY01. The sequence continues at coordinate 15,180 of JANXNV010000086.1, forward strand.
TCCTGCGACATGGGCTGAAGCTGGGAACGCTCAAAATATTTGAACGCATGTCGTAAGTAGCGTACGACTTCGACGCTTTTGGCGAAGGAGCCGGAGATCGAGATCAGCGTATAGTCATCGAGTGCCAAGACTTTCTCCGCCTGATCGTACATGACCGTGTAGCCCGCTGTGGCACGTCGATCTGCGACATTGATCAAGCCATCCTTGTACTTGACGGCGATCACGGTGGTGCCATGCGTGTCCACGACACGCGTGCCGGGGACATTCGGGATCGGAGTTGGCATCGGCAGCCGGTCGTAATTTATTGGCTTCTCGGTAAACAGGTCGGCGAAGCCGCCCGCACCCGGGGTATCGAATCGAAGCATTCGGAAATAACCTTTTCTTAATGTCGGCTTGCAATACGAGCCGATTACTACTGGCCGCTGCGCTGGCGGTAACGACGAGCCTGGTCGGGATCGACCCGTTTCATGCGCTTAAGCAAATCGCTGCGGTCGGGCCGCTCGACATCGGGCTTGCTCGGGCCAGTTTCGTCGCCTTCCTTACGGAGGGGATCGGCGGGAGCGGAGGGCCGGGTGGCACGGTCATCATCGGTTACTGGCATTGTCGTATTCCTCTCAAAGTGTGTTCGGTCAATTGTATTCTGTGTTTTGTGCGGCTCACTTGCCGCGTTCTCGGAAATGGCGTATCAAATCTTCCACGGAATGTGCTGTCTTCAATCCACCCATCGCCTGTACAACAGAGTCGGGAGTTAAATAGTCGTCGAGTGCAACCATCCAGGATTCGTCGGCAGTGCGCAGCACCACACGGTTCCAGCCGACCACGCCAATCGAGTCATTGAAAGTATTAATCAGATGACCACGAATTGCCGCGCGAGTATTCATCGGTGCCTGCGTCATGGCCGCATTCACCGTTCCGTCATCGGTCAACCGCACCATCTCACCGGCCTGTTCGAGTGCGTAGTACAAACCCTCGTCCGGATCGATGTTGCTGTAAGCTAAATCAAACGAAGGCAGGGTTTCGTCATCCCAGCCAATCCCCTCGGATTCCACATAATCAGAAAGCAGCCCGCGCTTCGCGACCCAGTCCAGTCGGTCGCCAAGCGAGAGAGGGTCACTCTCCAGCGTGTCGAGTGTCCGCTCCCATTCACGCAGTGTCCAGTCCGTGTCATACCCGCGTCCGGCCAGCTTCTCTTTTGCTGCGGCGAGGTAGACACGCTGCACATCGATCCCGGAGATCGTCCCGGATTCATCCGACACAAGCCATTTGTGGGTCTGGTCCCGGGAGATCTGCTTAATCGCCTCTGTCGGAGACTTCAGCTTGACCCAAGGCTGCCAGCCGGTCTCCAGCAGGGAAGTCACCAGATACATCGTGCCGATCTTCAATGCGGTGGCATATTCGGACATATTCGCATCGCCGCAGATGACGTGCAGCCGCCGCCATTCGCGCGGATCGGCATGCGGCTCGTCGCGCGTATTGACCAAAGGCCGTCGGTGCAATGTGTCAACCGAAGCTTCTTCGGTGAAGAAGTCAGCCCGCTGCGAAATCTGATATAAGCCTTTGTCGCCATTCGGCTCAATTCCAAGCTTCCCGGCACCCGTATATAAAATACGTGTCGCGAAAAACGGCAGCAGCCCCGACAGCAGCTGCGAGAACGGCGTTGCCCTCGGAATCAAGTAGTTCTCGTGCGTCCCATAAGAAGATCCATGGTAGTCAGTATTGTTCTTAAAGATATGGACCGGACTTGCCCCATTCTGCTCCGACCGTGCTTTGGCACAGGCCAGAACAACCTTCTCCCCGGCTTTGTCATGGGCCACTAAATCCAGCAGCGAAGAACATTCCGGAGTCGAGTATTCTGGGTGCCCATGATCGTTGTAAAGACGTGCCCCGTTGACCAGTACCCGATCCGCCCGCTCCTCTTCCACCGGCAGCGGTTTCTGCCCCGGAGCATCGAACTGAGCATCGTTTGGATCGAAGTTCAGCTTATCCACATGAAAGCCGCGCATATCGTTGCGTGGATCCTCGCCCTTGTAATACCACGGCCCGGCGGCTTTGCCGGCATACGCCCGCACGACTGCCCGCGACTCCGTGACCAGATCGCCCGCTCCGCGCCCGTCCACTGCAATTCCATATTCCGTCTCGATGCCGAAGAGTGGCAAGATTTACCTCTAATTCCGATTGTCTAATTCCGAGTATTCTCGCCTGTGAGAATTACTGCTCCGCTGGTAGGCATAGTGCAGAGAAACTTGAGTGCTTTATCAAATTTTGTCTCGAACTTTAGTTCGTTCAGGCTGTCAATGGCAACTTTGGGGAGGAAATATCCAGCCTCGTTGAGAAGAACATCAGCGTATTGTTCAGCCGTTAGACCCTTCATGTCATCAATTGTTGTATTCTCGATGAGAATCTGGTCAAGTATTTCTTTTGCACTCCCGGTACGGATTTGGTTGTTGTCTAACACTTTGTATATCATCCAAAACCCTCCTTTTTCCTCTGAGCAAGCCAATCACTGACAATCTGCCTAGCAGCCGCGATCCTCAGATATGAAACGAGCTGAATCGAATGTGGATGCTCGTTGACAAAAGTACTCAGCATCCTAGAAACAGCGTATTCGTTCTTTTTCGGAGCATTGAACAAGATGAGCGTCTGCGTACCGTAATCCGCTCAATCTCCATAAAAGCACCCGAGGGGCGACTCATCTCAAAAATGGCTAGTCTGCAGCTGTGAAGGAGCACCATCGTTTCATGGTGAATGTCACCAACGTTTTCCAGCTGCACTTCATCAGCCACGACTGGGATGTATCCAGCTTTCACGACCTCTGATTTGATCTCTGCCAGTCTAGACCTTTCCTCAAGATGATAGCTCCCACCGACAAAAACGCGTGACCGATACGCTCCAATACGCTTCGCGGCGTCCGCCCTGTTTTCCTCCGGCATCCTTGCCCCTCCTTTCATCCGTGTGCGGTAATTTGTCTAGATCACGTTCCGGCGCGTGGTCTGCGTACCCTTTTTTGCGGTAATCGGGTTCAAGCGTACCACATTATCCGGCTCGTAGTCCAGCAGCTTGAGCCAGTCTTCCAAATTATCCGTTTTCGGGAAGATTTCGTTCTCCTTGAACTCGGTGCGGACTGCCCGCTCCATATCTTCCCAAGATACGCCCTCTTTGGTGCTCTTGACTTCAATGGAGCGCTTGATGGCGTAGTCTTTGGCCCGCTCGACCACGGAGGTCAGCAAAGCACCCGAGACTAAGTCCTTCCAGTAGAGTGTGTCCACCGAGCCATTTTTGAGATAAACTTCCAGAAACTCAGTCTCGTGAGTCTTGGTCCAGACCAGCTCGGTCGTTTTGTCAACCAGGAACTGACGCGCTTTCTCGTTACCGCCCTGCTCGTCGATTGTCTTGTAATCCAGCGGCAGATCCTTGTGCAGGTAAATGCTGAGAATGTCACGTGTGCTTGGCTTGTCCGGGCGGACAACCTTCACCTTGCGATCAATTCGCTCCGGGCGCAGGATCGCCGGGTCAATATAGTCCGGGCGGTTCGAGGTCAGCATAACCACGACGTTTTCCAGCGAGACCAGACCGTCCATCTCGGCGCAGAACTGCGGCACGACGGTGTTGGAGATATTTGTAAACCGGCCCGAGGACCGCGTCCGCAGAATGCTCTCCGCTTCGTCGATGAAGATGAAGACTAGGTAGCCCTCTTTGGCCTTCTCGCGGGCCGTCGAGAAGATTTCGCGCACCTGCCGCTCCGACTCGCCGAGCCACATATTCAGGATCTTTGGGCCATTGATATACATGAAGTACTCTTTGACATCCCGCTTAGTCCGAGCCTTGTACTCCTGGGTGATATTGTATGCCGTCGCCTTGCCGATCAGGGTCTTGCCGCAGCCGGGAGGGCCGTAAAGCAAAATGCCCTTGAGGGGCCGCTTGCCGAAGCGCTCGTACAGCTCTGGGTAGAGCAGGGGCAGCTCGATCGCATCTTTGATGACACTGATCGCTTCCTGCTGTCCGCCGATCTTGTCCCATGGAATTTCGGTAACTTTGTCCAGGAAGAAGTCCTGGTTCTCTTTGGCTGCGAAGGCTTCCAGTGCGACCCGGAAATTCGGTTCCATGCGGACATCGGTGCCGGCTTTAATGGTCGCGTCTTCCAGGCCCTTGCCGCGCATCACAACACGGGTATTCAGGCCCTGCTGGTCGCCACCAATTCGCAGGCGTCCGTCTTCGAGTGCTTCCGTGACTTTGACTACCTGCCCATTTTGAGCCGGACCGAGGTCGCCGACGATCGCGTAGGCTTCATTGACTTTGACGCGCGTTCCCGCTTGAAGCGAGTCCAGCTCGATGTTCGGGTCAACATTCGTGTAAAAATCGTTGTCGCCCATCGCAATATTCGCTGTGCCGTCTTCGTTGCCCGAAAGGAACACGGCGACCCGGTTCGCCGGGGCGGTCAGCTTGTTGTAAGCCTCATCATATTTCGCAATCAGCTCCTGAGCCTCGGCGAACTGCTGCTCGTCGGTCTCCAGCTGGTGCCGAAGCAGCAGAAGGTACTGATAGTTCGGGTCGATCGGGTCCGTGCTTTTCAGAATCTCATCCAGCACGAAAAGAGACTGAACATTGGTTTCTTGGTTTCGCGGGATCGGCCCATCGGTGGCACCACTATTGCTCTCGCGGCGTCCCCCGCCGCGTCGGTTTTCGTTTCGCTCGTTACGTTCGCTCGCCATGCGTTCTTTCCTCTTGTCCTTCTTTTTCCCCATAACTCACTTCATCACGTATTTCCGGAACATTCTTAGAAGAAGTGTACCCGTTTTGCTTTCTTTTGACCGAGGCTGACGGGGTCCAATCTCCCGTCAGCAGAGCGACCATTCGTTCTGTATTGCCTTTCTCGAAGGCATCTACCCACTGGGCGACTGTTTCCTGAGCACCAGGGTCAGAAGCAGCCAGGTCACGTACGTCGGCGGGATCGCCGCCGTTTGGATGCTGTGCGAGAGTCTGTCGAGCGCGAGCCAGGGCATTCTTGACGGCGGGAACTGTCGTTTCCAGTATCCGCGCCGTCTCCTCCGCACTCCAGCCGAGAACATCTCTCAAAACCAGGGCCGCTCGCTGCCGAGGCGGCAGGCTCTGCACTAATGCCACGAAGCCAAGTCGCACGTTCTCGCGCTCTTGACCCGCTTCCTCCGCATCGGGAGCCGCTCCCTGCTCCCCAACTTCATCCAAAGACCGCCAGAGCGGCGGCCGCCTTTGAACGTGGTTGAGACAGAGGTTGTGCGCGATCCGGTAGAGCCAGGCCCGCAGGCTGGCCCGACCCTCAAAGGTATCGAGGGCCTTATAGGCACGGAGGAAGGCCTCCTGCACCATATCTTCCGCTTCGGTTAAGGTTCCGGTAAGCCGGTAGCAATACGCAATCAATTCACGCCGGTATGGCTCCGTCAGACGGCTAAATACCTTTCGGTCACCGCGTCGGGCACGCAAAATGGCTGAGGCCTCCCAAAGGAGGCTATCAGGCACAGGCGGGTCGTTTTTCGTGGCCACGAAACAAGTCTCCTGCCTAAAAGAATCGGGATACTTCGAAAACGGCTTCACGGCCTCAGTTAGTTCCCGATACTCCTATTGACCCTGCAGAAGCGCAAAAAGAACCGCAAGGGTGAAAACTATTTTTGGGAGAGGAACCAGGGGTAGTTAAGACGAATAATAAGCCTCGACGAGAGGGAGAAACTTCATGCGACTCGGAACACCGCGCGATCCTGCGCTAACTTTAATACTTATCTTTTTGACCTGTGGCCTCTATTACCTGTATTTTATCTACGTTACCTCTCAGGAGACGTCGGAATTTCTGGGCGAGCAGGAGTATTCACCGGGTGTCGAAGTGCTGCTTTCTTTGCTGACCTGCGGCCTGTGGAACATTTACTGGGACTATCGGATTGGCAAGAGATCTGCGGAAATGTGTCAGAGGGTCGGTCTGCCGGCCACGGATAATTCTACCCTGTATTTGATTCTGGATCTGGTCGGCGTCGGCGGTTTTGGCAGTCTGGGAATACTCAACCCCGTCTTGCAGCAGGACGTGCTGAATCGTATTTGGAAAGCCGCCATGACCGGACCACCCCCGCCGCCGTCCGCACCGCCTTCGTCCTGGCCGCCACCGCCTGAAAACGTTCAGACGCCGCGTCAGCCACGCCCACCACAGCTATGAGCAATTCGTCGTCACGAGCCAGTGCAGGCGTCGTCTGGATAATCTTATCGGTCCTATTTGCCGCGAGTGCTTTCTTGCCGCTGCCGGGGAAAGACGGCAGTATTGCACACCTGCCATCCCTCTGCCCATTTTACACTTTGACTGGCCTCCCCTGCCCCGGGTGCGGCTTGACGCGGTCATTTGTCAGCCTTGGTCATGGGCAATGGGAGACATCTCTGCACTGGCATCCGCTAGGCTGGCTGATTGCCCTTACACTGTTCAGTCTGTGGCTCCGAAATGGCGCATACTGGCTGCGCGGCACTTTGCTTTGGTCCCTTCCCCTACGCGCGACCAGCGTCCTAACCTGGGCAGGTGTCGCGGGGCTGCTCGCTTTCGGTGCGGCGAGAATTGGCTGGCTGACAGTGCATCATCTGCATTTTTAAAGTGCTGATTTCAGCGCAGTATCGCATAAGTCGTATGCGAATTTGAGGGCCGCCACTGGATCCCCCTTCGGAACAAACTCATGTCCGATGTAGTTTGTATACCCCGTCTGGTCTATCGCCCGGAAAACTGCCGGATAGTTGATCTCCTGCGCCTCGTCCAGATCGTGCCGCCCCGGGACTCCTGCCGTATGATAATGACCGAAGTGCTCGTGGCTTTCGCCAATCGTCGCGATCAAGTCTCCTTCCATCAATTGCATATGGTATATATCATAGAGCAGCTTGACACGCGGAGAGTCCACCAATCGGCAGACTTCCAAGCCCCAGGCCGTGTGGTCACATTGGTATTCGGTATGGTCCCTCTTGCTGCTGAGAAGCTCCATGAGCAGTGTCACACCCGCTTCGTCCGCCGCTCTCGCCAGGCGCTTCAGCCCGACCGCTGCGTTGTCTCTTCCTTCTTCATCCGAAAGGCCTTCTCTGCGATTCCCGCTAAAAACGACGAGATTTGGAATCGCGAACTTTTGCGCGAGTGCGAGGCTTTCGTGAATTTCGGCTTCTATCCGTGCATGTTCGTTCAAATCGTTCAAGCCTCGATCAAAGCTTTGGTGTCCCTGGTGTGTGGCGATCACCAGGCCATTGTCCCGTGCCTTCTGAAACAGCGGAGGCTCAATCAACTCCACAGCCTCGTAGCCGATTTCCTTAATTTGTCGCAGCAGGTCCCTGTCGGAAACGCCCCGGCCCGCGAAGCACCACCAGGATACGGATTGTTTGATTATCATGGGGTTTAGATACGACAGAGGCTGTTAATTCCCTCTGTCTTGTGTCACATAGTGATTCTTGGTATACTTGTCGATATGCGACACAACATAGTCCCGATTCTTTTTCCTTTCACCCTCCTTCTGCTCCTTGTTTCCGGCTGTTCCCAGCAAACTCTCAGCAGTGCCCGGCAGGATACGCAGCGCAATGTCGAAGCCGCGAAGCCGTCACTCGCTAAATTCAGCCTCGGCGGGCGGGTCACGGCGGCACTGGCAGCAGCCAATATTAGGGGTGTCCGTGTCGATGCCGATACAAACGGAGTCAGTCTGCACGGGACCGTTAAGACGGCGGCGGAGAAGGCGCGTGCAGGGCGGATTGCAAAGGAAACGCTCGGGCCGGAAAAGCATGTCAGCAACCAGATTCAGGTTGAGCGACATTAAATTTTGCGAAGGGAATGGGGTATAATAGAACATTAGTTCGCGCGGTTCACTGTTGATACAGAGGAGAGTGCCATGGGACAAGTGATCGAAACGGAAGCGGATGGTCGGCTGATAATTCCTGCTGAAGTGTTGGGGGCGATACGACCTAACCAGCAGTTCTTCATTGAGGCCAATGGCCTGGGTTATAGTCTTCAGCCTGCAATGCCCTTTCTGGACAATCTTTCGAGTCCGTCTGGGAAGCCGACCCCGGAACAGTGGCTAAAACAGTGGAAAGAGTTGGCGGAAGAGATAGGCAAAGTTTGGCCTGAAGGCGTGTCCGCGACACAAGTCATCTCAGAAATGAGACGATAATGCTTACGATAGATGCAAACGTCTTTGTCTCCGCAGCCTCCACAACGGAAATTCAGTATACAGCGAGTATTGCTTTTTTTGCGCGTATCCTGCAAATGCACAAAAGGATTTACTGTCCGACCATTGTGTTGCCCGAGACTGTCGCTGGGATTATTCGGCCCACGAACAACTCACAGTTGGCCAGCATCACTGCTTCCGGGTTGAGTCAACTCCCTGGATTGACACTGGTAGTCTTGGATGATGCACTTGCAAGCGCGGCATCTGATATTATTTTGCAGTGTCGTCTCCGCGGTGCGGATGCGATCTACTTAGCGGTCGCACAGGAATACGGCACGACGCTCATTACCTGGGATCAGGAGTTGTTGACGCGCGGTCCATCTGTCGTCCCCACAATGACGCCCACTGATTGGCTTTTCTCTCACCCCACTGGATAGGAACCCCAGCGCATGGATTTTAAAGTCATCTCGAATTACACGCCGTCCGGCGATCAGCCGGCGGCAATCGACAAACTTGTGGCCGGGCTGAAGCGCGGCGAAAAGTATCAGACACTTCTCGGTGCCACAGGAACGGGGAAAACGTTCACGGCGGCGAACGTCATCGAGCGCGTTCAGAAGCCGACGCTGGTGATCGCCCACAATAAAACACTGGCGGCGCAGCTTTGCTCCGAGTTCCGGGACTTCTTCGGCGAGAACGCCGTTGAGTACTTTGTTTCTTATTACGACTACTATCAGCCGGAAGCGTACATCCCCTCCACGGACACGTTTATCGAGAAAGATTCGAGCATCAACGATGAAATCGACCGGCTGCGCCACTCCGCTACGCAGGCGATCCTTGAGCGGCGGGACGTGATCGTTGTGGCGTCGGTCTCCTGCATCTACGGCCTCGGGGCACCGGAAGAATATTCGCGGATCATTCTGAAATTCGAGCGCGGCAAAGAGTACGACCGCGACGATATGCTTCGCCGCCTGGTGGATATGCAGTTCTCCCGGAATGATGTCGTGCTGACACGCTCCACCTTCCGGGTGCGCGGTGATGTTTTGGAGCTGCAGCCTGCCGATGAAGAAGTCGTCGTGCGTGTCGAGTTCTTCGGCGATGAGGTGGAGAAGATCACGATTGTCGATCCGCTGACCGGCGAGGTGCAGGGCAGCAAAGACGAAATCACCGTGTTCCCTGCCTCGCACTTTGTTTCCAGCCCGGAGAAGCAGGAGCGGGCGATTGTCGGGATCGAAGAGGAGATGCACCTGCGGATCGCGCTCTTCAAGCAGCAGGGCAAGCTTCTCGAGGCCCAGCGGATTGAGCAGCGTACGCGCTTTGATCTGGAGATGATCCGAGAAGTCGGCTTTTGCTCAGGCATCGAGAACTATTCCCGCTGGTTCGACGGGCGTGCGCCAGGGACCGCCCCCAGCACGCTGCTCGACTATTTCCCGGACGATTATCTGCTGGTGATCGACGAATCCCACCAGACGCTCCCGCAGCTTCGGGCGATGTATAACGGTGACAAAGCACGCAAAGACACACTGATCGATTACGGCTTTCGCCTGCCTTCGGCGGGTGATAATCGGCCACTGAAGTTCGAGGAATTTCAGGAGCGTGTGGGTCAGTGCGTTTTCGTCTCCGCGACTCCGGCGGCGTTTGAGCGCGAGCGATCCGAGCAGATCGTCCAGCAGATCATCCGCCCGACCGGACTGATCGACCCCGAGATTTTGATCCGTCCGACCAAAGGTCAGGTCGATGATCTGCTGGGCGAGATTCGGGAGCGGACGGCACGAGGCGAGCGCGTCCTGGTGACGACTCTGACCAAGAAGATGGCGGAAGACCTGACCGAGTACCTGCTTGACCTGAACATCAAAGTCAATTATTTGCATAGCGATGTCCACACGCTGGAGCGTACGGAGATACTCCGAGACCTGCGTCTGGGCATCTATGACGTGATCATTGGAATCAATCTGCTGCGCGAAGGATTGGACTTACCTGAGGTGTCACTGGTCGCGATTTTGGACGCCGACAAAGAAGGCTTTCTGCGCTCGGACACATCGCTGATCCAGACCATCGGACGGGCTGCGCGGAACGTCGGCGGGCAGGTCATCATGTACGCCGACCGGATCACCGGCTCGATGGACCGGGCGATGGGCGAGACGGACCGTCGCCGAATTATCCAGGTCGCGTATAATACTGAGCATAACATCACGCCCTACACCGTCAACAAAGCGGTACGCGAAGTCATCGAATCGAAGAAGATCGCCGAGCAGAAGAGCTACTACAATATCTCCCGCAACCGCAACCCGGAAACGCTGCCATTGGATCAGCTCATGTCCGCCCTCGCCGACATCGAGAAAGAAATGAAACAAGCTGCCCGGGGCCTCGATTTCGAGCGAGCCGCCGAGCTGCGCGATGAGCTGTCACGTCTGAAAAAGCTGCTGCCGGCGGGCTCGAAGAAGTAGAATACCAGGTGCCGTCGCCCCAATCCGCATCGACAGGGGCACAGACCAGATACAGACTGCAAAAAAATGAGGCACCACGATGATCGTCAATTTCGTCAGCGATTTTCCACTGATCCGCAATTACATAGCTGATCGCATTCAAGCACAAGCCAAATCGGTGAGCCGATCAGTGCCATCACACTCGGCTTCCGGCTGGATCAAGCTTGTCTTGTGGCCCTACACTTCGACACTCGAGAAAAGCCTACCCGCGATGGAAGTTGGGATGTAGCACTGGAAGGGCCAATTTTGGAGCTGATGCACTGGTATGATGCTTACGAGGCCGCTGGCCGCGATGGCATCTCGTTTGTGTAGCTCAAGGGAGAGCCACGTGAATTACCGGCCGGGGCGGGGGACATGGCTGTCGCGGCTGTCTTTGGCGAAACTCTCCGTGACATCGTGCTGGATATGCTCATTGCCGGTTCCTTTCGCCCGCTGCCCCTAAGGGACGACTGCCAGCTTGATTTGGAAGAGTTCGACTCACTGTATGCGTGGCCGAATGAGACGTTCGATCCCGACGTGACCGATCGGCCTAACGAGATACGTCGCCTTTTGCTGGGCCAATTGGAATACTGATCCTTTTTCCTATCTTCCGAACGAAGCACATCTCTTCTAATTCAGCAGCGAAGAGTGGTAGAATCGCATTCTTTTCCTGGAAGCCCCGGCATGACGACTGCACTTCCAAACCTTGTCCTTCTCCGCCCCGGCATCCGCACAAAGCTTATTTCATCCTATGACCGCAGCAGCAATGGCAACTTTCCACGGATTTACTTTAAAGGAGGTTCAGATTTTCCTCGAGGCGTAGGGCAAGCTTGTTGAGGCGATTTGTCTTGAGAGTCTGCAAGTAGCCTGCTGCATCTTTCGGCGGGTGACGCAAGGACGCGCGGTGCATCTGAACGGCATTCAAAAACAAGGCAGGATCTTGATCAAAGAGGCCGACCAGGAAATCGTCCGGGTGGATCGCCTGAACGTCATACGTTCTAAGAACTGCATTAGGGAAATCCGAGAGGTTGTAAGTGACAATAATAGGCGCACCTGCCTCGATAGCTGCGGCTAAAACGTGGCGGTCGTTCGCGTCCGGCAGGCTTAGCGCAGGAATCCGCGCCTCGTAGCCCGAAACCAGGCATTCAGGCGTGACTTTGTCCATAAGGCGTCGAGTACGATCTAATTGGGCTGGCGTCACATCCGAGTTATTCGCCAAAACATTCCGTATCCACTCTGCGTGTATTTCTTCAGTCCAGCGCGGCGCATAAATGCGGGCGGCGGCAAGCCGCATCAGCAAATCGCGCAACGAGGGTGGATATAGAACACAAGCATCTAACAGAGCAACAATCTTTGGCATTATGCCCTTTTTAATGGTACAGCCCAAGCCGATCCGTCTCTGCCATGATCTCATCGACAATAGCGTGACTACGTTCGATTTCGGCCTCCGTCACGTCCTCATGCGTCACGGCATATTGAGATTCTCGGGCAACATCTCGGACATAAGCGACCGCCTCAATATGGCGGACCCTCTCCAAAAGGTCCTCATAGGTCTCCGTATCCAGCAGCACGGCTTCTGCACGGCCGTTAACGGTCAATACCTCGGGGGCGCGTGTCTCTTTCAGCCGTGCGACGTGCGCTTCTGCGTCCCGGATGAAGTCGCTCAAGGAATGTGTTTGACGTGTGTCCAGCATGATAAGCCTCATTCGCGTGATCCGCAATGGTTATATAGTGGCACATCTGCGGCAAAGAGTCAACGCGGGCAATGGGGTATCATAAGCCAACTGCACGCAGGAAACAGCTTATGACGACATCACTCAACAACCTATCAATTCTCCGCCCCGGCATCCGTTCAAAGCGAGTCTCTTCCTACGACCGCAGCGGCGGCAACAATGATTTTGTGCGTGTCGAAGCCGGAGGAACAACGGCCCTGGCGGAGATCGCCGGGGCCGGGGTGATTAAGCATCTCTGGATCACGCTGGCCTGCGATGACCCGATAATCCGTCGAAACGCTGTTTTGCGGATGTTCTGGGATGGGGAAGAAAGCCCCTCTGTCGAAGCGCCGCTGGGCGACTTCTTTGGGCAGGGCTGGGGCGAGAAATATCTTTATGCCGCACTCCCGCTGGCTGCCGCGCCCGCTGGCGGGAACGCGCTGAACTGCTACTTCCCTATGCCGTTTGGGGACGGGGCACGGATCGAGATCGAGAACCAATCGGACAGTCCCATCACGCACCTCTACTACTACGTAGACTACGAGGAACACGCCGGTGGGATTGGGCCGGATCAGGGGCGTTTTCATGCCTGGTGGAACCGGCAAATGCCGGGGCCGGAAGCGGGACAGGGTGATCGGGAGAATGAATGGGAGACATTGGGTACCCAGCCAAAGAACCCTGCGGACACCTACAACCACGTACTGCTTCACGCGGAAGGCGCAGGGCATTATGTCGGAGTGAACTACTTTGTCGACTCGCCTACCCCGTTGTGGTACGGGGAGGGTGATGATATGTTTCTTGTCGACGGTGAGGCCTGGCCGGGGTCTCTGCACGGAACCGGGACAGAAGACTACTTCAACTCATCCTGGTGCCCGAAAGAGCTGTATGCACACCCCTACTTCGGCTATGCACGGGTGAACGGCGAGACGGGATTTCTGGGCCGGACACACTGCTACCGTTTTCATCTGGAAGACCCGATCTACTTCGGAAAGTCGCTTCGAGGTTCCATCGAGCACGGCCACGCCAATAGCTTGACTCTGGACATTGCCACAGTCGCTTACTGGTACCAAACCGAGCCGCATCTGCCGTTTGTCCCAATAATATCCCGAGAGAAACGTCAGCCGATGCCGCCGATCGGGGCCGTCGAGATTCATAAATGGCGTGATAGCTGGCGGCGTGAACTAGGCGGAGGGCGGCTCTGGGGAAATGAGCCTCTGCCGTATGGTACAAGGATTGACTGACACACGAAAACGCCTCCTTCAACCCCGGGCAAACCAGGTCTTGAAGGAGGCGTTTGGTTGGGAACTAGCTTCCCCAGACGGCGCGCAGAATGTGGATGATGTGTGAAAGAACCAGCATGGGTGTGTATTTCCTTCCGGTGTATTACAGAAAGTGTGTAGAAAGAGAAAAGCTTCAGTTTATTGTCGCTGTTGCGAAAACGCACCGTCCAGCTAGATCCACTTCCAGGACACATCAGGGTATTTCTACCGAGCCTGCTCTTAATTATAACCCATAAACTGTGTAACCCAACGCTTGCTGTGATTTATTTTGCGATTTATTTTTGTGGTGCAGGCGGCCAGACACCTAGGCTGGTACCGACCTCTGATTTTTTCGCGATCTGTCTCGTCGCACGTCGGTTCCAGGCCCAGTGGTAGGGCCAGCAGAACAGGAAAAATAGTGGTGGCAGGGTAAAGAGCAGTCCGACGAGTAAGGCACGGGTTAACGGATCAGCGAACATTGCAGAAACCAGGGCAAATCCCTCCAGTACGGCAGGGGCAAGCCGCCAGTGCCGGGCGGCAAGCAGCCTCGGCAGCAGAAAGTATACCGCACCGGCAGCACCGACCGTGATCATGCCCAGGCCGCTGAATATCCAGAACAAGCGCACCCACAACCATGGGCGGATGGGTTTATCCGGCGTCGGGCGCAGCGATACAAACGGCCCCCAGGTCCAGTCCTGATCGCTCTGCCAGTTGAAAAACTGCTCCCACATAGTGCTATTGATGTGATGCATAGTCGGCGAGGAGGCCGTAACGGAGTCCGCGTGCGCTGAGCAGAAACGAGTCCGCGGAGAAATAGGTCAGCAGGCAATCCAGAATCAAAGCACCTGCCACGATGATGTCGGCACGTTTCGGTTCCAGACCGGGAATCTTGCGCCGATCAGCAACGGGGACCGCGGCGAAACGCCCAAGAGCATCCGCTACAGCGGCATGAGTGACTGTCAGGGCATGCACCGCATCCGGGTCCGGATCGATCAGGCCGGTTGTCACAGCGGCGATATTTGAGGCAGTTCCCCCAATCCCCGCGACGCGAGGCAGTGTCTCCGGCAACTCGAATGCCTGGAAGGTGGATCGAACAAAAGCGGCGGCCTTTTGCATCTCTTCAGCTGTCGGCGGATCGGAAAGCAGAAAACGCTCGGTGAGACGCACGGCTCCGATATTCAAGCTGTCGTGCCGCCCTGCCCCCGCTTGGTCCCCCAATATCAGCTCCGTACTGCCGCCTCCGATGTCGAAAACCAGCAGGTTCGCGTCGGCAGCGATGCCCAGACTCGCATCGGAACGAACGGCGGCATAGGCTAACTGTGCCTCTCGGTCACCGGAGATGATCTGTATCTCTACTCCGGCCCGAAGTTTTGCCTGCTCGAGAAAGCTCTGACCGTTTGCCGCATCACGCAGGGCACTTGTGCCCGCCCCGAGCACCTCTTCCGCGCCGAGACTGCGTGCATCGGCGGCATACCGGGTGACTGCTGCCAGGGTCCGCTCCATCGCCGCTTCATTCAGCCGCTTTGAGGCGTCCACCCCCTCGCCCAGACGGGTGACTTCCGACACTTCCAACACAACTGTTAGAGCACCAGACTCAGACACATCGGCGACAGTCATTTTCGTTGAGTTGGTACCAATATCAATCGCCGCAAGTCGCATTTTTAGTTCCTCGCGCTCTTAAGCTCAGCTTCTGGCTCGTGCCCGTCGTTTAAAGTAAGAACCGCATAATAGAATCCACCGTCGAGCGATCGGCCCAGGCTGCCGGGATTGACCCAAAGAACACCTCCGACAGATCGGACGAAAGGAGTATGCGTGTGTCCACAGACGACGATCCGGGCAGAGGTTCCGGCTGCGATTTCCTTCAACTCAGCGTCGGCTGTCCAGGTCCCCAGACCCTTTTTACTGCCGGGGGAGTAGTGTGTCAGGACAAGTGGGACGATCTGAAGAGTCATCTCTATCTCGGCGGGCAATGCCTGCAGCCAGCGGCGCGACTCTTCGGAGATCGCGGCACTATCCCGGCGCAAAGCCTCATATTTTTCGGGACGCTCCCGTGCCCACTTTTTTCGGTATTCGGCTTCATGCTCTGGAAAGAGCGCGACGTTTTTGTCGTAATTGCCACGAGCCGTTATGATTTGCGGGCGGTCTTTCAGAAAATGGATGCAGGCCTCCGGGGATTGGCCGTAGCCGACATTATCGCCGGTATTTAGCACGACGCGGTCTGTCAAGCCAGTGCGTTCCAGGCTGTGCCACACGGTCTCCAGAGCCTCGATATTGCCGTGTATGTCTCCGAGTACCGCGTACTGCACGTTAATCGCCTAGCGTCTTTTGCAGTCGTCGGCGCCGCTCACGCAACTCTTCGACCAGCAGCGCCTGTTTCTTGGAAGAGAGCTTTTCGGCATTTGCGGCACCCGACAGCAAAGCGGCGATCTTATCCAGGGTCTTGACCGCTTTCTCGACTTGCGCGGCAGAAAGAGTATCCGGCCCCTCGGCAAGCTCTGAAGCAACGGAGTCGAGCTTTTCAAGCTGACGGTCCAGGTTCTTATCCCGGCTTTTCGCCGGGTTATGCTCTTTCAATCGCGCCGCCGCGACTTCCAGCTTCAGGAAGATGTCCTGAACGTGCTGGTTGATGTCTGCCAAGTCCACGTCGATTGCTGCCGCGACGTCAGGGGTGCTCGCCTCATGAGAGTGTAGATAGGCTTTAACGCGGGCCGCATTGACCATGCCCACGCCTTTGATGCCGCCGATCTGCTCGACGGAAGCTCGCATCAGGTCGGCACGTGTCCGCAGGCCGGCAAGTGCCAGCGCAGCGCGGCGTGTTTCACCGAGGTAAGGTATGTTTTCCAGGTTGTCGTCGGCGGCCGGCAGCACCGGAGCAGGCTGGACAGTGGCGACAGGGGGGGGCTTCCCATTTTTCTTAGAGGATGCGATTTTGGTCATGATTGCGTCACACTTTCTTCGGGAGAGGTCTCCGTCGGCTCGGCTTCGGACTGCACCAGCATCTGGAGGAAGTTGCGTTTGAAGCCTTGTCTCTGCAGCTTGTTCCAGTAAGCAATGAAAAGGCGATAAAGCTTAGCCCGCTCCGAGTGCTGGGCCTGAATGAGACGTTCGAGACCCACACGGATCTCGGGTCGGCCGTGTGCATGGTCGTCTACGAATTCCTGTAGCAGCGGGCCGCGCACGTCACGGTCATGAATCTCGCCGATCTGTTCCTGCACCGATTTCACCTGATCGTACAGCTTTGTGAACTCCTTGCCGGGGAAGCAGGGCGCAAAGATCTCCAGGGTGTAACGCAGACGCTTGGCGGCGATCCGCATGTTGTGCAGCTCTTCCACACGGGCGGGGTCGCTGATATAAGGGGAGAACTGATACAGCTCCTCCAAACGCGTATGCAGCATCAACGGCGCATTGGAGAGCAGGGAGGCCTGCGGGTTGACGGCGTAGAGTGGAAGGGCTTTAGCCATGGTAATTCTCTTCCTCGCCGAGCAGTGTGTCAAAGTCCTTGTGGAAAGTACTTTTTTCCAGGCGATTCAGCTCTTTAACCAGCACGATGCGCTCTCGATTTCGGCCGTTCTGCAGGTGTTCGACAAAGGCGTGGAGACCGACTTTTTCGCTCTCCGGGGCTTTTTCTTCGACACTTTGCATGAACTCGATCTGGACATCGGCATCGCGCACGGCCCCCAAGGCATCGGTGACCCGGGAGACCTCTTTTTCCGTAACGGCAAAGGGCTTGGGAGGGAATGCCGCCGCGAATACCGAGAGTGCCGCCCGGAGGCGACGTGAGGCGACGCGCATATCGTGGAGTGCCTCGATGTCATCTCCGGCACGTGTGCCGTCGAGGTTAGACATCATCTCTTCAAGCTGCTGACGCAGGGAGGTGTGTGCCGCTTCGGTGAAAGTCGCATTGGGCGCGATATCATAAGCTGACTTCGCCATGTATGTCTCCTCTACTCTTTCTGCACTTATCTTGACGTGTTAGGACTTATTTGTCAAGGCAGCTAGGTCCAGCGGGTATACTTGATGTATGTTGGACATGAATGTCAAAGTGATCACAGTAGGTATCGTGAGCGGAATGCGGAGCATGGGCGGACCGGCACTGGTCAGCCAGTACCTGACTCAGCACCCTTCGGAGACATTGGAAGAGTCGTCGCTAGGCTGGCTCGGCACTCCAAGAGCGGCTTTAATTACGAAGTTTCTTGCAGTGGGGGAAATTGTTGGAGACAAGCTGCCGATGACACCGAACCGCATCGCGCCGGGGCCGCTCTTTGGAAGGGTCATGTCCAGTGCGCTTTGCGGAGCGGCACTTTACGCGTCGGCAGGCAGGAAACCAGCGACCGGGGCGATGCTGGGGATCGCCGCGGCAGTGCTTGGAGCCTTCGGCTTTTTCAGTCTGCGAATGTCTCTGGGCCAGGCATCGAAGATACCCGACCCGGTGATCGGTGCCGTGGAGGACATTCTAGCGTACGGAGTCGGCTGGATTGTCGTGGCGAAATAAGGCACTGGTCTAGTTCGCGCTGAAAGTCCCGACAACCGACTGTGTGTGTGCCGAGTCTAGAAAGAGTGCATCCGAAGCCGCCGCTTTGTATAAGCCTCGCGAGCTTCCCGCAGTCGCCGTCTGCTGGTCCTGACCGGAGATGCCGTTATGGCCGGCAGAAACCTGAATTGGACGCAGGAACTTGACATGGCCGTCGTTGAACAAAAAGTTCGAGCCGTCCGTATGAATACCGGTCGCTCCGGTGTAATAGCTTGTATAGGGTGCCCCGTACGAGTCGACGCCGCTCGCTCCGGCGGCCATGATCCCCGTGGCGAATTTTAGGTTGAGGCCCTGCCCGGTCGCATCGTCGGCCAATGCGCCGTTCAGCGTGTTATTATAGTCCGGCAAGCCATCAGTTCCAGGGGAAAAGTTGGCATTTGTGCCTGTCGCATAGCCCTCATCGGACTGATCGAGACTGACAGTGGCCCCAAAGACTTCGCAGAGCAGCACCGTCGAAGCGGGAGCATTCAGCACCGCCAGCGACTTCCCGCGCAGGTTGCTGTTGTAGGCATAGGAAACCGGAGAATCAGTCAACCCAGCAGTGGTGATACGCGCTGTGCTGTCATCGGGACATTGAAACACGCCTGCGCTCTTGACATAGGTGAAGACTTGCCCGGCCCATCCTTGCCCATAGCCCGCGCCGGGTGCTAAAAATCCGACCGGCAGGCTTTCATCATAGTCCTGTGTGTACTGAATCAGTGCCAGCCCGAGCTGTTTTTCATTTGAGGAGCAGGAAGCGCGGCGGGCGTTCTCGCGGACCTTCTGAAATACGGGAAAGAGTATCGCCGCGAGAATCGCGATAATAGCGATGACGACGAGCAGTTCAATCAAAGTGAAACCTCTGATTTTTTCCTTCGGCTGTTTAGCTTGCATTAATGGACTTCTTTCGTGCGTTCGATGCCTTGTTAGACGCAGGAAAAACCGCGAAGGTTCAAAGAAGGCCGATTTGACGTTTACGCTGATTTTCGGGTAAACTTAGCGGGCGAATTTGTTATTGCGTATTAGTGTGCAGACTTGTGGGGAAGAAAACTTTTGACGACCAAAGTGGGTCTGGTTCAGCTTGGCTGTGCCAAAAATCAGGTAGACGGCGAAGAAATGCTGGGCGCACTCGCCGGTGGCGGGCAGGTGCAGTTCGTCGCGGATAAGGCCGATGCCGACGTGCTGATCGTCAACACCTGCGGCTTCATCAACTCGGCGAAGGAAGAGAGCATCGCGGCAATCCTGGATGCCGTCAAGCGTAAACAGCGTGGGCAGATCTCAAAAGTCATTGTCACCGGCTGCCTCGCCCAGCGGTACGGCGAAGACCTGGCCCGCGAAATACCCGAAGTGGACGCGTTTCTCGGCATCGAAAGCGGGCCGAAGATCACCTCCGCCGTGTTTGGAGACCGCCCCCGGCAGATCAACCTTGTGGAGGGTGTCGCCGAGAAATATCCACTTGTCCCGCTGCGTCGTCTCCGCGCGACTGCCACCCCCTGGACCGCTTACCTGAAGATCTCCGAAGGCTGCGATCACACCTGCACATTCTGCGCCATTCCCGGTATTCGCGGCAAGCACCGTTCGAAGCCGGTCGAGCGGCTGGTGCAGGAGGCCACCCAGTTGGCGCAGTCCGGGGCGCGGGAGCTAAACCTGGTCGCGCAGGATACGACCGCCTATGGCATGGACCTCTATGGCCGCCTTGCGTTGCCGGAGCTGCTAAGAGCACTGGCTCCCATCGAAGGAATTGAGTGGCTGCGGCTTCTGTACTGCTACCCGACCATGGTGCGGCAGCCGCTAATCGACGTTTTGCATGAGCTTCCGCAGGTAATTCCCTACATCGATATGCCGCTGCAGCATGGGGATGATGCCATGCTGAAGGCGATGAAGCGCGGTGGCAGCGTCGAGCAGTACAAACGGCTTTTTGGCAAGATGCGCGAGGCTCTGCCTGATTTGGCACTGCGCACGACTTTTTTGGTCGGCTTCCCCGGCGAAACCGACGCACACTTTGAGTCACTCCTAAGCTTCGTGACGCAGATGCGCTTCGACCGCTTGGGAGTATTCACGTATTCGGCAGAGGAGGGCACACCGGCCTTCGACCTGCCGGGTGCCGTTCCACCGAAAGTTATGCGCGAGCGGCGTGACCGGCTCATGGCCGCCCAGCAGCCGATCAGCCTGGAGAACAATGCGTGCTGGATTGGCCGCTCACTCGACGTGCTGATTGAGTCCCGTCGCGGCGAAGATGCCGTGGGCCGCTCATTCCGTGATGCCCCGGAGATCGACGGCGAGGTCGTGGTTAATCACTGCGATGCCCGTCCCGGAGACATGATTCCGGTGCGCGTCACCCAGGCGCAGGCTTACGACCTGGCCGCTGAGGCCCTATAATTTCCCAATCTTTCAGTTCCAACTTTTTCATTGACACGAGGAGACCGCATGGCGACACCCCGAACATCCGAGAAGAAATCACCCACCAAGAAGACGGCAGCCACAGGCACGTCGGACCCAACCGAAACACTGGCCGCCGAAGTCCTGCAAACCCTGCTGCATCGGGGGCTAGTCCGCCTCGGCGAACCGGCCCGAATCAGCGAAGTCGCACGGGAGACCGGCGAAGAAGTCGTTACCCCGGCCCTCGCCCGCCATGTCATGGCGAGCACACCGCGCCGCTTCGTCGCGGTAGACCGTCGCTGGGACATCACCAGCCGCTACCTGGATAAGACCCGGCCGCTGGAGCGGATACTGGAGGAGCTGATCGCCGTTTATGGTGCCCCTCTGCCGACGAGCGAAGCGGCGGGTGAGCTGGGACAAGTGACCGGGCGGGTCCGCGAGAGCTTTGATGAGGTCGCTCCCCGCCTACTGCGCGGCAACCCGTTCTTCCCCGTGGCGGGTGGTTTAGCCTACGGCCTGAAATCCTGGCTGCTCGACATGACCTCCGAGCGTGAAGACGACCTCTTATTTTACAATTATTTAAGCGCAGAGAAGCTCGCTCCTTTCGCGAAAGCCGCCAAAGGGCTGGACTGGGAGACGGATCTAGCCGGGTCAGCCCGAATGGTGGTTCAGGCAGGCGGCAAAGAAGCGGTCGATAACCGCGTGGTCCAGTACTACGCCTGGAAAAACCTCGGTGAAGATTTCGACGGAGCTGCCCTCTACGATGCGATGGCGACGGACCGCGAAACGTTCCTGGCACTGCCCGACCACCGCTGGCTCCTGACCGAGAACATTGAGGCTCTGCGGCAGCTTTGGACCGTGCAGGCGGCGCAGGCTGCGGAGATGGTCATCGAAGAGCCGGCCGCCGAAGCTGTCCCGGCGGCGGCGACCGAGGCATTGCCGCTGGAAGTCACCGGGGAGGACGCGGAGGAGATCGCTCACTTCTTCGACGGACTGGAAGAGATCGTTCGTGTGCCCGACCTGCTGACTCAGGTCTTCGACATCCGGCCCGGCAGCCGCACGTTTGCCGACGATACAATGACGCTCACTGAGTACCTGCGCGGCAAGCCCGGCAAGTTCGTGTGGGTGGGGGCTGACCGCTTCCGCGCTCCGGGCACGCTGCCTCCGTACATCGGACAAGTTCCCGAATCGCTGACATTCCCCACCCTGCCTCGTTTCGAGACGGCGGATGGCGAGATTTTGGATCAGATGCTGGCCGATGAGGGGCTTGAGGAAGGGCTGCAGCAAGAGATTTTGGACCCGGTCTCGCAGGATGTAAACGACCAGGAAGCCGCCAGCCGCACCGTCTGGGCGGAAGGGGCCAATGCCGCCGCGACTCGTCTGCGCCTGGTACTGAAAAATCATCACAAAGAGATTGGGACGTTCCCACTCGCACAGATACCGACCGGCTTCTTCCCAACCGAACCGAATATCGTTGAGCTGACCCTGCTCGATGCTTCCGGAACTCCTTCTTCGATCTACGTCGACTATGATGTTCAGCTTGCCTACGGCCTTTTCGATGTCTACTCAGAGATCGCTGCGGAATCGGGTGCCGTCGTGTACCTGGAAAAGACCGATAAGCCGGACGAGTACAAGTTTATTGATGAGAATGAGACTGACCCCGGCGTCTTCGTCAGCCCCGCGCGGATGGAGGAGCTGCTGGACTTCCGGACGGAAGTCGAGGCGGGCTCTCCGCTCTCAACGTACGATATTGTGCGCCGCATCCTGGATCATTACGGTGTCAAAAAAGGCTGCTCGTTCCTGACCCTTCTCACGGAAGTAAACCTGGTACGCCGTACCCCGCGCCGCCTGCTGGCCAGTATCCTGAGCGGCTATGCGGCATTCCATCCCCGAGCAGAGCGATGGACGTTCGACGCCAAAAAGGAGCCGGAAGGCTTCGACAAGAGCAAGGCTGAGTTTATTCTCAAGCGGTAAATGCAGCCGAATAAAAACGAGTGGTTGAAAACCACTCGCTAGGTTAAGCACCCTTCGGGTGTCGGATAATTTTCCGACCGTCCGCAGGACGCCTCACCTAGCGAGTGGTTTTCAACCACTCGTCCTTCCTTGCCCTACTGCTTATGAACTTTCTCGCGCACTATTACGCAGCGACACGCCTCCAGGCTGCCGTCACACCGCTTCCCGCGTACACTGTCGGAACCGCCCTGCCGGATCTGTTGCCCTTGGCCGCTCCGCGAACTCGCCTTCGTCTTCCTCTCCTCGGCCAATATTCCGTTACCACCGCCGACTCGGCACTGACAGTCGGCGTCCTTTCCCACTTGAATGCGGATACCGCCTTCCACAAATCACCGGCGTTTGCGGAGGCGCAAGTTCAGGCAAGCAGGCTCCTGAAGCAGACGGAATTTGTCGGGATACGCGTTCGCCGATTCTTTGTCGCGCACATACTAGTTGAGCTGGCTTTGGATGCCGCGCTGCTGAGAAGCGATCCCGCCCTCGGCGAAGAGTTTTATGCCGCTTTCGGAGCGGCGGATTTCGGCGGTATCGCCCGATGGACTGAGAATGCCGTTTCCCGTCCGCTCCCGGAACTGCCCCATGTCCTCGAGCGTTTTGCCGACGCTCGTTATCTGCTGCATTACCATTCAAATGACGGCGTCGCCGAAGGGTTATCTCATCTCTGTGCTCGTGCGCGGCAAGATGGCTTCACGGGAGAGAACTTCACGCGCTTGAGCCATGTCGTCGGCGAGACGGTGAGCAGCCTCTATCCTAAAGTGGCGGCACTGCTTTCGGAAGCGGCTCACCCGCCTACGACTTCGAAGTAGTGCGCAAAGAAAGCCGCCGGGTCAACATCGGTCGCAATCTGATGCGGCTTGCTCGGCGCTTCCGGCACCAAAAGCGTCTGGCCCAGCAAGCGGGGACTGGTCAGCTCGATTTCGACCAGCTGTGCTTCGGTTTTGCAGAGCGTGGCGTTGAAGATCAGCGCAGCGGCCAGCGGGTCATGAAACACGATCTCCGGGACATCGTGAAACCAAACTTCCGCCATGGCCGAGACCAGCTCCAATGCACCGCCTGCCTGCACGAAGCGGCGGCGGCATTCCTCGGCGGGAAGTCGGCATTGACCAGTCACATCGATGCCTACGGCAGTGAGATTTGGCACAGGGGCGGCAAAGACCTTCGCCGCGGAATGCGGATCGCACAAGATATTCCACTCGCTGCGCGGGGCCGTAAACCAGCCGCCCATGAGCATCAGGCTTTTCAAGAGTGTGGGGATCTCCGGGTCCATCGCGAAAATCAGGGCAATATTTGTCAGAGGCCCGATCGCCAGCAGCGTGATTTCGCCGGGCCGTGACCGAATTGTCTGCCGCAGGAACTCAATTGCCGTGTTCTCCTTCGTAAATTCCCGGTGCGGCCAGCGATCCGACAACGCTGCCGCCTGCGGTGCATGGGGCTGTTTGGGTGGGACTAGCCAAGCGTTCTCGGATCCGACATGCACGGGAATATCTTCGCGCCCGCCTGCGCGGCACACCGCATCAGCCAGCATCGCCCTTTTCTCAGGCTCACCGCTGACCGTCGTGATCCCCATCAGCTCGCACTGCGGCTGACGCAGGAGGTAGGCCAAAGCAACGGCATCGTCGATATCTGATCCGATATCCGTGTCCAGCAGAATTGGAACAGTGTTCATAGAAAGCCCTCCGCCGCCCTTTCGTTCTTACTGCTGCTTTTTCCTCTCATAATTTATTGCACCGACGCAGGAATTGATACTGTCGGCGGCGAAATCGGCTGCATGATGGACACAGAGAAGAAATATCGCATACATTTCCCCCTGGACCGGATCAGCGCACCGATTGTCACGCATCTGGTGATGGATTATGATCTCTCGCCTAATCTGCTCCGCGCCGATGTAGATGCCAAAAATGGCGGGTGGCTGGTGGTCGGTCTGACCGGTGAGAACTCCAAGCTGGAATCGGCACTCAGCTGGCTGCGCGGGCAGGGCTTGGGCGTCGAAGAAGAATAAGCGAGTAGAGGAAAATAAAATGGCGGAGAAAATCCAATTTGCCGTGATCGGGACCGGAGGAATGGCCCAGGGGCATATCGAAAAGCTGCTGACACTTCCTGAAGTCACACTGGCTGCATTTGCCGATATCAGTGAGGCCAGCATCGCACGGACCCAGAAACGTCACGGCGAAGCGGCCTCCGAAATCCCGACATTTAGCGATTATCGTGAGATGCTGCAAGTGGTCAAGCCCCACGCTGTCTTGATCGCCACTCCGCATACGCTGCATTTTCCGATGGCGATGGACTGCCTCGGGGCGGGCTGCCATGTGCTGCTGGAGAAGCCTATGGTCAATAAAGTAACCGAGGCCCACGCACTGCTTGCGAAAATCGAGGAAACGAAGAAAGTTGTTGCACTCGGCTATCAGCGCCATTCGCTGCCGCACTTTCGGTATATCAAAGAAAAGATCGCTTCCGGTGAGTTTGGTCAGGTGCAGTTCATCAATGCGCTGCAGCAGCAGGGCTGGGCAAAAGGAACGGCCGGCTCGTGGCGTCAGGACCCGGCCCAATCGGGTGGCGGTCAGATCAACGACAGCGGCTCGCATCTGCTGGACATCGTCCTGTGGACGACGGGGTTGGCTCCGGAAACCGTCGCGGCGTTTATGGACAGACGCGGGACGCCCGTCGACATCAACAGTGCCCTTTCAATCAAATTTACGAATGGGGCACACGGCAACATCTCCGTGGTCGGAGACGCCGCAGGCTGGTACGAGGACATCACGATCTGGTGCGATAAAGGCTCATTTTATGTCCGCAACGACGGCAGCTTCCGGGTGCAGGGGACAGATGGGAAGACATACACGCCGGAGCTTTCCGATATGCCCGATGGCTCCGACGTCATCACCAATTTTATTCACGGCATCCTCGGCACGGAAGAGATTGCCGCCGTCCCGATGAACGGTCTTCGAACGATCGAGCTGACCGAGGCGGCCTGGGAGTCGGCAGCGTCCGGCGGGAAGACGACAGCAGTGAGACGTTCGTGAAAACCCTGCCCTATCAGGTACAATTGCGTACGAATGCTTTCCGTTGTCTATTGTCCGAAAGGAACCCGGTCGTTGCGCTTTAACCTGTTCGTCGCTGCACTTGCTATCCTGCTGGCGTTAATACCCCATCCTAGTCCGGCTCAGAACGTCGCTTCTCCTGCCGCTCAATCCGCGTTCGGCCTGGGAGCCGTGACCAACTACACACTGCCCAACGGAATGCAGGTGCTGATCGCGCCGTCGAATGCCTCCGATTTGGTGACTATGGACGTCTGGCTTGGAGCAGGTACCCGCCGGGAAACAGCGCAGAATAACGGTGTCGCGCACTTCATGGAGCACTTGATCTTCAAGGGCACTCCCACGCAGAAGCCGGGTGAGATCGATGCGGCAATCGAGAACCTGGGCGGCTCCCTGAATGCCTCCACCTCTTACGACTGGGCACATTTTTATGGGACCGTCGGTGCCGAGGATGCCCCTGCCGCTCTGGCCGTGCTGGCGGATGCCGTGCAGAATGCCGAGATGCGTCAGGCGGACATCGACGCCGAAAAGCCGGTCATCCTCAGCGAAATGGCGCGAGAGGCGAACAGCGCGACGGGTCGGGTCGCCCGCTCATTTAACAGTTTGTGCTTTCCCACTCACCCGTATGGCCGTCCACTGCTCGGATCGGCACGGAATGTGTCTGATATGCCTCGGGCGACCATTCTGGACTTTTATCACACTTACTACGCCCCCGGTAACGCGACCCTGGTGCTGGCAGGTAAGCTGACCCCCGACGAGGGCTTGGTGCTTGCCAAGAAGATGTTTGGGGCATGGCCTCCT
The DNA here is from genome assembly GCA_025353925.1 of Armatimonadota bacterium. Lineage (GTDB taxonomy): Bacteria > Armatimonadota > Armatimonadia > Armatimonadales > Capsulimonadaceae > JANXMY01. The sequence continues at coordinate 41,486 of JANXNV010000086.1, forward strand.
CGCATCGTCCCGAGCGATAAAACGCTGCCGGAGCCTCCGCAGACCGAGATCCGCTCCCGCAGCCTGACTGCCCCGGCGCGGCGCGGCTTTCTCCAAATCGGCTGGCGGGCACCCTCCGTGCGGAACAAGCCAGACGCCTGGGTGATGGATGTCCTGATGACTCTGCTCGGGCAGGGCGGAAACAACCGGCTTCAGGTGGATTTACAGCGAAAAAGTAAGCTTGTCGGTGCCATCAACACGGCTTATCTGACTCAGCGCGATCCGGGTACCATGAGCGTCACCGCTGAATTCGACCCCGGCGACTATGTTCATGTGCAGGAAGCGATTTTGATGCAGGCGGCTGCGCTGCGCGAAACACCGGTTGGTCCCGCAGAATTAGCGGCGGCAAAGCATACGCTGCTGGCATCCTACCTGTTTGACACGCAGACGAATACAGGCCGTGCCAACGCCCTCGGCTTTTACAGCCGCATCGATACCTATCGTTATGACACGGACTATGTGGACAACTTCGAGTCCGTCACATCGGCACAAGTGCAGGCGGTCGCGCGTCAGTACTTGAACCCAGCCGCCTACACCCTGGTGACTTTGCTTCCTGTTCCCGATCCGGTGACCGCCTCGCGTAGATGACAAAGAAGATAATACAAAGGATCCCTTCGTGCTCAAACCCCACGCGCTAATTCTTTCGCTTTTTGCACTTTCTGTGCTTTACCTGCCTAAGGTACGGGCGGCCGATCCAAGTGCCCCCGTCAAGACAACTCTCGCGAACGGCCTGCGAATTATCGTCAAGCCCGAGACCGACACGCCCCTGATCGCCATCGACGTTTTTGTCCGCGCCGGAGCACCCCAGGAGACGGCCTCGAATGCGGGGATCGGCAGCTTTGTGGCCCAAACGCTGTTCGCCTCAACCACAAACAATCCGCCGGAGACGATGACCCGCGATATCGCCGCGCTTGGCGGCAACGTTGCGGCGGCGTGGCACTCCGACTGGACACAGATCGGTGCGCTGACCGTCAAAGATAAGTACTCGCATGCGATCCTGCTGCTCGCCGACACGCTGAAGAATGCCGATTTCGATCCCGGCGTCGTCACAGATACGCGTACCCTGATGCTGAACGCAATCGACAGCCGGGACTCTGATCTCTTCCAAATCGCCTACGGGAATTTGCAAAAAGCACTCTATGGCGGAACGTCCTACGCCCGCCCCGATGGCGGCACCGCCGGGAACATCAGCCGCCTGACACGCGCCGACCTGATGCGCTATTACGCTCGTTATTACGTTCCGAAAAATCTGGTGTTCGTTGTGGTCGGCAATATCACCCCGGAAGCTGCCGTACAGGAAATTAAGAACAATCTGGAGGACTTTCCACGGGCTGACCGTGCCGCCGCCCCCTTTGCAGATCCGCTTCCGCCGCTGACACGGGATCTAACGCCTCTGCGCGTGTTTCAGCCTGACCTCGAGCAGCAGTGCGTCGTCGCCGGTGTCCGCGCAGCGGCAGTCTCCGATCCGGACTCGCCCGCCCTGATGGTGGCAAATGCTCTATTAGGCGGTATGAAGTCTGGGAGATTGTTTACGCAGATCCGCGAAAAGCAGAGCCTCGCCTACGACCTGGGTTCTCTGTATAATCCACGCCTCGCCGCCGGGGACATCGCTGCGTATGTGTATGCCGCCCCGACCAAGACCGACCCGACGACCAAGAAGGATGTGCCGACGGTGGGGCTGGTCAAAGAGGCCATCTTGAAACAGTTCGTCAGCCTTCAGGAAACGCCCCCCACCCCGGCTGAGCTGGCACGGGCGCAGCACTACTTGATCGGGTCGTACAAGATCAAGCATGAACGGATCGAAGACCGAGCTTCTCTGCTCGGTGCCGCCGAGCTGTCATCACGTGACGGCTACCTGCTCGACACCGATTACGCCAAATATATCAATGCCGTTACCGCCGCTGATGTCCAGCGTGTCGCCCGCAAATACTTTCTTCACCCGGTTGTCTCGACCGTGGAGCCGGAAGCCAAATCCCAGTAAACTACCAGCCGTCCTGCCACTTTTTGACATCGTAGCCTTTGAACCCGTAGCACCGAACGATCTGCACCGTGCGGATTGGCGTCGCATAAGGCGGATTTCGGTAAACCAGCAGCGGCGGCTGCGGTTCGATTCGAGTAAAGACGGCTCGCAGATCATCAAAATGGTCTTGGTTGTCCGTATCGTTCAAGAAGATCGCACTTCGGCCTTGAAGCTTGTTAGGATCCTCCCAGAACATATACTCACTGGCTTTGTAGTTTAAAAAGAGCGAATACGTTTGGGGCTGATTCGGAAGGTAAAACGCCGCCTCGGAAGGCATCCGATAGTTCAGCCCAAAGACGAACGGATCACCACCCATCGCGGCCTTCTCCTGCGTGATCCGCTCCCCCATCACCCGCCACCCGGACAGCTCATTGGTCCGGTCCTGATCCGGGCGCGAGAGCTTCAGCCCCACCCCATACAGCAGCGACGGAAACAGCACTGCCACGGCCAGAAAGACTGCGAGCACCCCGCTAAGGCTGACACAGCTTCTGCCGACCCTCCCAGACCGCCAGGCGCGAACCAAAATCTCCGCGACCAATATCAAGCCCGTGATGTAAGCCGCCACCGCCCAATTTGCCTCCACTTTACTGCGCAGCGTGACCGCGATGGTCGCCGCAAATACCATGACGCTTAAACACCAAAGGTAAAGCACGCCGTCGTCACGCTGAGACAGGCCGCGCTTGCCAGCGGCATAGAGAGAATACAGGTAGGTCAAAAAGAGCAGCGGAGAGATCAAGAGGAGCTGGTCGCCTAGGAATCGAAACAGCCACTTTAGGCCATCGTGCCCAGTAGACCGTGATCCCATGGCATGAATATGTGTCCAGAAGGCGTTCTGGTGCGTGTGGTTCCACCAGAGGAACGGCGCGAAGACGACCAGCGCAATGACACCCGCCACGTACGGCTCCGGGCGGCGCAGCCAGGTCTCGCGGGCGGATTTAGAAAGCAGGATATAGAGAAAGACGGAGGGCAGAATCAGCAGGCCGTTCAGTTTGGCTTGTGCCGTCAGGCCTGCCAGCACCCCCGCCGCGATCCACCAGCGCGGACGATTCGTGAGCGCACGATACACCGTATATGCCGTCGCCGACCAGAAGGCAAGCTGTACAGGGTCCTGCGTCATCAGCACGGCCCCAGCGGCGAATAGTGGTATGCAGCAGGCGAGCAGGGCAGAGACAATTGCCACGGTCTGCCCAAAGACTCGTTTCGCCAGCAGATAAATAAACGCAGTAGCAACAAGGGCGCATACGGTGGCCCCCGCACGGACTCCCAGCTGTGTTGAGCCGAAAATCAGCGTGAAGAAGCGGATGATCGGTGCCATGAGCGGAGTATTGTCGTAGTAACCCCAGTCCAGGTGGCGAGACCACTGCCAGTAATAGGCTTCATCCTGAATCAATTCGTGCGTGCTGTCGTACCAAAATCGCAGAAGCGTCAGTATGACCAAAAAGCCGCCCAGCAGAATTTCTCTGCCGCGGGCGGCTCCATTTTCGAGATTGGTCGGAATTGTTTGTGTCGTCAAATACTTGGCTCGGTTTATATTTTGAGATTAAATCTTGAATAGGGAATCGCTGAGCGGCGTGTTCACACGGATATTCTCATACACAGTCGCACCCGCAAGCTTGTTCTTGGGATTGTATAGCTCGACACGGGTCGGGACATAAATCCCCCCGACCAGTTTCGGGTTCTTGTAAAGGAACCATTTGGTCAGCTTGCCTTCCCGGTTATAATTATAGCGCTGGCTTGTGATATGTGTCTTCGGGTCGATCCAGACAATATCTTTCTGCGTTTCACCGGCCTGTTTCGGCTGAAGCTGAAACACCAGCAGGCCGCTCTCCCGGCGCAGGAATTTTGCCGTGTAATCGGTCAGCAGCTCCGGCGGGACGAGGCCAAAATCGAGCAGGGACTGACGTTTCCCCGGTGCCCCGGTCGTATCCTGCACTTTATGAACGAAGGGGGCGACAGTCAATTTCTGGTTGCCGTTGACGATGTAGTAACCAGTCGCCAGATGAGGAATGGTAGCATCAATCCGCAGCTTCCCGGGCTGCTCGTAAGCCATCGACCCGCGATGCAGTCGGTAGGCCAGCGCGATATCGCCGTCGATCGTTTGGAGCTCGTCCTGGTTTTCCGTCACGATCACGCTGCTGAGCTGAAGCGTCTTGACTGAGCCGGAGGTCAGCGTACGGATGTCGGGGGCAGCCTGAACTGTGGCCGAAACTGTGAGCAGAAGCAGCGCGACGAGTAAGCACTGTTTGAAGCGATAGACCATCGGATCAATCTCCTTAAAATCATTCCTAATGCGCATGCCCGCACTCAGCGGCATGAGGGCTTAACGCGCAGTAGAGGGCATCGGCATCATGCGGGCAGGAATTGCCCTCGGCGGTTTCCGTCTGGATCGTCGCGTGGCCAATACCAAACTCCTCGTGCAGCCGAGTGTTGAGTGCAAAAACGACTGCCTGGCTCTCTGCTACGGTGCAGGCATCCGGCAGGACGACGTGGCAGGAAAGAAAGTGCAGGCCGTCGCTGACAGTCCATACATGCAGGTCATGGACATCGCAAACCGGTCCCGTCGCACGAATCACACGGACCAGAGCATCGACATCCACCCCTTTCGGCGTGCCTTCCAACAAAATATTTGTTGCGTCGCCGATTATCCCCCAGGAGGAGTACAAAATAAACCCGGCGATCAGTATGGAAATCAGCGGGTCGGCATAAGTCCACCCGGTCAGCTTAATGCAGACTCCCGCGATCACTACGCCGAGCGAAGAAATCGCATCCCCCGCCATGTGAATATAGGCAGCACGGGCATTCAAGCTGTGCTGGCTGTCTCCGCGCAAAGCCCAGGCGATGACGGTGTTCATCAGTACGGCTACGGCAGCCACCCAGATCATCAGGTTTCCTGACACCACCGCCGGGTGCTGAAAAGACTGCCAGGCCTGTCCAACAATTCCTAGCGCAATTACGACCAGTGCCGCCGCATTCGCCAGTGCCGTCAAGATCGCGACCCGGTGGTAGCCAAACGTTTTTCCCGGGGTCGCCGGCCGCTGCGCCACCCAGATCGCGTAAGCGGCCAGGCCCAGTGCCAGCGCATCGCTCGCATTGTGCCCCGCATCGGAAAGCAGTGCTAGTGAGTGCGCCTGTCGCCCAAACCAGGCCTCGACCGCGACAAACGCGACCGTCACCCCCAAAGAAATCCAAAGCAGCCGCCCGCTCGTCGCGCCATGTGTATGTCCCGCCATGAGACTATTATACCTGAGACTTCAAATCTTAGTTATCCGGCGTCTCTTCCCCGAGAAGATACCGCGCTGTATAGATTTGCCCTGTATGATAGGCGATATGGAACGCCGCATAGGTCAAAAACGCGCGGTACGTGTAGTTTGGCGGACATCCTGGCGGGCAGCTTTCCAAATCGGGATCAATTTCTTTGAAGTACGCAACCGACTCCTGATGGACGCGCAGCAGCTCACGACAAACCTGTTCTGCCGTCATTGCCAAATGCTCCTCCGACGGCGGCTGCGAGATCGTCGTCGGGTGATAACTAAACCGGCTGTCGATCAGGAGGCTGCTCACCCGGCACTTCGTCAGATCCGGCTCCGGTTCCCCGTCTTCGCCCGCGAGACGAACCGCTTCCCAGTAAGCAACGTGCCCCGCCAGCTCCCCAATCGAAAGCAGCCCTTCCGCAGGCCGTTTCCAGACATGCTTCTCCGTCAGCCCTCCAAATGCCTCTTTCACCTCAAAATATCATTCGTCAAGCACTTCCAAATAGGCTTTCATCTTTGCCCTCCTTTCTAAATTTACGGTGTCTGTAACAAAGATCACACTGGGAGCCATTATAACACAAATGCCCAACAATGAGAACGTTAGTTCGGGTATACTCCCTGAGTGCGTGGCGTGATGGAAGCATCCGCTGCCTGATGCGAATTCAATTAGAAAGCTTAGCCAATTCATGGCGGCCTCACGAGAAACTGTTGTGCCGACGCTTGGAGCGGTTTGGTGGATCAAGCGGGACCTGCGGCTGTACGACAACCCGGCCCTGACGGAAGCGGCTTTGCTCGCGGCACGGCTGAACAGGCCGCTGCTGCCGCTGTTTTTATTTGAGCCGAGCGTCCTCACGGCGGCGGAGGCTTCCCCGTTTCATATCCAGGCGCAGTCTCAGGCACTGGCGGATCTGCGGGGGAGGCTGCGCGGGCAGCACGGCACGGACATCTCTATCGCGGTTCAGGAGGCGGTGGAAGCGTTAGACGATCTGCACCGGCGGCACCCTTTCGCGCTTCTGGTCAGTCACCGGGAGACCGGGACGGACATCACCTATCGCCGGGACCGGGCCGTGGCGGCCTGGTGCAAACGCCGTGGGGTGACGTGGAGCCAGCCGCCGCAGGCCGGGGTCTTTCGGCCCCTGGCAGACCGGGACCGGCGCGAGGGCCTGTGGCATGAGTTTATGTGTCAGGCTCCGCTGGCTGTCCCAAACCTTTCCCCCCAGCCCCCCTGGCTGCGAGCATTGTGCGCGGGGTCGCCCTGCCCAGATGCCCCCATGTCGCGACTGCTGGAAGCCGACGGCGGAGTGAACCGGCGTCAATTGGCGACGGAGCCTCTTGCCTGGGCAACTTTGCGCGGCTTTCTCACGCACCGGGCAAGCCGCTACTCCGGGGGGATTTCCTCTCCGGTCACCGCGTTCACCTCTGGCTCTCGCCTCTCGGTCCCCCTGGCCTGGGGCACGATCTCCGGGCGAGCCGTGCGGTTTGAGGTCTTTGACCTTCTGCGCGAGATTTCGGGGGATACTTCGCCGGAGGCCGTGAAGCGCAAGCGAGGGCTGCGGGCGTTCAGTGAGCGGCTGCACTGGCGGGACCATTTCGCGCAGCGGCTGGAAGACGAGTCGGGCCTGGAATTTCACCCGCCCCACCCGCTCTACGAAAACCTGCCCACGGTGACCGGCGACGAAGCCCAGCACCGCCTCGCGGCATTCCTGGCGGGCCAGACCGGCTTCCCGCTGATTGATGCCTGCCTGCGCTGCGCGGCGTCAACCGGCTTTCTGAACTTCCGCATGCGGGCCTTGGTGACTTCCTTCGCCTGTCACGGCCTGCGCCTGGACTGGCGGGTCCTGATGGCCCCCCTGGGCCGCCTCTGGACCGACTACGAGCCGGGCATCCATGTCAGCCAGGTCCAGATGCAGGCGGGAGTGGTCGGCATCAACACCATCCGCGTCTACAGCCCCTTCAAACAGCTCAAAGATCAGGACCCCGCCCTGACCTTCACCCGAGCCTGGCTGCCGGAGCTAGCGGAAACTTCGGACGAACTTGTGCTGGCACTGGGAACGACGGACGGCCCCACTTATCCCGGCTATCCCGCACCCCTTATTGACTTCGCCGCCGAGAGCCGGATCATGAAGGACGTTCTCTACGCCCTCCGGGACAGCCCCGAGGGCAAAGCCGCCGCCGAGATCGTCCAGAAACGCCACGGCTCGCGCCGCCCGCGCCCGGGGCGGCGGTGA
>JANXNV010000131.1 GCA_025353925.1 Armatimonadota bacterium
TTCAACCTCCGGCCCCGCTTCGACGATATACGGGGCACGGATGAAGACCGTTCGCAGCGGCTCCGGCCCCAGGACCGGAATATCCAGAGCGGCTTCGAACGAATCGCGCTGCCGCCCGAATGCATTGCGGGCGACCACGATGTCCAGCAGGCCGAGGGTCGGCTGGCCGCCGCGCTCTCCTGTCCCCGCCGCGATCTCCCGGGCAAGCAGAATCAGCCCGGCGCAGGTGCCGTAGATCGGTTTGCCCAACCTGGCGACGGCTTTGATGGCTTCGTCGAGACCGTAGCGGGCGAGCAGCTTGCCGATGGTGGTGCTTTCGCCGCCTGGAAGAACGATCCCCTTGGCCCGCGCGATCTCCGCAGGAGTTCGTGCCGGGTAAGCCTCTGCGCCGAGGCGCGTCAGCATCTGAATATGTTTGTCAAAATCGCCCTGCATAGCGACGACAGCGATCTTCGGCCTTGTATCCATAAGTATCTGATTATAGCATATGTCCGTGCCGTCCGCCCGCGTTCAAAAATGCCGGGTGTCCCGGTCCCAGGCACTCGTCTGCCAGTTATCGGACGAACCCGCCTCGGGCAGCCAGGGGGGCAGTGTGAACATGAGAAACTGACCCAGGGAGTTGACATACGGCTCGTAGAGGCTGCGCAGGTGATCGAGCTTTTCGTCGTCTTCCGGGCCGTCGCACACCGGCAGTCCGGCGGCGGTGAGAGCTTCGCGCATCTTCGCGCGGTCTTCCGGCGGAAGCCGATCGGCCTCGGGTGGAACCGGCTTGCGGTTGAAAATATAGGCCAGATCGATAATTGTATGCCGCGACATTGCCAGGGTCATCCGCGCCTGCCACTGCAGCTCGCGCTGCCACTCGGGATTGCCGGCACAGCCCACGAGAATCATCGTGCAGGTATCCATGATGCAGGTGAGTGCGCCGAGCCAGGACTGACGGTCGTGCTGAGACCGGTAATAGCTGAGAACCGGATACGATAAGTGACTTTCCAGCAGCTCCGAGGACCAGACCTCCCAGTCGGCAAGCAGTGTCACCAGCCCTGCCATATTTTTCCCCTCACTGTGCCGACGCAGCATCTCCGTCGCAGAGGGCGGCGACGAGGCGCGGGCATCAAGCAGGGAGATAATAGTTTCGCGCCGGGAAAATGCCTGGTAAAGCACGGGCAGGTAACCGATGACCACGGCCAAAAAGCCGAACCCGACCCCGGCTTCGAGCACCGAAATAAACCGAGTAATCCGCGTGTGCGGGGTGACATCCCCATAGCCGAGCGTGAAGAATGTGACACCGCTTTGATACAGTGCCGTCTCAAAGCGGTTCATCCCGGGCAGCCGGTCCAGACCGTACGGCAAAGCCCACTGGATCATGGCGAATGCCAGCACTAATATCTGCGCCCAGAGCACCAGCAGCAGCGGCAGGGAGAGCGGCCCGAAGTAACTGAGGTAGAGCTGCCGCTGACTATCCGGCAGACGCCGCGCGACGGCGGCGGAAAACGGCCACAGAATCTGATAAAACCCGCGTGTCAATCGAAGCTGCCGCGTGACCGAGCGGGGCAGGATGATGGTCTCAAACCCCTCCCAGATAATCAGCAGCACCAGATACAAGCCAAGCAGGCCGACGAGAAGTGTCATACCTCTGTAATGCGTGGGAGCGGAGATGGTTCCGCTTCACTCTGCTTGTCCTGAAAGCCATAATTGGCATGCGTATCATAATTCATGCCGTAGATACGTTTCAGGGCAGCAATAGCCTCAAATGACTTTTCCCCATGAGGGCTGGCGCACATCTGTCCGACGTGACCTGGCGCAGCCTCGAACGAATGCAGCACGATTTCTTCCAGTAGCTGGCCTAGTGTCATTTCTTTAAATTCGGCGAGACCCTTCAGTACCTGAACCATGCTCTTTTCCATGCGCACCCCAAGCTGGACGCGCTCCACAGCAGATTTGCTTTCATCTTGTAGCATAACATTCTCCTTTTGATTATATAGTTATATTAATAACTATATAACATTGTAACATAGGACAGGAAGATTGTCAATAGGCTGTACGAAGCGTTATTTACTGGTGTTACGCATAGGCTTCTTGGGCGGCATCAATGAAAAGCGAAAGCCAAAGAAACGTAGGAGAAGACGTGGAACTAAAGTTCTACGCTGTGGGGCGCAGACGCCTAGTTTCGACCTGCGTCGAAAAAGAGGGGAGCTGAACAGAACTTACTCTTGTCCCGGCGCAGGCCGCGACTGGGCGTCTCGCCCCACAGCGGTGGATTTCAATCCCACGTCCTCGCCAATCTACACCGTCACTGCGTAACACCAATCATCTACTCAGCAAAAAGCCGGGGACCATATTTGGCCCCCGGCTCTTGTTCTCTATGCAGTTTTACTCTGAAGTCTAGACGACGCGGCGACCGGCGATTGCCCGCTCGATGAAGACGACGACAATCGCGCCGACCGTGGCCCAGACGATGCTCATGATGTCGAGGTTGGTGGAAAAGCCCCGGCTGCCGGAGAGCAGATGGTAGATGAAACCGCCGACGACCGCGCCGACGATTCCCAGGATTGCCGTGCCCCAAAAGCCGCTGGGCTTCTCCGAGCTACCGGGCACGATTGCCTTCGCCAGTAAACCGGCCAGAAAGCCGACGATCAGCCACACGATAATAGACCAAAGCATTGATGTTTCCTCCATGCCGCAACGGCTTTTCCGAAAGCGGAAGCCTGCGAGCGGCAAATAGTAAGTCTGTTGTTGTTTGCTAAGTCGGACCCCAGTCCGATACTGCGTATATATCCCGGCAGCAAGTAGTCTAAACATCGGTGCTGGAACACAAACTGTGCGACTCACGGAACAAATTCAGGTGCTGAGGTGTTTAAATTGTATGACTTCCGAACTTCTGGAGGTGACTCCTCCACCTGATTTTAAGCCCCGCTTATGGACCCCGCAGCGCGTGCAGTTTACCCCTGCTGCGCTGGAGTCTCCCTGGGGGCGGCAGATTTACCAACGGGTGGAGGCCCTGGGCATTCCCATCGAAGAGCTGACCCAGAACCGGCTGACGGGTCTGCGCGGCGGCGATGCCCGAGAGACTTATAACCGGGCCAAGCGCACTCTCGCTGTGGTCAATGCCGCGCCGGGGGCCTTGAAGCTGCAGCCGATTCCGCCCTCTGCCGACTGGCAATTCCACCTCGCCGAAGGCTGCCCCGCGCACTGCCAATACTGCTACCTGGCCGGGAGCCTCGCCGGGCCGCCGGTGATCCGCGTGTTCGCCAATCTGCCGGAGATACTGGATAATCTGCCGCGTTACGAGACACCGGGAGCGGGCCGCAACGAAGCCGCCGGGACGACCTTCGAGGCTTCCTGTTATACCGATCCGCTGAGTTTGGAGCATCTGACGGGGAGCCTGGTGGAGACGATCCGGTGGTTTGGGACGCGCGAACACGCTTACCTGCGCTACACGACCAAATTCGATGCCGTCGAGCCGCTGCTGGATCTGCCGCATAATGGGCACACCCGCTGCCGGGCGTCAGTGAATGCCGATCCAGTCGCCCGGAAATTAGAGGGCGGCGTGCCCCCGGTCGCCGCGCGTTTGTCGGCCCTGCGCCGCTTGGCTCTGCCCCGGAATGAGGGCGGCGGCGGCTACCCCATCGGGCTAGTGATCGCCCCGATTATGCCGGTGGATGATTGGGAGGCACATTACGGGCGGCTTTTAGACGACGCGCAGGCGGCGGTCGGCTTTGCGGAAGACGTGACATTTGAGCTGATCACGCACCGCTTTACTCCCGGCTCGAAAGACGTCCTGCTGTCGTGGTACCCGAAAACCAGTCTGGAGATGACGGAGGAGATGCGGGTCGAGAAGCGCAACAAGTTCGGCGGGGTGAAATATGTCTATCCACCGGAGATGATGAAGTCGCTGAAGCGGTTTTTTCAGGCGGAGATCACCCGCAGGTTCCCGTCAGGGCGCATTTTATACTGGACCTGATGCTATACTAGTTCATGCCTTTGTACGAATATCTCTGCACTGCGTGCCGCAAACGCTACACCGTCTTGATCGGCATGACCGCCGGGGGGGACACGAACCTCTGCCCGCACTGCGGCAGCGATCAAGCGATCAGGCGTGTCACGCGCTTCGCCCGCGGCCGCAGCGACGAGGCGGTCATGGAGAGCCTGGCGGATCCCTCTCAGCTCGGCGACATGGATGACCCCAAAGCCATGCGCCGCTGGGCAAAAGAAATGGGCAAAGAGATGGGTGAGGATTTGGGGGATGATTTCGACGAATACCTGGACGCGGCGGAAAGCGGCGAAGGCGAAATGGTGGAAGAGTAGGGGCGCTGCTTGCCGCGCCCCTAGGCTTTACGCGTAGCCTTTGGCTTTGAGGTTGTTGTAAGAGAGCGTCACGGCCTCGATGGGTGAGCCTTTACAAACGTCCTGCTCGACGATTAGATACTCGACCCCGACAGTCGGGGCGGCGGCGATCAGGGCATCCAGTGGGAGCTTTCCGGTGCCGACGGGGGCGAACGAGTCATCCACCGGGTCCATATCTTTGATGTGCAGCAGCGGAACACGGCCCGTGTGCTTCTGGATGAACGCCACCGGATCCTGTCCGGCCTTCAGAACCCAGTAGCTATCCACTTCCGCTTTAACAAACAGTGGATCGGTGTTTTCCAGCAGAATATCTTCCCCCATCTGCCCATTTTCCAGTGCTTTGAACTCAAAATCATGGTTGTGGTAGCACAGGGTCAAGCCGCTGCGGCTGAGGCTCTCGCCATAGGTGTTCAGCAGATCGGCGATTTTCTTGTAATCGTCGGAGGTGCGGCGGCGATCTTCGCTGATGTAAGGGACAACCACATGGCGATTGCCTAAAGCCTGAGCTTCTCCGATGACTTTCGGCAGGTCGCTTTCCAGTGCTTCCAGGGCGATATGACTGCCCGCGACTTTCAGGTGGTTGTCGGCCAGCAGCCCGGACAGCTCCTGGATCGAAAGGCCGCCATGTCCGGCCAGCTCAACGGCGGCATAGCCGATCTCCGCGACTTTGCGGATCGTTCCGGCGAAGTCTTTTTCCGTTTCCTCACGCAGGGTATACATCTGCAGCGCAATCGGTATCTTAGGCATATTGGAAGGTTCCTTCTGTGGAAATTGGTTTGCTGGAGTAGTTCGCCGCTGCCTGCACCAATTCCTGTTTTAATTTTTTGACTGATTTGTGGCCCGCGTTACCAGCTTGACAAGCAGGCACACGCCGAGTACACTGGATAGAAATCGCATCCGAAAGCAATTCTCCCGTTATCTCTGCTTGAAGGAGCATCCCCCATGACTGTCCACTTGCCTCAAATTCGTCGCGAGCGACGCGGCTTCACACTCATCGAGCTGCTCGTCGTTATCGCCATCATCGCGATTCTCGCGGCAATTCTCTTTCCGGTCTTTCAAAAAGTCCGTGAAAACGCCCGCCGGGCTTCCTGCCAATCTAATATGAAGCAGATCGGTCTGGGTCTGGTCCAGTATACGCAGGATGCCGACGAAAAACTCCCATTTTTCTACTATGGGATCAACGGCAATGCTTCCACGCCGGACGATCTGCACTACAAATGGATGGATGCAATCTATCCCTATATCAAGAGTGAGGCGGTCTTCAAGTGCGCTGATGATTCCAGCAGTCCCTATATCTACAGCCGCAACCTGCCTGCAATTGGCAGTGCAGCCAATTACGGCAGCTACGGCATGAATGTTATGTACCGTTATGATACCAGTGGAATACGCACTCCGCCGGCGGGCAATGGCGGACAGGTGGGCCTGAATATCGCTCAGCTCGAAGCCCCGGCGACCAGTGTCTGGGTCGCAGAGATCAACGGCAACAAGTACGCGTCCGGCTGGTCCTGTGTGACTGCCGCCGCTCCCTGCACTTCCATTCAGCCTGTACCTCTCATCGATCCCGTCGTCACTCCGCCGCAGCTCAACGGGGACTATCTGGTGGCGCGTCATAACGGACTCACCAATGTTCTCTGGTGCGACGGTCATGTCAAAACTGTCACGCTGGATTATTTGGTATCCAGAAAAGCCGCCGACGGTGTGACGCTGGCTCTGTTCACAATTCAGGACGATTAGGCCGTTTACTTCGCGGATGCCTCAACATGATGCTGGTTATCGATCCAGATCTTGGTGCGGGTCGAAGAGAGAGTCTGATTATTCGCGTCCTGGGCCAGTGCTTCGATCACGTACTCGCCATCGGGAACGACTCGGCTGTTCCAGCGGAAGGTGTAAGGGGCGGTGTTGGTGAGGCCGCGCAGCTGACCGTCGAGATAAAATGCGACAAACGCCGTGCGGCGGTCCGGGGCCGATGCGCTGAATGTCACGTCTCCGCGCTCGATCAGGCTCTTTCCGGCGCGGGCATTGGCCAGTGCCAGCATGGAATACTCTTTTTCAGCGATCTTGACCTGGGCTTCGCGCCAGGGGGTATCGCCGGGAGAGTCGCGGACGAGGCGCAGGGCAGTGACATCGGCCAGGGCCAGGGGAACACTGCCGATCAGGGTCGGCATACGCGACCAGGGGCCGCGCTTATGCTGGACTTCCATACGCCAGGAGTGTTTGGGCTGATCAATGCCCCAGCCGAGATCGAAGTAGCCGTGGAACAGCGGCGGCGTCCCTTCCATTTCGGGAGCCGCCGGTTTCTTATGCGAGCCGATGACCAGAACCGACGGCGCACCTGCTCCATCGCCCTGAGCATTGTGAAAGGCGGGTTGAATTTGAAAACCGCCGCGCCGCTCGTCGCCCAATCCTTCAAAGAGAGGCGAAGTCGTCACCGGAGCCGTCGAGACGGTGATGACGCCATCGTGGTTCGTGTTGATCGCGCCCACGCCTGTATAGGAGCAGCCGTCGTAGCGACCAATACCCACCACGGGCTTGACCACATGGGTGACCACTTGCTTCGTGCCGTCCGCATAGGTCACGCGCACGTCGCCTCCGGCATGGTTATCGAAGAACACTTCCGACAGGGGGTTCACCGGCTGCTTGACGACGATCTGTAGTACGTCGCCCTCGCGCGGAATGTAGTTTAGCGGCAGCAGCGATTGGCTCTCCCCCAGGCTGCTTTCCCGAAGTACGGGACTGCCGACCAGCGGAGACAGCTCCCGGAAAATGCTCGTGCCGACCGGGATATTCGTGTAGATGCCCGAGAGGCCGGAGACATGTCCCCCGAAGAGGGTGGGGGTCTGAGAGAACTCTTTCGGCAGGATATTGATGAGCAGAGGGTCCGGCGTGCCCAGATCTCCGACACGGATCCGCAGGCCGTGGACCGCGGTCGCCGCGACCGTGCCGGGCTGGGCGTAGCCGCTGGCCGAATAGCCCATGAGGCTTTGGGTCGCGGGGGCGGTGACCCGCCCGATCAGGTGCCAGCTCCGGCCTTGATCCGTGGAAATCTGGATCGCGCCGTCCAGAGAATTGACGACGCGGATCCGGTGGCTTTCCACCTGTGCGAACGCCGGGAAGCGCGGGGGCGTTTCCAGGGCGTGTGTTGGAGTGAGCGAGAGAAAGAGCAGGCAAAGGACGCAAAGAGCGAAACGCATAAAGTCATTCGTCCCGCAGATCGGCAAACAGCACCGTGGAAAGATACCGCTCGCCGTTCGAAGGGATGATCACGACAATCGTCTTCCCGGCATTTTCGGGCCGATGGGCCACCTGCATGGCGGCGCAGAGGGCGGAGCCGGAGGAGATGCCGACCAAGATGCCCTCCTCTCGGGCGGCCCGCCGTGCCCACTGAACGGACTCTTCATTGGAGACCTGAATGACCTCGTCCACAATCGCCATGTCCAGGTTTTTCGGGACAAAGCCTGCCCCGATGCCCTGCAGCTTATGCGGTCCGGGCTTCAGCGGCACACCCTCGCGGGTCTGGGTAATGACGGGCGAGTCTTTGGGCTCGACGGCGATGGCCTGGAAACTGGGCTTTCGCTCCTTGAGGACCTCGGCGATGCCGCTGATGGTCCCGCCGGTCCCGACGCCGGCGACAAGAATATCCGCCGTGCCCTCGGTATCGTTCCAAATCTCTTCCGCGGTGGTGGTGCGGTGGATAGCGGGGTTCGCGGGGTTTTGGAACTGCTGCGGCAGGAAGCTGTTCGGGGTGCGGGCGGCGATCCGCTCGGCTTCGGCGATCGCCCCGCGCATACCTTCGGTCCCGGGGGTCAGCACGAGGTCCGCGCCGTAGCCGCGCAGGAGCAGCCGCCGCTCGACGGACATGGTATCCGGCATGGTCAGGATGCACTTGTAGCCTTTGGCGGCACAGGCGAAGGCCAGGCCGATGCCGGTGTTGCCGGAAGTCGGCTCGACCACGACCGATCCCTCTTTGAGCAGCCCGCGCTTTTCGCCGTCTTCCAGCATTGCGAGTGCGATGCGGTCTTTGACCGACGAAGCCGGATTAAAGAATTCCAGTTTAACCAGCACCGTCGCGGCGGCACCGTCGGTAATTCGGTTGAGTTTGACCAGCGGCGTGAAGCCGACCAGATCGGTGATGCGCTCGTAGATTCGCATAGTATTGCACTCCCTAATAGTGTGTTTATGATAGCGTAAATTGGCAGAAGGTGTCAAGGCGGGGAGAGAGGAAGTATCGCCTGGGGGGGACTCGAACCCACGACCTAGAATTTAGAAGATTCTTGCTCTATCCAGCTGAGCTACCAGGCGTTTGGGGTGTCGGAAGAGTGAAGGAAGCGGGGTAGGAGAATCGAACTCCTAACATCAGTTTGGAAAACTGGGGTTTTACCACTAAACTAACCCCGCTTATGAAAGTATTATATCCCCCCCCACCAAAATTGTCAAGCATTTGGCAGGGGGCGTCGACATCTGGTATACTCAGGGCATCTTGAAACGGCTCCTCAAACCTCTCCTCATAATTCTCGGTCTGCTCGGGCTGGCGGCGTTTGCCGGGCAGCGAATTCGGCAAACGCTGCACAAGCCGCCGGTGCCCCCACGGTTTGTTTTGGCGCGGCGCGGCGACCTTCTGGTTCAGGTCTCGGAGACCGGAACAATCGAGCCGGTGGATAAAGTCGATGTCAAAAGCAAGGCGGCGGGCCGACTGCTGTCATTGAACATCGTCGAAGGGCAGTATGTCAATAAAGGGCAGCTGATCGCGCTGGTGGATCGGTCGCAGATCGACCCGCAGCTAACGCGAAATCAGGC
The DNA here is from genome assembly GCA_025353925.1 of Armatimonadota bacterium. GTDB lineage: Bacteria > Armatimonadota > Armatimonadia > Armatimonadales > Capsulimonadaceae > JANXMY01. The sequence continues at coordinate 9,139 of JANXNV010000131.1, forward strand.
TCAGCTTCGACAGGCGCAGGCGCGGCTGGCGCAGACGCAGGCGGAGTACGATTTGCAGGTCAAACAGACCGCCTCGGCGATCGCGCAGGCCCGGGCGGCGCTGAACCAGTCGCTGGCCCATCTGGCCGTCGTGGAGGCTGGGGCAAGGCCGCAGGAGCTGGCCCAAGGGCGCGAAGCGGTGGCGCGGGCACAGATCGCGTCGGACGATGCCCAACGGACCCAGAAGCGGCGAGCCTCCCTGCTGGCCCGTGGGTTTATCTCCCAATCGGATTACGACGCCGCTCAGGTGGCGGTGGATACGGCACAGAGCAGCCTGGCAACGGCCAGGCAGGCCCTCGCGCTGACCGTAGTGGGGCCGCGCGTGCAGGATGTCAACGATGCGAAGGCGCAGGTGGCGTCTTCGCGTGTTCAGCTTCAGACCGCTCAATCGAATTCCGGCCAGAACGCCGTGAAGCTCTCCGACATCGCGCAGGCCCGGGCGGCGGTCGCGCAGATCGCCGGGGATATCCAGCAGCTTCAGGTCAATCTGGCGGATACGCATATTTACGCCCCGGCGTCGGGCATCGTGCTGAAGAAGTACAAGCAGCCGAATGAAATCGTTCAAAGCGCGACCACTGGCTTCTCCGATGCTCAGTCCATTGTTGCGACCCTGGGCAGCCGCCTGCAAGTCAAAGTCGGCATCAACGAAGTAGACATCGCCAAGATCGCGCAGCGTGCCCCGGCGACGATCACGGCGGATGCCCTGCCCACCGTGACGTTCCCTGGAACCGTGACCGAGATCGCCCCGGCCTCAACCAATGCCTTCGCCGACGCGAGTGCCGGGGGAACCGGCAGCACGAATTCCATCTCCAAGTTCTCGGTGAAAGTCGCTTTCAGTCGTTACGATGCCCGCCTGCGCTCCGGCATGAGCGCAAATGTCTCGATTGTGAGCCAGAAGCGCAGCGGGGTCGTGCTGGTCCCCCTCGAAGCCGTGCCGTTCGCGGGATCCTCGGGTCAGGTGAGCGTTCTGGACGCCGCCGGCAAGCCGCAAAAGCGCACGGTGATGACGGGCCTGCGCGGGGACACGGATATTGAGATCGTGTCCGGCCTGCAGCCGGGCGAAAAAGTGGTGACCTCGCCAATTAGCGGGGCCGGGCGGCGCAAGACGGATATTAATGGGAGCAATTAGCCGCAGGCTTTTTTCATGATACTTTTCGAATCCATCCGCGTTGCCCTCGCCGCCCTCTGGGCCAACAAACTGCGTGCCCTCCTGACTATGCTGGGGGTCATTATCGGGGTGACTTCAGTGATCGTGATGATCGCGATCGTGCAGGGTATCCGGCAGCAAATATTCGACCAGTTTGCCGGCAACGGCGCCAACTTGATCTTTGTTTCTTACCAGCCCAAGATCGGTACCGTTTCGCGCGGCGGCTTTGGGGGGCTGACCATGGCCGATGCCCGCGCTGTGGGCGAGAAGGCTTCCCTGGTGACCTCGGTCAGCCCGAATGCGGAGGCGTCGGTCGTGGCGCAGGTGGGCAGCAGCCGCCGTTCGGCGACCCTGAGCGGCGTTTTGGACACGTTCAACCAGACCCAGAACCTGCCGCTCGCCTCTGGGCGTTTCATCAGCCCTGACGATGTCGCCCACTGGGGCAAAGCCTGCGTGATCGGCAGCAAGATTCGCAAAGACCTGTTCGGCACCTCGAATCCTCTGGGCCGCGAAATCCATTGCACGACCGATGACGGCTCCAATGTCTCCCTGGTCGTTATTGGCGTCCTGGCCGAGAAAGATTCCAACCCCGGCGGCGGTGACTTCAACAACTCCCTTTACGCCGCGCTGCCCACGGTCCAAAAGCGTTTCTCGGGCAGTGACAAGATCAATGCGTTTACCGCACGCTCCGCAGAGATCCCGCAGGTAGAGACCGCGGCGGATCAGGTCTGGGGGATTCTCAAGCAGCGGCACCCATTAAACTACAAGGACTTCGTGGTGGATACGCAGGAAGGCATCCTGAAGCAGCTCGATGCTCTGCTGAGTGGTATTCAATTGGCGCTGGGCGGGGTCGGGGGACTGGCCCTGCTGACCGGCGGCATCGGCATTATGAACATCATGCTGGTGTCGGTGACGGAGCGGACGCGAGAGATCGGGATCCGCAAGGCCGTGGGGGCGACTCGCGGGGCGATCCTGCTGCAGTTTGTGGTGGAGGCCATGGTCGTCTCCGGCCTGGGCGGCCTGCTGGGGGTTGCGGGCGGCTACGGGCTGTCGTCGCTAATCGACCATTTCGCGCACAAGACCCTGCCGACGTATGTCCCGTTTTGGGCCACCGAGCTGGGCTTCGGCTTCGCCGTCGGGGTCGGCCTGTTCTTCGGCATCTACCCGGCGTTTCGCGCCGCCAAGCTGGACCCGATCACGGCCCTCAGGCACGAATAAATATCAGGCACGAATAGATCTAAGACGCGAGTGACGCCAGCACCCGATTTTCGACCGGCACGTCGCTGACGATCTCGCCGTCCCGGAAGCGCACGATCCGCTCGCAGTGCCGGGCAATGTCTTCTTCATGCGTGACGACGACCAAGGTTTTGCCTTCGCCGTGCAGCTCCTGAAACAACGCCATAATCTCCTCGCCCGTCTTGGTGTCCAAGGCCCCGGTTGGCTCGTCGGCGAGAATCAGGGAAGGATTGTTGACTAAAGCCCGGGCGATCGAGACCCGCTGCTGCTGCCCGCCGGACAGCTCATTGGGCCGGTGGGAAATGCGGTCCGCCAGCCCGACCCGGATCAACGCTTTTCGTGCCCGCGCCTCCCTCCTCCGTGCTCCCGAGTAGATCAGCGGCAGCTCGACATTTTGCAGGGCGGTGGTCCGGGACAGCAGATTAAACTGTTGAAACACGAACCCGATTTTTTCGTTGCGGATCCGCGCCAGTGCGTTCTCCTCCAGCCGGGCCACCTCCTGCCCGTCCAGAAGGTACGACCCGGACGTGGGCCGGTCCAGGCAGCCGATGATATTCATCAGCGTGGACTTCCCCGACCCCGACGGCCCCATAATCGCCACCATCTCCCCGCTCTCCACATGCAGAGAAACCCCTTTGAGCACCGTCAAATCCATGGAGCCGGTCTTGTAAGTCTTCACGATATTGCTGACTCTAATCACGTGGTTAAGTTCGGGGGGCGGGGACGGTTTTCCTGCGTGGCGGCAGGGCTAGAATCAGGTACAATGGCTGCAGGAGCATCTTGCCCCTGATTTCGTTACTTAGCATTGTTTGAGTTGGCATCAATGACTAACTGGCATCATGCAGACCGAGAGTGGAACAGATCGGACGTAAAGCAGATCGGACGTGGGATTGAAATCCACTGCTGTGGGGC
>JANXNV010000152.1 GCA_025353925.1 Armatimonadota bacterium
GCCCTGCCGTCCCGACCTTCCCAGTGACCGCTGTAATTAATTCGTCTTATCCGGCGACGACTTATCACTCTGGGCTGCGTAATTTTCCAGGTCTTCGCTCTTTAGCCGAAGCAGATCAAACTGCTGGTAAACATCTTTGACGGCATTCGTGATAATTTCTTCCGCGCACGCTGTTTTGCTGCGCCCTAGCTTCTGAGCCAAACGGTGCAGCATGACATGCGTCGCGATCGGTACGCGCAGCGAGAGATTGCGGTCTGGGATATCCGTCACGACCGTCTCCCCGTCCTCATGCATCGCGAGATGAAAAAGTTCATGCTCAATCCAGTTCTGAAGCCGACTCTCATGGGAGCCGTGTCCCTCTTTGTTTGCGCTCATACTTATGCACTTTCTTGTACGATTATACCCAAATCTCACGTACCAGCCGGGAAACACAATACTGGTGAATATTGGAATTGTCTTGACTTTGTAATAAGTTGCAGGTATACTTCTCAAATCAAACATTTAGATTGCTAACTCCATGCTTCGAAGTCGTATCGGATTCACTCTGATCGAGCTCCTCGTGGTCATCGCTATTATCGCGATTCTCGCCGCGATACTTTTCCCCGTCTTCCAAAGCGTCCGCGAAAATGCCCGCCGGACCGCCTGCATCTCCAACATGAAGCAGATTGTGCTTGCCGCCCATATGTACATGGACGACGCCGATGGCGCTTTGTATCATCACCACGAAGACTATGTGCTTGATGATGGGACACAAGTCCCGGCACTGCCTGCGACTGCCGATGGGTGTGTCGGTGGCGGCAATGGAAATAGCAATGCCGAGAAGCCCTGGGCGATCTTCTTCCAGCCTTATCTCAAGAGCCGCGATGTTATCTACTGCCCAGATGACTCCGCGCCGCACTCGAAAGTGCAGTCAAACACTCTTCAGGATTACAATGGGGGCATCACGGTAATCGGTCAGGAATGCACCGCTGCTCCAAATGGGGAACAGTGCCGCGCGGAAACGGATCATGCGGCCATGTGGAGCTACCTGCTGAATTCCGTATTTACCCACAAATCATGCCGTTATGCCAAAGAAGGTGTTCTGAATGGCTTTGCGACAGAAGCCGCGATTAGTTCACTTGCGGACGACAACCTGATCATGTTTTCAGAGCGCAATTCCACTGCCCTCGATGATCCCGCAAATGGGAGCTGGGGCTATGTTCCGCAGGATGACTACGACACCTGGCCGGGAGAAAAGAGCCTTGTGCGGAACGGCACTGGCGGCCAATACGCCAATCAGGGATGGATCGCCTACGACCGGCATCGTGGCGGCGCGGATTATGCGTTCTATGACGGACACGTCAAATGGATGCGCTGGACGCAGGCACGCGGCTACCAGTATCCTGATCACAACGTCCGCATGCCGCTCGCTAACCCGCCTTCCTAACGCTATGTCGCCGCCGACTTAGAAATCAGACAACTCAATGACCCTGAAAACACGTGCGTACTGGCTCATCGCCCTGCTGGTGGCCGGTAACGTCATCGCGTGGCTCATCACCTGGAGTGCCTCGCACACGTATGCCCTGCTCCTCTCGACCGGCGTTCTCGCGTACGGCTTTGGCCTGCGGCACGCGGTCGATGCCGACCATATCTCTGCCATCGACAACACGACCCGCAAGCTGATGCAGCAGGGGAAGAAGCCGCTCGGCGTCGGCTTCTTCTTCTCGCTTGGCCACTCGACCATCGTTATACTGCTCTGCGCCGCGCTCGCGCTCTCGACTTCCTATGTCGAGAAGCATCTGCCGCAGTGGCGGAGTGTCGGCGGGATCGCCGGCACTCTTGTCTCGACCTTCTTTCTCTACCTAATCGGCTTCATCAACCTGGTCGTCCTGATTGACCTCATCAAAGCCTTTCGCCGGGTCGCGGCGGGTGAGTCCTACGATGACCTGGACATCGATGCTTACCTAGCGCAGCGCGGCCTGATTGGACGTTTCTTCCGCCCTCTCTTTCGCCTTGTGCGCACTTCGCAGCAGATGTACTGGATCGGCCTGCTCTTTGGTCTTGGCTTCGACACGGCCACGGAAGTCGGTATTCTGGCCGTTTCCGCTCGCTCCGGCCAGATCGGTGTCCCGTTCTGGGCGATCATGCTTCTGCCCGCGCTGTTCACGCTGGGGATGTGCCTCATAGACACTCTGGATGGCATACTCATGCTGGGAGCCTACGGCTGGGCCTTCGTGAAGCCCGTTCGCAAACTCTACTACAATGTTTGTATCACGCTGCTTTCAGTTATGGTCGCGTTCATCGTCGGTACCTATGAGCTGCTCCAAATCATGCAGGCAAGGTTCCATCTGCACGGCCCCTTCTGGACCGCCGTTGTCGGCGTCAACTTCAACAATCTCGGTTTTTACATCATTGGGACGTTCTTGGTGGGGTGGGGTATCTCCGCCCTAGTCTACAAGCTGAAAAACTATGAGGCGGGGACGACGACTCAGAGTGAGGTGATGACGGAAAGAGAAACTGCGGGCAGGACTTAATACCGCGGATCGTTTTTCTCATCTGGTGAGACTCTTTGAAGACCGGGGTGTTGACTAAAGTTTATTCTAGTCAATATTTGTCTACTCGTGTCACAATAGTGCCACCATGTTTAGCAAGTTATTCTCTAAATTGCCCAACAGTTTCCCCCGCGCTCGCCTTTATTACCGCGACGGTTCCTCGGATAAAGAATATCACGTCGCCATCAATCAAGCTGCCGGGGGCTTCACTGTGACGTTCGCTTATGGGCGGCGCGGCACGGCACTGGCAGCTGGCACAAAGACCACTTCCCCCGTTCCGCTGGAAAAAGCGCAGCAGATTTACGACAAGTTGATCGCCGAAAAGACGGCCAAAGGCTACACCCCCCACGGATCCGGGGCATTGTTCGCCTTGACCGAGAATGCGAACCGCACCTCCGGCCTGCATCCGCAGCTCCTGAACTCGGTAGATGAAGAAGCGGCCAAGCGGTATTTGGTCGATGACGCCTGGTGCCTTCAGGAAAAGTTCGACGGCAAGCGGATCATGGTCGTCGTCAGGGGTGGAATCGTTGAAGGCTCCAACCGCAAGGGCTTATATGTGTCTTTGCCGCAGGAAGTTGTCGACTCGCTGCTGCACTTGCCTGACTGCGAGTTGGACGGGGAGCTGCTGGGAGAGGCGTATGTCGTCTTTGATCTGCTGAGATTGGACCACACGGATCTGCGTCCCTCCCCCTATCATACTCGGAATGAAGTGCTTGTTGATTTGTTGAGCGTAAGCCTGGGTCCCGGCATTCGCGTGGCGGAGACTGCCTGGACTGCGGCGGAAAAGTGGGCGTTCTACGAGAGGATAGCGGCGGCGGACGGCGAGGGCGTCGTATTCAAGAAAGTGAATGCGCTCAGCGTGCCGGGCCGTCCTGCCTCGGGCGGCTCGCAGGTCAAATGCAAGTTTTACGCCACCTGCACCTGCCTGGTCTCTGCCCAAAACGACCAGCGCAGTGTGCGGCTTTCACTTTTGGATGCGGCGGGCAACGCTGTCGGTATCGGCAATGTCACGATTCCAAGCAATCAAGCAGTTCCCCAGAGTGGGACATTGGTAGAAGTCCGTTACCTTTATGCTTATAAAGGCGGCTCGCTCTACCAGGCGACATATCTCGGGGAGCGCGACGATATTGAGAAAGATGCCTGCACTCTGGAACAACTGAAGTACAAGCCCGAGGGTTATGCCGCTGAGATGGATCCTTGAAAACGGAAAAAAGAACCTCAATAAGCTGAGGTTCTTTTTTCACATTCATCCCAGCATTAACCCCAACGGACCCTAACGGGCTGGGTTCCGGTTCTGATACTCCACCTCACGGCACGGGTTGCGAAGCCCCGCCAGTCCAAGCAACCCCAGCCAGCTGTAGTTGGTGTCATGGTCGCGGCGTATACCTGTGCCGACATTGCTGTCCTCTGTCCCGCTTGTGGTGGTCGTGCCGCCACTGTGCGTGACTTGGGCCTAAGCCGCCACCAGCCCCGAGCCTGTCACGGTCACAAGAGTGCCGGCCGCCAGCAATGTGAACAGCCATTTCCTATTCGTACTTGCTTTCATAGCGTGTATCCTTTTTTAGAGCCGAAATGCGCCCGCACTGGCGGATCGCAGAGCCGCAGTCCAGTGCAAGAGAGCGGCTCGCTGAGTGTGTACACCCTGACCCAGCAGTACAGACCCCTGTCAAAATAAAAACCTCCGGTGACAGTACGCACTGTAACCGAAGGTTTCCATCGTTTGTCCTTCGCTCTAACGGGGATGACCGGACTTGAACCGGCGACCTCTGCCTTGACAGGGCAGCGTTTTCGGGTGTTGTCTCTCTGTGCCGCTAATGAGCTTGGGACGCATAGGAGAATCTTCGCTGTTACAGCGCGATTGAGTTCATTATACTTCATGTATAGCTGTTTTACAACTGTCTGGTTCGGCTCCTGTTACCAGGTTTTCTGGCGTTCAGCTTTGAGGTCATGGATTTGCTGGAAGAACCGTCGTGAGCCGCCGGCAATGCAGGCTTATTAGCCCCTTATGGTGAATAGTATCGCAAAGGAGAGCCTGCCATGTACCTGCGGCTACAAACAATGGATTTTGAGGGGGAGGGCAGTTCCGTCGGTGTTTACACACTATGGGATAGTGCTGGTTTAGTGTTGAGAGACCATCCGACGGACTTCTCTAACATCATCAATAGCGATGCCTTCAACACGGCAGTAAGGGGCCTTTTCGGTGCCAAAATAAAGACACGCACAATAGACGAACCGGGGCCTGGCTTCGGCAAGTTCTGGCTCTATGTCACAATCATCCAGCAGCTAAATGATGCTGGCGAGACAATTCAATTGGACGCAGCCGATCAGTAGAGCATTGCTGCCAGTGCCGTTGTAAAGCGATAAGCGCCTGAATCGAGGGCCTAGCTGCCGGGGACAACGAAAAGACTGGGCCTGTGTCGTTGAAGGCCGGGCTTTCTCATTGCGCTGTGTACCGGCCTGAAAAGTGCCAGGGGTAGACAAGTCCACGCGGCAGCACTACGAGTCGTAGCGGGGCGTGTAGAGCCACAGAGAGGCATATGTGCGTGAGCAGCAAACAGAGACGCCCGGCTTTGAGACTGAACGAGGGGCAAAAGAGGCTTTGACCCTCAGAATGATGTTTGTGGTGACTAGTTTACCTGCCGCGTGAATCAGGAGAATGATCCGTGCCGGATGATAACAAAATTGAGAACGAAATCGAAGTGGCAAAGGTACAGCTAGAACGTGTCTTGGGATTTTTTGCTTCTGTTGACTCGAAAGCCTCAGTTGCTCTAGGGGTTAATGTGGCGATGCTTGGCTTATTGGCTGCAAACGCTCCTTCGGCCAAATTGCTCAATCCGTGGGACCTGTTTGGCATCCCGCCTGTCGGATTAATCGGCATCAGCCTGTTTAACTTGTACCAATGTTCGTTTCCGCGCCTTGAAGGTGGAAAAGCATCACTTGTGTATTTCCGCGAGATCGCAGATAGGACAGAGGCAAAGTATATCGAGGAGTTCCGGGCAGAAAGTGGCGACCAGCACCTAAAAGACCTTTTAGGACAAGTCTGGCAGAACTCCAAGATATTGAGGCAGAAGTATGAGCTTCTAAGGAAGTCCCTGATCTTTCTTGCATGGGGAACCGTGACCTGGACCATTTGCCTTGCAATCTTTGCGGCACAGAATAAAGCGGCTGCGGGCCTTCTAACGGTGAAATAATGAGCCTGAAACAAGATTTAGAGTTAGCTGTCAATGGAACGCTTTCGCGGACATGGAGTGGTCGTGATGGCACGACTTTTCCAACAACAGACAAAGTTGCTCTGGCCGGCGGAGCCGTCAACCTGTCCGCTACGATTCTTTATGCTGATTTAGCCGACTCGACCGAACTAGCGATGACTCACGATAGGCGGGTAGCGGCTAAATTATATAAAAGTTTCCTGCTGTGTTCGTCAAAGATTATCCGAAGTAACTCTGGACACATTCGTAGCTTTGACGGTGATCGTGTCATGGGGGTCTTTGTCGGCAGTACGAAGAACACCACAGCGGCTAAATGCGCCCTACAAATTAATTGGGCTTTCTTGAATATAGTAAAGCCGAAGTTGGAAGCGAGGTATGCCAGCTTGAAGGCAGGCAACTGGACGTTTGCCCACTGCGTTGGGGTTGATACCAGTCAGATTTTAGTCGTGCGAAGTGGCATCCGCGATAACAATGACCTTGTTTGGGTCGGAAGAGCACCTAATGTAGCCGCTAAATTGAGTGCGATCAGGGTGCGGAAGTACCACTCGTACATCACGAAGGCTGTTCACAGCAGTATGAGTGACGAAGTTAAATATGTTGGGAAGGAGAAGACGGCAATTTGGCAAGCGTGTAAATGGAACAAGGTAGTAGGAATAGAGGATGTTTACCGCTCATCCCATGCCTGGCCTTTAACATGATAAGAAAGAGCTATGGACCTGAACATAAACGACTCGTTACCAACGTGCGAGAAATGCGGAGGAACCGGGCAGCTAGAGTTCCCACACAATATCTCTGGGGTTACGTTCGGCCCTCGTCCAGTTTATAGGACGCCCGATCCTTGTGACGCCTGCCACGGGCGCGGTGTTATACCAACCGAGAGCGGGACAGCTTTGATCGAGTTCATACAGCGAGCGCGGAGGGCGCATTTAATCGAATAGTCAGGAGCAATTGGACAACCGAAAGCCGCATAATGGCGGTATGGAGACCGTTGGGCTACTGTGCGGATTCCTGGTTTCATTTCTGAACGATGTTGTCCCAAAAACTTGGTGCCAATTCTGTGCGGGTCTTCGATGTGTAGCCACTGTCAAATGTGAACGTACACATTGGTTTACCTGAGCCATCAATACTGTGCTGCAAGTCGTTGAAGTCAAACAGAAACAGTCGGTTAGAGGCCAGAAGAGAAACCCGCCTCACAACGCACTGTCGGCGAACTTCATCATCAGGTGCATAAGAAAAGGTTTCCGTGTTTGAGTCGTAGTTGTTCTCTCTCATCACAATCCACGAGCCTTCTAAATCAGGTAACGATGTGATCTTGCCTGTTGATATATCTGTAGCGACCGGGACGTTGTTATAGGCAAGAACCAGCATCTTCATAACAGGGTAATACCATAGCTCTGGGGCCGCATGAGTTGAAACTTCTAATTCCATATCAGGTTGCATATTGCTCAACTTGATTTGGCCGTTAGGCAATCTCTTCCAGGAAGATTTGTGCCAGAATCCAACCTTCATAGGGGCGTTGAATAGAGAGCCGAGAAAGCTTTTCGGATCAGTTGGGAATAAGACTGATCCTCTTGATAGGATCAGCCGACTGGTATTTCCTGTTAGACCTTGTTCGGTCTGGAAAGTACCTCCGACCCCGGTGATCTGAGAAGTGTCCTTAGCTGGCGAAGAGGCTTGATACTCCTGAACCGCTTTGTCAAGCAGCCCCTTGAAGGCTTGTATCTGCGGGTCGGGATTGTTGAGCGGCACCACTATCGTATAATTCAAACGAGCATCCTTTATTGGATTTAGCGTTCGCTCAAATCCATACAGAGTTTCACTTAGGTTGTGAACACTCCGGGAGGCTTGCAATATATCACTGTGTAGTGCAACAGCTTTGTTGGCATCGCGAGTTCGCCCGGCTTGTTCTTGCGTCACAAGGCTTAGGCGGTGAGCATCACTTTCTTGCCGTAGAGCATCGCGTCGTTGTTCAAGCGTGTTTTGCCTCGCAATCTTATTGTTCTGTTGGGCCAGTGCCGTTAGAACCCTCTGATCCAGAACAACGACGCGCTCATCCTGTTTTATTCGTGTGGCATCAGCCTTCGTTTGAGAGGCAATGGCCCTGGTCTTCGCTGCATCAGCCGCCGCTCTGCGGGTATTGTCGTTCGTCATTTGGGCGAGATCATTTTGAGCCTTAGCCAGTGCGTCACTCTTGCGTTGTGAGGTTAGATCGGTTATATACTTGGTGTGGTCATCTTTGATGGACCAAAGAAGAGCCACTAGTAAAGCAACCATCGCTAACAGCTTATCTAAGGCTATGGAAGGACGCTCGCCCTTGCCCTTAGCCTCCATGTAGTCCTTCCGAATTGTATGTATAATAGCGGCTACTGAAACAAGGCTGGCAACATACTTAAACGGCGATGAACCGGGAATCAAACCAAGCAGGTAGTAGACAACGAACGCTCCGCCGAGCATTGCCGCGTACCTAAAAATCCGATGACTTAACTCATCCTTCTGTGTCATTTTCTTCTCGCCCTCCTACTGTTAGTAGACCCGTGCAGGGCTGAAAAGTTGCAACATGGGCTTGGGACGAATAAAGCTTAATCAAACCGATGTTTGTAGGGCGTAAAGGTCTGTGAAAGCATCCGGCTGTAGTTGCTCAAAGTCGGTTTGGTGAACAATGATATACTGCCAACCCGTGCCGGTCAACATGGTCGCGTTCTCGCACCAGAGGGTTGCTGCTTGGTTCTTGTGGGCCACGTCTACATTAACTTGGCCCTTAGTCTCGATAAGCCAATGGGTGCCGTCTTCCTGCACGGCTACAAAGTCCGGCTCATAGTAGCGCAGGTTGGTCGCATTGTCCGTGTATTCAATGGCAAACCCGAACTGTGACGGCAGCTTGGAGAAGGCTTTCAGGTCTTTCGCGTCTTGCAGGAACTTGGCAAACTTGCGCTCGAACTCGTTGTCACACGGAACAAGGTTGAAGATGCACTGGCTGGCGTTGGCTAGGGTGGGGCGTGAATAGGGGAAAGGCGTTGTCTCAGACAGCTTGCGGCCTTCGTGTGTGAGCTGCGGCGTCAGTTCTTCGATGACCAGGCCCCGAAGTGCTTGGGCGAAGGTCTTGACAGTGATGAAATGGGCGACGTTGCTGGCAATGGCCTTTATCATAGCTTTGCTGTCCAGCGCAACTGCTTCGCCAAAAGCTTTCTTCTCTAGGAACTCGCGGACTTTGGGGACGAGTGAGGCGAACTGCGAAGGCAGTTTTACATCCTGAGCGATGCGCTTGGCATAGTAGGAGATCACTTCCTCGGGCGTTTGCGGCTCCGGGATCGTGTATTCTCGCTCGATCTCCTTCTGCAACGTCAGGATGTCGTACCCCTCGTACTTGAAGCTCTGCGCGGCAGCATCCCCTTCTTTCTTGGGCAGGAGTGGGTTCTTGAACTGCATCACGTCCAGGGCGGCTATCTCCTCAGCCAGCGTCTTCTTGCGGGCCAGGACGGGGCTGAGAACCGGCAGGGCAATATCCTTGTCCAGCTTGGCCGGATCGGGGACGATGGTGACGATGGAAACCTTGTCCTGACCCACCTTGAATGTGTCCAGTTGTAAGTCTTCCTCTTTCTCTAGCTGCTCCACGAACTCAATGAACTTCTTGTTGCCGATAACATCCACGCGCTCAATGTAGGTGCTGCCCTGGTCGCGGAACATAAGGCGCAGGCCGCGCCCAATGGTTTGCTCCGGCAGGACGTTGGCTTTAGAAGAGTAGGGGCGCAGGCCAACAATGACTGTGACATTCTGAACGTCCCAGCCTTCACGCAGCATCAGGACGCTGACAATGGCATTGACGGGGCTGGTGGCATCATCAACTTCACGGGCGGTCTTGCGGGCTTCGTCTAGGTCTTTCTTGGAAACCTCGCCGCTCTTGTCGGTGTGAATGATGAGCAGCTTGTCGCCTGCAAACTCGGATGGGTACTTAGCCCGCAGGTAGTCGCCTACATCGTCCGCCTCAGTCGTATCGTTCATCATTACGAATAGCAGCGGCTTCTTGCCAAGCGGAGCAAGCTGTTCGCGGTACTCTTTCCAACGGGCCACACCTGCCGTCAAATAAGCCTCATAACGAACGCTGGCAATATCAGACGGTGCTTCGGTGACACCGACCGCTACGCCCTTCATAGGCCGCTTAACGATGTTGTCAATAATGGCTTGTTTAAGTGGGTAGTCGTAGATGGTCCAGGAGAACAACGCGCCCTTACTATGGCGGGGCGTTGCGGTCACATCAAGCTGCATGAGCGAGCAAGGTTCCAGCGACTTGTTCAGGCGGCGGATGACGGCGTTCCACTTGCTTTCTTCTTCGTGCGTATGATGTGCCTCATCATTGACAACCATGCAGTGACCGGCACGGGCCGTGATACGCTCGCTGAAATCCTCGACTTCGATCTTCTTAGTGGGCGGTTTGGAACCCAGCATCGCAGTCATTGGGTCCGGCTCATCATTGTTAGCCGAACCGCCGCGCTCGTAGAACTGATGCACATTGCTCAGATATAGCGCCCCTTCGGAACTTGCCCGCTCGCCGTCGCCGCGCATATAGCAGTCGAACTCCCAGAACAGGGAGAGTTCCGGCGGGATCACGGGGTCTTTGCGGAAGATAAGGCCACCTGCAAAGTCGGATCGAAGCCGCTCAAACACAATCACGTTGGGAGCCAGCACGAGAAACGTCTTAGCGTAATCCTCACTGCTTTCTAAGACGGCGTTAAAGAACTGCCAGGCGATTGCCAGCGACATCACTTTGGTCTTGCCGCTGCCAGTCGCCATCTTGACACAGTACCGGGCGAAGTCATCATAGCGGAGAAATTTGAGGTCAGTCAGCGTCGTATAGGACTGGATAAGGTCTTTTTGCCGCCGTACCTTTGCCACTTCGTAGAGGAAGATAAGCGTTTCCATTGCCTCACGCTGGGCATAGTGATAGCGAAACGGTCTGCCGCTCGGTAGCCGATGATCTGCCTTAAACCAGTAGTTGAGTAGGGTCTTGGTTGTGCTGGTGACGCCCTTGTATCCGCCGTCACGCCAGGCGTTGACGGCCTCTTTAATCGCGGGAACGCATGGAGCGGTGCTGGTTTTCGCTTCCAGCAGGTTAAGTTGGCCGGAGGCGGCTTTGGTACGCGGCATAGTTCTCTCCAAGGGGCTTGTCAATCCAGATCAAGATACCTCTCACACTTAGGGCAGTAGGCACTCTTTTCCGGGTCCAGAAGGGGGGCACCGCAACGGACGCATTCGCCCTCATCCCGCTCATAATGAACCCATCCTACATGCTCCGCAGGAACAGACGGAATGACTTCTGCTGGCGGTACATAAAGCGTATGACTTGTAGACCCGCAGGAGGCGCAACGGAACACTCCATCGAGGTTCTTGGTCTCGATGTGGCCGCAGCCGGAACATCGTCGTGCTGTGCCGCTTATCATATGCTTGCTAATAGCCCGTTGGTATTGACATAATACGGACAAATAGAGTGTCAATAGAGTGTCAATAGAGTGTCAATAGAAATCAGGAATGGTATCGCCGTTGTCTGTTTTCTCCCTGTGTTGTGAGCATTCCCATTTGCACAAGACGTTGAATTAGGTAGCGGGCGCGTCGTCTTGTCAAGTCAAGCGCCTCCAAGCATTCGGTAACGGTGAAACTCCCACGTCCGATAGCCCATTCTAGGATTTCTGTTTCCTCGGTTGTGAGTCTAGGCGAAGACGTTGATAGCGGTTGCCGACTTTTCCTCAGCGTAACAACAAACTCGTTCGGACGTGCCTCAAACTCAGGGTCCGGCGCACCTTCAGCGCGGCAGGCATTCCGCATTCGGATAGTACCTGTTCCCCACTTTTCAATAAGCCGTGTGAAATAAATCGTTTGCGCGACTGCTGGATTGCGCGGAAAGGAATTATGTTCTTTGAACAGATCACTGACGGTTAAAGCCTCCGGCAAACCGCCGGGATTGCTGATGACAAGCCGATCATTGTAGACACGGATTTGGATGCGACCCACGCTTGTATAATCACGATGAACAAGGGCATTCAGGACGGCCTCTCGCACGGCATCATAAGGAAACTCCCAGACCTCATGCCGCTGTAAGTCTTCCAAAGCAGAACGGCCTGCGGCTGCTTTTGGGATGTCATACCGGACGAAGACATACCCGCGTATAGCCTGCATGGTTTGTTCCAGTTGAACAAAAAGGTTGCCTTCTGCGATCTTCTCGTCAAGGATCGTAGCCTCATTTCCAAAGCGCCCTATTTGCACGTAAGCAGTTCTGACAAGTCTTTGTGGGCTTTGACCAAAGAGAAGTAGGCCAGCACGGTTGAGACGATGATCGGCGAGCGTCAGTTGCAGTTTTGCCAAAACCATATTCGTCGTATCGGAGGGCGAGAGGTCAGGTAAACGCTCACGCGCAAGGATACGAAAGTCAGCGATGGTTCTTTCTGACACAGCCTCTAAGCCAAAATCTGAGGGAAGCTCATCCCAGTTTTGCCCGGTGCGCTCCAAAAGGAAGCGTGGTAGTTCCCCTTCGGGAACCTCGCGGGTTGAGTTACCGACGCGGCGGTAGTAACGGCCCCGCACAGCCACAGGAGAAGCTGCCCGCGCCATGCGGATCACTAGAATAGGAAGCTGATCGCGCATTTGGACCGTTAGAGCAACGGGTAGGCATTGCAATGTATTAGCGATTTGATTGGAAATCGTCTCCTGGTCATGCCCATTTCCCTGCCAGCCGACCGTCTGCCCTTTGTCGTCAATGCCTATCCAGAGGGTTCCGCCGCGTGTATTGGAAAAAGCAGCGAGAGCTTTCAAGCAATCTTCGTTCCAAGAGCGTTTGCGCTCCGAGGTTTCTGACTCCGGTTCCAGTCCAGTTTCGTTGAATAGGGATAGGTTTTCGTCGCTCTCCATGTCTGCTATTCTACCTGTACTTTTACTGTTCTGGTCGTATCGTTACCAAGAATGTCTATGACCTTGACGACGACTTTGTATTCACCCGACTCTTTGTAGGTTCCGGGCGGTGAAACGATCTGCTTCTGCAACGTCTTAACTTTGCGGGTCCGGTATGACTGCCACTGGTTGTGGAACGTGTCGCCTTTGTTGTCCCAATTCACGGCCCAGTAATCAATCCATTGCTCCCAGTTCGTGATTGCCGATTGAACTTCTTGCGGCACGTCGTCCAGGGGAATCACAAAATCTTTAAGCGTGAGTGTGATACCTTTGGCGTTTTGCAGCACGTCCACCGACAGCGCGGCTAACTCAAAGAACTTTATATCGCCCTGTTCCACGGCCTTCTTTTCTAGCACCTCGCGCGGGATACGGATGAACCGAACGTCCACGCCAGCTTGTGCCGCCTGCTGCTTGCTGACTTCGTTTAGCTCGAAGGCAAAGTCCCACCCCAGGATGTCTACACTATTCTGCGAAGGCGCATTCTCCCCGGTTCCTCGGCTGCGCTTGAACTCGGCGGCAACCTGAGCCACATCCCCCACGCTGATTGGTGCGTCTACCCCACCGATATGTACCATGCGCCCGTGCTTGACACCGTGCAGCCAAACGTAGCCAGTAATAGGCCGCGCTCCGTAAAGTTTGAGAATGAAGTCGCGATAAGATTGCGTAATGGCTTCGGCATTCGCGCCGAACTCCGCTGTCTGCCATGCTTGGCGCTCGTACTTGCCGAGGTTCTGCACGACGAAGGGCTTGACGTTCTCGATAGCAAGAAGTCGCTTACGGGCAGTGTGGATAGCGAAGCGGCCCAAGTCGCAAGTAATCCAGCGTCGGCCCAACTTCTCGGCAACGGCGGCGGTTGTACCAGAGCCGCAAAAACAGTCCAAGACTAAATCATCAGCATCCGACGAGGCTTCTATGATACGCGCCAGCAGCGACTCTGGCTTTTGAGTTGGGTAGTTGACACCTTCATCTCCCCAAGAAACTAAATACTGCGTTGCTTTATCTGCCCAAATCGTCTGGATCGGTGCTCCTTTAGCTTCATCTAAATAAGATTTCAGACGAGCAACGCCGTTCTTCGTATAGAAAATCTTGCCTTCATCATGTAACCGCTTCATAGTGACAAGCGGGCAGCGCCATAGCTTTGTGTGGCCGTGCCACTCGTATGTGTATCCGCCCCCACTCAACCCATAGGCTGACAGATCACCAGACTTGAAACGTCGTCCGTCGGCCTCCTTGTATCGGTAATAAGCATCTGTATACTCCGTATCATAATCTCCCATCGGCGGCTTCCACTTAGAAGATGACGTTTTGGTGTAGAAGAATATCGTTTGATGGTTAGCTCCATAGCGGTTACTGTCACTATGAGCGCTAGTGCATTTCCAAATTATTTCACTACGAAAACCGGCATTATTTACTCCGTTACCAAACACTTCGTCAAGCACGGTTTTTGCATAATGTGACACATTCTCATCTAAATGCACATATAGGCTGCCTTCATCGGCCAGCAATTCGCGTAAAAGAACTACGGTTTCGTAGAACCATTTAAGATAGGAGTCAAGCCCTTTGCCCCAAGTGTCTCTGTACGCTTTCTGCTCAATAACAGAAGGCTCCTTCACGAAAGAAAGGCCATAGCCTCCCTGGACGGGGGTTTCCTCCTCAGCAAAGTCAGCATCATCATCCCCGTTCGGGGAGGCTATGGCCTTTGCGGGCTTGCGGGCTTGCGGGCTTGCGGGCTTGCGGGCGCGTCAGGGATCGTTGCCAGATACGAGAAGTTTGCGCCGGTATCGAATGGTGGATCAATGTAGATGAGGTTGACTTTGCCCGCGAACTCCGGCAGTAGCGACGGCAAAACATATTTTTTATCGCCCCAGATCAAGCGGTTCCGCCATTCCGTAGACGGTCCACCTCCAAACAGGCTTAGGTTACGGTTGCGGTCGGCAGCACTTTCGTTAATGGTCTCAACGGTCTGGAAGGGAAGGGCGATGCGGGGTGGGGCGATCTTCTTGCCGGTGGTCTTGTCGTACTTGCCATCCCAAATGAGTTCGGTCATATCGTAAAAGTCTTTTCCTTGCGGCGAACGCACAGTTGTTTGCTTGTTGCAGTAAGCAATTATACAAGAAGTTTGTCGGCAATAGCAAGGGGCCTTTTTCCGATCAATATACCTTCTGGGTCAGAGACAAATAGCGCGAGTGTTCGATAAGGTTTGTGGTAAGAATGAGGTATTAAATCAGTTCGTACAATAGCCCTATTCTATATCGCAGGGACGGTATATGTCCCGTCACCGCTAATATATACGGTCCCCGGTCCTAGGTGCAGCAGCTCTGCTGATAGCCGTTCCTCGGCGCACAGGCGCATCGCGCTTACGCATTGGCTGTTCCCCCGGATACTTCTGCGGCCTTCTGAGCCGCCTCCTGCGAATCCCTGTCAACTATTTCCGCGTGCATCTTATAAATCAATTCCCAGAACCTAATCCACGCAGGGTTGATTGTGATGGGTTTGGTCTTTAACGGCTCCTTAGCCTCCTGATCCGAACACTCCTCTTTGCTCATGTCTTTTTTGCCCACATCTTCATCCATAGACTTTGGCTTCCCCCTCATTTCTAGACCGTCCTATCTCGGCGTCAAATCACGCGGAATGCTCGTCTTCCACTCTTTGCGCTTGCCATCGCGCAGCACAGCAATTTTTAGTCTGACGCCAGGATTTGCCTTGATCATTGTCTTCAGGTCGAGCAGTGACTTTGGCTCCTGATCACCAACCGATAGCAGAGTATCGCCTGCCCGAAAGCCCAACTTGTCAGCCGGTTGGTCTTTGACGACCATTGCCAAGTCCAGTGGGCTTCGCACCCAGGCGACGGCCCCCAGCCGGAAGCCTGTCGTATCTTCGCGCAGGCCACACACTCCGACTTTCGGCAGTACCGCCCGGAACGTGGAAGACAGTACCAGCGTCCTCATTTCGGCGGAATAGGGCGTATTGAAGTCGGGAAGCCGAGCCACTGATTGCGCCAATAGATCGTTGGGTGCTCCATACCATCCGCTCTCTTCTTGTGCAGCCCGGACCGCTTGTACCAGCAAGTCCAGGCTGTCGGAAGCTGCCCCAATGCGTCCAATCAGCCCCATCCGTGCGCTCTCGCGGGCCGGGTCAGACGAATGCGCGAGGCGCAGATCAATCAGCTCCGAGGTGAGCGCATGTTGCAGGGCGAAGACGAACGCAGGGACGCCCGCTGTGTATCCGCTTCCACCGTCCTTGCGAAATATATTATCGACGACTTGCAGGCCGCTTAGAGTATCCGACAAAGTGATGAGGCTGTCCGCGAGCCTCTGGTCCAGCGCCGAGTTATCGGCGACGAGTGGGCGCGTAGGCTCAGGCGGCTTGACATCCTCGGTCTTTACTGCCTCCCAGGGCTGCGTAGGCAGTGTGGCATCCAGTGCTAGAGCGTAAGCGGCGGGCATGGCGAAGTTGAGGTTCTGCCCATCCCGGAGCTGACGCGAGACGATCCCTATCACTCTCCCTTCGGTATCCACGAGCGGGCCGCCGCTGTTTCCGGGCGAGGCCGGGCAGGAGAACTGGTAGAGCGTCACTCCGCCATCTTTCTGGATTTGGCTGATGAGGCCGTCGCTCAGGGAGAACTCTAACCCTTCTGGTGCGCCCACAGCATAGGCTTTCACCCCAACTTCCGGGGCGACCGTCGCGAGTGGCAGCAGGGGGCGACCAAACTCTTTGACGCGCACGAGCGCGACATCCCGTTTCTCATCTTTATCCACCAGACCAGAAACCTCGAACTCCTCTCCGTCTGAGAACTTGGCTGTAGCACTCCTGGTGTTTTTGACGACGTGCCAGGCCGTGACCGCCAGCCCCTCCTTGACGCTAAGGAAACCTGTCCCGGTCGCTGAGGTTCCGTCCATTTTGTGAACAGTCAATGTCATCACGGATGGTAGGAGCTTTTTGTAAAGCTGCTCAGGTTTCAGGTCATCGGCACTGGCAGGCAGTAGCCAGTTTGCCAGAAGTAGAACGGCGGCAAAAAATCCCCATATCTTCATGTTTGTTTTGTCCTGCTCACCGTGACCGACTTCAGTCACGGCACGTAGGTTTTTCTTCCAATGTCTAGGTTATTCACATTGTTGACATTATATTATCTGACCTTTAGATATTTGTCAAGCGAACAGCATACTTTGGCTGTGCAAAAGAGTATCTACACCCCCCAGCAGAGGCAATTCCTAGCCCTTTTGCGCCAAGTACGCGTAGAGGCTGGCCTGACACAGACTGAGCTTTCGGAGCGACTGGAAGTCCCACAATCCCGTATCAGTGACTATGAGCGCGGGAACCGACGGATGTACTTGCTGGAACTTTACCAATACTGCCGAGCATTGGGCATCCCCTTGACAGATTTTGTTCGCCGAGTCGAAGAGATAGTTTCTCAGGGCTTACCTTGACCGCTGACTCGCTAGTCCAAACAACCTGCCTGCCTCCCTCTTTTTGTCACTTAGGCTATCATTCTGCAAACCGCCCTCGCACCCTGTGATGGCGTTCCTAAATCTAACGCCGATTACTACCTGACAGCCTAGCATTAATGCTGTTCTTTTCATCCTCACGTTCATCTGCTCTTCGATAAAAATCTCAATTCTATAAGCAGTAAATAGTTTTAAACGCCTATAGATGGCAATAACATAAAGCCGAGTGAAGTATCCTTGCTTTTGCTTGCCATCATTATTGAATCGAGCATTAAATAGTCCTGAGGTCATAGCCGTCTTCATAATCAGGGCACAACGCTATAAAGTCACTACACATGGAGATGACAATGAAGAAGGACTTTCTCAAGCCAAGTGAGTTAGCTACCCAGCTTGGAGTAACAACAGGCAGGGTTTATCAACTCCTTGACGCGGGCACTATCCCGCATATTCGTTCAGGACGCTCAATCAAGGTTCGGCTCTCCGATTGGGAGAGATGGCTCACCCAACAGCAGCCTCGAAGAATGGCTGAACAACCTGTGGAATATGGAACGCCAATCCACTTAATGTGGCGCGAGTTTATAAATCTCGCCTGCATTCTCGCTGCCCAAGCAAGCAAGTTTGAAGCAGCTCAAACAAACGATAAAGGATATGACATTGAATAAGAAAACTACGTTGCCGAATGTTCTCGTCCATACAGGATCACGCTGTTGCCACAGGGCAAAAAAGGCGCGAGCAAAGAAGGCAGAGGATTGCGTCAACAAGCGGCCTATTGTATCTAACCTTCGCATTAATTTTCTTGCGAGGCTTGCGCCCAACAAGTCGCCAATTGCAATAGCAGATATGCAAATTGGTGATACTATGTACAAAAATGTACAGCTTTTTCAGTATTTCCATTCATCAAATAGTGTGTCGCGCTCCTACGGCATCGACAGGCAACTACCTAGTTTTGGTTTAGAGGTGCTAATGACTTTAATAAAGGCATTTCGGGATGAAATTAATGTCCCAGAAGGTGTAAATCCCAAATGATCAATGCTGTTTTATCTGCGGCTCTTGCCTGCCTAAATAATGGAATATCCGTTTTGCCAATCAAGGCGAATGGTAAGAAAGCACCAGCCCTAAATTGCTGGAAACAATTACAGCAAGAACGTCTGAGCCTGGAACAAGCTCACGATCTTTTCGTTGGTGCTGTCGGAATTGCTGCCATTGGTGGCGCAGTCAGTGGTAACCTAGAGATAATTGATTTTGATGAGGAAGGGTTGCTAACCGCGTTCATATCCTTACTACCGGCCTTTGGTCTCGATCACCTACAGAAAAAATTGGTGATCGCCCGCACACCGAATGATGGTAATCATGTTTATTACCGTTGCATAGAACCAATTGAGGGAAGTAGTAGACTTGCCCAAACACCCACTCGAAAAGTTCGTATCGAGACGCGCGGAGAAGGGGGCTACGCGATTGTGCCACCGTCTCCCGGTGCTTGCCACCCATTAGGATTGCCCTACGAGTTTATGCAGGGCGATCTATCTAGCTTGCCCATTCTGACACAAGAAGAACGTGAAAGGCTCCATGCGTGTGCTATCGCGTTCAATCAATTTGAAGACGCAGCACACCAAACCGAAGAATCATTATGCGGTGTTCGGTCCAATCTTTCCGGTCTGCGGCCAGGAGATGACTTTTCTCAGAGAGCTACTTGGGCGGATGTCCTGCCCGTTGCTGGCTGGATGCCACAAAAAAGCTGGGGTGAGGTTCAGCAATGGACGCGACCCGGTAAAGACAAAGGCATTTCTGCAACCACGAACATTCACGGAACAGACCTGTTCTACGTCTTTAGCAGCAATGCTCACCCGTTTGAGCAAAACAAGTCTTACAGCAAGTTCGCGGCTTATACCTTGCTGAACCACGCTGGCGACTATAAAGCGGCTGCCAAAGCATTGGCCTCACAAGGCTATGGGGACAAGATCAGCACGGAGGGGCAGACCAGAAGAGCCATTAGCACGGAATCCAACTCTGAAAAGCCTGTGTTCCGGCTCTCGGATGTTGGGAATGCTCAAAGGCTAGTGTTCGCGTATGGGGACATAATGCGCCACGTTCCGAGCCGGGGTAAGTGGTATATTTGGAATGGCTCTCGATGGGTTATTGATGACACAGGCGAGGTACAGCGCCTAGCAAAGAAGGTCGCTGTCAGCCTTTACGATGAGGCTTACCAGGAACCAGATGAGCACAAGCGTAAGCAGATAAGCCAACACGCTTGTCGGACGGAGACATACAGCAAGCAAATGGCAATGGTTGCACTCGCTCAGACGGAGGAAGCAATACCTCTCCACATGTTCGATTTCGACACCCACCGGATGCTGCTCAACTGCCAGAATGGAACGCTTGACCTGAGCCGGGGCGTACTTCAACCGCACCGGCGGGAGGATTATTTAACCAAGATTATTCCAGTTGCTTACGAACCACAAGCAACTTGCCCTAGGTGGCTGGCATTCTTGGACAGCATCTTTGCCGCTGACGAAGACTTAATCTCTTTCGTGCAGAGAGCGGTCGGTTCGGCCCTAACAGGCGAAATGCGCGATCAATGCTTTTTTGTCATGTACGGGCAGGGGGCAAACGGGAAAAGCACGTTTATTGAGACCATACGCGCGATGCTGACGGATTATGCGCTCGAAACACCACCAGAAACCCTGATGGTCAAGCGCAATGAGGGCATTTCCAATGATGTTGCTCGTCTACATGGGGCGCGTTTTGTTTCTTCCCGTGAGAGCGATGAAGGCGAAAGACTTTCGGAGGGCAAGGTGAAGCAAATCACCGGCGGTGACGCTATGACCGCTAGGTATCTACACCAGGAGTTCTTTGAGTTTCACCCGCAGTTCAAGTTGTTTCTGGCAACTAACCACCGTCCAACGATCCGAGGAACAGATAACGGTATTTGGCGTCGAATCCGCTTGATCCCGTTTGAGGTATCCATCCCAGAAGAAAAACGTGATACACAACTGCTTAAAAAGTTGCTTGAAGAATTGCCGGGTATCTTGACTTGGGCAGTCAAAGGATGTATGCAATGGCAGGCATATGGGCTAGGACAGGCAGAAGTGGTTAAGGCGGCAACAGCGGCCTACCGAATCGAGATGGACACATTGGGGGCATTTTTGGAGGGGCGCTGCTATCTTGGCGAAAAAGCCCGTGAGCGGGCCAGCGTTCTCTACGCGGCATACATCAAGTGGTGTCAAGATAATGGCGAACGTATCGAGACGCAACAATGTTTCGGGAGCCGACTCACCGAACGAGGACTGATTAGCGAGAAGCGTGGGGGCGTCTGCTCCCGCAAGGGGATTGGGTTACGAGACCCTTCGGAACAAGTTGAGTAATCACTGCCAGAAAAACCCCTATCCAGTTCAAGATGAGGGCTTTCTGGCAGTAAGGGGTGTCAGCAAGCATCTTGTCGGCAAGTCAGCGTCACCAACAAGAGCAAGCGAGCTTCAAGCAGTAGAAGCAGGACTACCAGGAAGACTTGGACAGCAATTCGGGGTTTATTACTCTTACAATAATTCCATAGGAGCAACCTAGAATTGCTTACTAGTCTTCCTGATAGTCCTGGTACCTATTGGAAACGAAACAAGTAACAAGCATTAACTCTTCCGCCTCACCACTTGCTCTGGCGTTGATTGCTTAGTTTCGTGCCACTGGCAAATGAGAGGAAAACCTCTCGTAAAATCAAACAAATCAAAACGCGGGCGGTATGCCAAATTGTATACCTCCGCAACGCGGGTGAACTACATCATTCGGCCCAAGAGCCATCAACACTGAGCGCACCCATGACGGGTAGCAACTACAACGCTAGGGGGGCGTTTATGTCAATTTCTATTCCTCTTGTTGGCACGAAGGGAGCAGGCCGTTTTGCTCTCATTGACGAAGCCGACTTGGAGCGTGTCAGCCGCTACAAGTGGAGTCTACTGGTTCCAAACCCTGCCTGTCCCCATGGAGCTTATACCCAGGCTTGGGTCATAGACCAGGAAGGTGTCAAGCACCGGACTACACTGCACCGCCTGATAATGGAGGCAATACCAGGGCAATTAGTGGATCATATCAATGGCGACGGCTTAGACAACCGCCGCTGCAACCTTCGGCTTGTAACGCGCGAGCAAAACCAGCGTAACCGGCGGGCGCGGAACGGCAGCAGTTACAAGGGTATTACGCAGACACCTTCCGGGAAATGGAGGGCACGAATTGAAGTTGAAGGGCTATCACGCCATCTGGGACAATTTGAGACGCCACTAGCGGCAAGCCTGGCTTATCACCACGCCTGCATTGATGCCTTCGGGGCCTATGCCTTTGGTGCTGCTTCCTACACTCTTGAAGCAAGTGCAGCGACAGGAGGGCCAAGGGGATGAACGATCAAAAAGTGGTAGCACCTCCAAGTGGCACAACTTGCCGTATTCGACATGGCTACGCCCGTAAAGGCAATTTACGCCGCGAATGGCGTATCTGGACCGGCCTCAAAGATCGCTGCTGCAACCAACGCCACAGTTCTTACTCGGACTATGGCGGGCGCGGCGTCCGTCTTTGCGAACGCTGGCGGACTGGTTTTGTCTATTTCCTGCAAGACATGGGTGATTGTCCGGCAGAAGATAGCCAGATAGACCGGATCAATGGCAGTGGTGATTACGAACCCGGCAATTGCCGGTGGGTATCGCCCTCCGACAACTGCAACAACCGGTGCAACAACCGCTTGCTCACGTACCAGGGGGAGACGCTGACGGCGACTCAATGGGCAAGGCGCAAAGGAGTAGACGCCGGGCTTATCTATGATCGCCTCGACCGGCAATGGTCGGTTGAGCGTGTCTTATCACAACCTGCCCGCTCGCTACGTCGAAGTCCATATGCGCTCACATGAATGAAGAAAGCCAGGAAAGATAAAATCTTTCCTGGCTCTCCTTTTGCTCCTTTTGCAGAAATGATTCAGCGGCCCGCTCTTGCGGATAGATGGCGGCGAAGACGTAGGGTTGTCCTGTCTGCGTCGCCTTTCTCCGAGACAGCCTGAGCTTGACGCTGCTGCGTCATGGCTCCTGGCGCAGCACTATAAGTGGTTATCCTCGGTGTTTGGGGTAATTCGGCTGCCCTAGGCATGATTGCTCCGAGTTGTGCGACTTGACGTAAGCGCTCTTCGTCTGTGTGCAGATATGCGGCAGTCACGGCAATGCTGGAATGGCCCAGGAACGATTGCACGGAACGAAGGTCTGCGCCGCTCCGCATGAGGTTGGTCGCGGCGAAGTGACGCAGAGAGTGGAACGTGATGTCTGTGTGGGTCCTCAATCCCGCAATAGCCTTGAGAGTCGTTAAGATGCCTGCTGCCCCCTCCGCAGAAATCCGTTTCTGCCAGTTCCAGGCCCAAAGCCAATCGTGGGCAAAGGGTGTACCTTGCCGTTCCCCCTTTCGCTGGGGCATCCGCTCCCGGAACGTTCTCCATTCACGGAGGGCAGTGACGCATTGCTCGCAGACAAACACCTTCCGCGACTTCGCACCTTTGCCGGAGCGAACCAAGATGCTTCCATCTTCAAGATCAACATCTCCCGTTTTTAAGTCAAGCATCTCTTGGCGGCGCAGGCCGCCGTAAATGCAGACGTTCAGCAAGGCACGGGCAAGGGCTACGTCATGGTTGCAGGACTGGCACTCGCAGGCGTCTAGCAGCGCGACCGCCTCATCACGGGTAACGACCCGCCGGATTGCTGCATCCTTCTTAGGCAACTTCACCAGCAGGGCAGGGTTGCTCGGAAGTATGCCCGTTTCGGCGAGGTATACGCCCAGGCCCCTGAGGGGGTTGAAGATCGAATGTATCGTTCTGGGGCGTTTCCCTGCCTGAGAGTGGCTGTGCAGGTAACGGTTCAGGGTTAGGGCGTTGAAGTCGGCAACCGTTGGGGCGGCATATCCCTCAGCCGCGAGCCAGCCCTGAAAATTACGGAGCCAGGAAGCATAGGTAGCACAAGTGCGCGGGGAATGCCCCATGTTATGCCTGATATGCGCTAGGTACGTCTCGATGGCCTGAGACAAAATAGCCTGAGAAAGAACAGCCTGAGAGGGTGCGGGAGCCTGAGAAAAAAGTTCGACTGTCAAAATAAAAACCTCCGGTGACAGTACGCACTGTAACCGAAGGTTTCCATCGTTTGTCCTTCGCTCTAACGGGGATGACCGGACTTGAACCGGCGACCTCTGCCTTGACAGGGCAGCGCTCTAACCAATTGAGCTACACCCCCAGAAATGGTTCTTATTGGGAACTAGAACAATTATACCCTCAAGCTTTGGAAAATGCAAGGGGGCAAAAAGTGGTTTTACGCGGGATTTGGGCGGGGGCTGAGCGGACGCCGTCGCCAGTCCGGCGGCAGAAGCTGTTCCAAAGTATCATCGATGGTGA
>JANXNV010000160.1 GCA_025353925.1 Armatimonadota bacterium
CACCACTACCTATACCTGGCATGCGGATCCAGGGCTAACGGATGCCACCGATCCGCCACCGGTGTCGGTGATTGTATCGGAGACATGTTATGTGAACGTACAAGGCACTTCGGCTACGACTGCCCCGGTCGCAGGCATCTGTGACACCGGCCTAGGGGTGAGTGCTCCGCTGACACAGCTGCATATGCCTAACGGTCAGTCCTATGTGAACACCGCTTGTACTACGACCCGCTACACAGTCGCGACCGGGGGGAAAACGGTGACACTCACCTGCTCACCGCGGGCACAGTGCCTTGTCCCATATGCTGCCACGTATGTGCGCTACAAACCGGCGATCTCGCCAATCACCGTCCGCCTCACCGGCACGACCAAAGATACTGCTGGGAGCGATAACATTCTCGTGGGCCAAGGCTGCAAGTCGCAGTTGGACGGCATTCCCACTAACCTTCTGGGCAGTACGACTTATTACTGGACTGTCACCGGTAACACGTTCCAGTCCTGGACAGTCAGCGCGGACTCGACCCGTGCTACCTTGGTCGGTGATTATTACGTCGGGCGCCCTTACGACGCCACAGAACATTGGTATTGGAATGATACGGTAGACCCTCAAACCAAGACGAAATCTGAGACTGTATCCTGTACCGCGACTGTAACGCCCCCGACTGGTCAAGGTGCTCCCTTCGCAATAACCGCGACCAAAAATATTTTGCTCACCGGCATTGTTCAGCCTCGTGGATCGGTTTCTACTGCTCTTGGACGAGTGCAAATTAATAGTGCCATTTCTACGTTTCCAAGCTTGTACGCAGGTCCCTCTCCTGCAAATCCAAAAGGCGGAATTCGGTGGTACGCTCAAACTAAAACACCTGCTCCATTTTCAAATGTCGGAACAGGCGCATGGAACTTTGTGCAAATATGGAACCCTAACCGGTGGCGCACACCCAACACTGGGGCAGAGCAGCCTTCCTCAATTAACGGGTTAGGGGGTCTGGACACTACCTATCCCTACGAGCCGGCACCGTATTCTGCGACTTCACCCGGGTCTTACCCAGCCGATAATTTAGTTCACGACAATGGCGATTCTCCCGGTAATAAAGTGTATGACCTCTACAAAAATTACCGTATCGCTGATACGTTCAACACCTACATCATGTACCTTCCCCCTCCAAGCCCTACAGTTAATGATGTCCAATGGGTAGCAATCTACAAAATTGATTGGAATTGGAGTGCGAACGTAAATCGGCCAGGTACTTCCTGGGCAAGCTGGCCGGACGCAACCGATGCTGGGGCTATCGCAACAACCTCATCCGGCCCGGTCACCTTGCAGCCGGAATGGTCACGACTAAGACTGCCCCCGGCTTCGGGGTGGTAAGTCACAGTAGTTCCCAACTTTAGAAACAGGAGAAAATATCTCATGAAAAACCTTAGTGTCTCAATGTGCCTAGCTTTGGCGTTATGTTCGCCACTTGTGATGGCCAAAACCGAGTTCCCAATTTCGGCTCAGCAGCAAGCGGAAACCGACAAATTCTTTGCGTTGATTAAATCCGGAAATGAACTGAACAAAGCCCAAGATTATATCGGTGCCGAAATAGAGTTTCGAGCGGCTATCAAGCTGGAGCCATTGAATGGTTGGAATGTTGCAGCCTATCCTGGTTTGGCCGAAGCCCTTGGGTCCCAAAATAAGACATCGGAAGCTATTGAGGTGTACCGACTTCTTCTCAGTCCGGTAAATGTTACGAGGAACAACTGTTCGGGTGATCCATTGTTCATGATGAATTTTGCAGCCCTGCTGAACCAAACTGGCCAGTACGATGAGGCCGCAAGGATAGCTGGCAAAGCACTCGCGGGTGATAGCGATAGTATGTTTATGTTGTCTCAACTACGGTTTGATCCAAAAAATCCACGCCAGGATCAGTTTCAAGCGGCTGTTTTTGTCTTGCAAGGTTTTCGCTACGGATCGGATGGTGAGAACAAAAGCGCGATGGGCGAATATGAAAAAGCCATGCGGATTGCCCCGGATCTGGAAGTCGCCTACTACTACTATGGCCTGGGCAGACAAAAACTAAGCCCCGCCGAGCGGAAACAGTATGTGACCGCCCAGCAGGCCAAAACCGCACTCAAAAAACGCTAAGGCGACGTGAAACTGGCGGCGGCGAAGGCTCTGAAGAGCTTTTCTTAACTCCTGTTTGCCCTCGCTACTGCGCCCGGTCTCCTCCGAGACCGGGCGTTTTTCGTCTTCCAATAAACACCCCCAAAAACACTATTTGTAACAGGCAGGCTTCTATGGTACAATACCGACGGAAGTCTCCGCTGTACGTGTGGCGGCGTTTGCATAAAAGTGAACGTTGACGGAAGAGGGAACGATGCCTGAGTTAGTGCAAGACCTGGACGAGCTGGTCCGGCTTCGAGAAACGATCACACGCCAGGAGGCGGAAATCGCGCGGCTGACAGGGCGCGTCGCCGATGACCGCTTTGCGGAGGAGCTGCGGGAGGCGTTGTCGCTGACGGCGGCGGCCGATGCCCTCTCCGCCCCCATCCCCCAATCCCGGCTTTTAGAGATGATCGTGGAGACCGCCGCGCATTTGATCACGTCGCGCGGGGCAGCCTTATTTCTAATCGACGAAGCGGCGCAGGAGCTGGTGTTCGAAGTCGCCCTGGGCGATAAGGCCGCTGAGGTGAAGAAGTTTCGGGTGCCGCTCGGCACGGGCATCGCGGGCCTGGTCGCGGTCACCGGGCAGCCGATGGCGATCTCGGATGCCCAAAGCGACCCGCGTCAGGCAGAGGATATCGCGAAGGCCGTGGACTACCGCCCGGACAGCCTCTTGTGCGTTCCCCTCTTTTTCAATGAACAGATTATCGGCGTTTTAGAGCTGCTGGACCGGGTCGGGCAGGCGTCGTACAGCCCGGAGGATATGGAGGCCTTGGGCCTCTTTGCCGGTCAGGCGGCGGTGGCGATCGCCCAGTCCCGGACACGGCTGCGGCTGGCGGACCTGCTGGCGGATAGCCTGGCGGCCTCTTCCAGCCTTTCCCCGGAGCAGAATGCCCGGCTGCGGTCGGGGGCGGAGGCTTTGACGGCGCGGCTCGAAGACGACGGCGTCTTTTTGCGTCGGCTGTCGCTGGCCCGGCTGACGCTGGAGATCGCCGGAGAGGGCGAGGCGGAGACGGCGGCCTGCGAAGCGATTTTGCGCGGGTTTGCTGAGTACTTGCGGTCCCGTCCCAGCATGGCGTCGTTCGGGGGAAGCGCACTTTGAGTGAGAGCCGCCGCCCCGCTTATAGTGCCCCGTTTGCGGAAGACGCGCTGGCGAGGCTTCAACCCATGGGAGCGATGGAGTCCTTGATCACGCCGGAATGGGCCTGGGAGGGCAGCCGAGGGGCAGGGGTCAAAGTCGCGGTGATCGACAGCGGCATCGATGCGACGCACCCCTTGGTCGGCGGCCCGGTCAGCGGCTACGTGCTGATTTCGGACAGCCCGGAGGGGTTGGTTTACGACACGCAGCCGCATTCAGATGCCTACGGGCACGGGACTGCCTGTGCGGGGATCATTCGCCATGCGGCCCCGGACTGCGAACTGTACAGCGTGCGGGTGCTGGGACCGGGCCTGAGCGGCAAGGGCATCGTCTTTGCGGCGGGCCTGCGCTGGGCCATTGAGAATGGCATGGATATCTGCAGCATGAGCCTGGGCACGACCAAAAAGGACTTTTTCGGCGTCCTGCACGAGATGGCCGACGAAGCCTATTTCGCGGACATCATGCTGGTGACGGCGGCGAACAACATGCCCATCCCGAGCTTCCCCTCGGTCTATTCCAGCGTCATTTCCGTCGGCTCCCACGCCATCGACGATCCCTTTCTGTTCTACTACAACCCGAAGCCGCCGGTCGAATTCGGGGCGCATGGGGTGGATGTGCGCGTTGCCTGGCAGGACGGGGCGACTATTACCGCCACCGGCAACAGCTACGCCGCCCCGCATCTGGCCGGTGTGATCGCGCGGGTCCTCGGCAAACACCCCGGCCTGACCGTGTTCCAGATGAAGTCCATTTTGCGGGCTTTGGCGGCGAATATGACGAAAGCGAGTCCCGAGGAGTAAAGTATGGCTGCTTTTAACGATGCCGAGGCTTTGCGCGGGGTGCTGCTCTTTGAGAGCCTGCCGCCGGAGCAGCTGTCACATCTCAACGGACTGCTCCACCGGAAAACCTTCCCCGCTCGGGTCACCGTGATGATGGAAGAGCAGCCGGGCGAAGTCGCGTATGTGATCCTCTCGGGGAGCATCAAAGTGTCCGTGGCGGGAGATGAGATCGACACGATCCTGGCCCTGCTCGGGCCGGGGGAAGTCGTCGGCGAGATGAGCCTGGTAGACTGCCTAGGCCGCTCCGCGACCGCCCAGACGCAGGAGGAATGCAAGCTGCTCTGGATCGACCGGCAGGCATTTTCCGAATGCCTGCTGACCATGCCGCAGTTGGCGGTGAACTTGGTGCGCGTCCTCACCCGCCGCGTGCGCCTCGCGAATGCCCGGATACAGTCCCTGGCGACTCTCGATGTCGATGGCCGAATCGCGCGTCAGTTATTGGCCTTCGCCCAGGAGTATGGGCAGGTGGATGGCAAAAAGACGACCATTCCCCTGCGCCTGACCCAAAGCGACCTGGCCGGGTTGGTCGGGGCATCGCGCGAGAGTGTCAACCATGCGATTTCCGGCTGGAAGCGGAGCAAGCTGCTTTCGGTAGACACGCATTATCATATCACGATCAACGATCAAGTCGCTTTGGCCCGTCGGTGTCGTTAGGGCAGGCCCGGCGCGGGTAGTCCGGCATTGGGACCCGGCATTCGGAACCGGCATGCGGGCCGGCATTCGGAACCGGCATGCGGGCCGGCATTCGGAACCGGCATTCGGGCCGGCATTCGGAACCGGCATGCGGGCCGGCATTCGGGCCGGCATTCGGAACCGGCATTAAAATGCCGGTCTACCCGGAGAAAGTGTCTCCGACACTAAAGACCAAAGACAGATACGAGGGCGTAGACGGAGATAAGAGGGCGCGGCAAGCGGCGCCCCTACAGGTCATACAATCCCAGTCACGGAGTGACTTTCTCCGCGTAGAACGGCATTTTAATGCCGGTTCCGAATGCCGGTTCCGAATGCCGGGTCCGACTGCCGGGTCCCAATGCCGGTCACTACTCGTATTGGTGTCATTGCCGTTCGCCACCTGTGGGAAATCTCACAGGGAGCCTGTGGCCTGTCGCATGGCACGGGTTTTCAAACGTACCTATAATACAGTTATCAAACAGATCAAATTTAGGAGACCAAAATGAAACTCACTTCACTCGGCCGTATCGGCCTGCCGCTTGCGCTCGGACTCTTCATTGCTGGCAGCGCAGCGCAGGCGGCTCCCAATGCACAGACCACCATTTCGCCCTACAGAGCACTCGCGGCGAAGCTTCAGGGATCGGGAGCCGCCGCCGGAGACAAATCGCTGTCCGAGAAATTCGCCCCTGCCCCGCAGATCGCAGCACTCGCCGGAACGCGCAGCCGGATCGCCGGGCTGAGCGCAGCTCCCAAACGGCTGTTTATCGACCCGCTGACGACCCTGCCGCCCGCGCCCAAAAACCGCGCC
Organism: Armatimonadota bacterium; assembly: GCA_025353925.1. Lineage (GTDB taxonomy): Bacteria > Armatimonadota > Armatimonadia > Armatimonadales > Capsulimonadaceae > JANXMY01. The sequence continues at coordinate 5,601 of JANXNV010000160.1, forward strand.
CCGATGGCACTACGAAAACTGGGTCTGCGAGTCGATAAAACAACCGCGCAGACCGCCGCGCCGAAGCGCAGCGGCGAGATCTCGGCGACCCTGAAGTAATTTCACAGAGATAATTTCACGCAAGGAAAGGCGGGATGCGAAATGATTCGCTGTATTTACTCAAGCGCGGCATGGACACGCGCTCTCACCCTGGCGGCAGTTGCCGGGACTCTCCTGCTCTCTCTTGGGACAGGCGCATGGGCCGCCGGGGAAGCCACTCCGGAACAGCAGGAGCGGGTCGAAACCGTGGTCAATCGGCTGCTCACAGTCGTCAAATCGCATCCCACCGCTTACACCTGGCCGCCGGTGGTCAAAGTGACCACGGAGGCCGGGCATGACAATGCCTATGCGACTCTGATGGGCAAAGACAAAGACACGGGCCTGGGCATCTCCACTCTGTATGTGTCCCCCTCCGTACTGACGGAGATGATCAAAGACAATGATGACACGCTGGCTTTCATCTTAGGCCATGAGCTGAGCCATCTGGTGCATAAAGACGTTACTGCCGACCCGGACCGCGACAAGACCGGATATCTCGCAAATACGTTTTCCCGGCAGCAGGAATATGACGCCGACGCTTCAGGGATGAAACTTGCCCTGGCCGCCGGTTACTCGTTCAAACGGGCACTGGGCGGACCGCGTGAATTTATCGCTCAGGGCCTGGACTACAGCAGCTTCGAGGCCAGCGGCGTGGACCATCCCTCGTGGAAGGACCGGATTGCCGCCCTGGACAAAGACCAGGAGAGCCTATGGCGCTCCATGAGCGCGTTTGAAAACGGCCAGTACTTCCTGACAGTCGAGCAGTATGAGTCCGCCGGACGCTGTTTCACCGGAGTCACGGAAAGCTTTCCTGACTGCTCCGAAGCCTGGTCTAACCTTGGCTACGCCAAGCTGATGCAGTACTGCGACGGCCTCAAGACGGCGGATATCCGCCGGATGGGCCTTGGCCAGATCGTGGTGGGCGGCTTTTATCAGCGGCCTCGGTCCCTGGAGCTGAAGGTTCGGGATAAAAACCCTCATCCTTGGAACGAAGCGGTCGTCGCCCTGAAGCAGGCCCTGAAGTTGAACCCACAGCTCACTCTGGCGAAAGCCAACCTGGCTCTGGCCTATCTGGTCGCCCCGGAAGGCCGGGACCCAGCCCGCGCCTCGAAGCTCTTCCAGGAAGCGGCGACAATGGCCGCGGCGGATACGGCGATCGATCCCTTTACCCGGGCCGCCGTGCTGGTCAATGCCGGGGTGTCCGACATCGCCCGGGGCCAGATGGTCGCCGGCCGCCTGAATATTGACCGAGGCGAGCGGGCCGCGGCAGCCCTCGCCGGACCTGGACGCGCCGCGGCATCGACTCTCTCCGACGCCGTGCTGTACAACCGTGCCCTGCTGCTGGCGGACTCGAAGAGTGCTCCCGATCAGACCGAAGCGATGGCGGGCATGGAGAAATACCTGCACTCGGCCAGCCCAGCTTCCGCCTGGTGGCCGCTCGCCTTCGAGCGGTACACCGCCCTCTGCAAAGCACGCGGGGCATCTCCGCAGGCGGAGTCTGCTCTGCGAAGTGCGGCGGGGTCTCGGATGCGCCCCCTGAACAGCCTGGAAATCATTCCCGGCAAGCCGCTGACCATCGCGGACCCCCTGCGTAAAGTCGTCGCCATGCTGGGCGAGTCCACCCCGATCCCGCTGGTGCCGGACACCAACCTGGTCCAGATGAACTACCCGGCGCGGGGCGTGAGCGTCATCGCCACGAATGTGGTGCTGGCCCTGCGCCTCTCCGGTCCGAACGCCCCGGCCCTGGCCGTGCGCGGGGTCGGCCTCGGCGCGGAGACGACGTCGCTCCAGATCGGCATGACGAAGGCCCAGCTTGAGTCGGCTGTCCGGGAGGACTACGAGTTCACGCAAATCGTCGACCCGGAAGTCAGCTACCGCTTCTACCGCAGCCTCGGCCTGGCCGTGCTGGTACGCGGCGGCGTCGTGCAGGAGATGATGATTGTCCAGGTCCCGCGCCAGTCGTAGGGGCAGCGGAGGAATAGGCGTAGGAGTAACCGGCATTGGGACCCGGCGTTCGGAACCGGCAGTCGGAACCGGCAGTCGGAACCGGCAGTCGGAACCGGCATTAAAATGCCGGTCTACCCGGAGAAAGTGTCTCCGACACTGCAGACCAAAGACAGATAAGAGGGCGTAGACGGAGATAAGAGGGCGCGGCAAGCAGTGCCCCTACAGGTCAGATCATCCCAGTCACGGAGTGACTTTCTCCGAGTAGACCGGCATTTTAATGCCGGGTCCGACTCGTGCAAGACATTCAAGAAAAACAAACATCCAGGAGAAACACAATGAACTATTCCAAGACACCAGCAGCCCTGATTGGCGGCCTCCTCATGAGCGGCCTCCTGCTCAGCGCAGGGACACTGCAAACGGCAAGCGCCGCATCCCCGGCCAAAAAGCTCACGGGGCAGACGATCAAAACGATCCACCTGACCAAAAAGCTGGCGGCGGAGACGGACAAAGCGGCAGCAAGCACGCCGACGCTGGAAGACCGGATCAAGGAGCTTGGCCTGGCCTACAAATCCGTGGGCGACGGGCAGTATCTGGTGGTCTTCGCGGTCGATGATACCAGCTCGACCAATATGCTCGTGGGCGAGAAGTCATTGACCGGCGACGGCAAGCTGAAGATGATCACGATCCTCTGCAAAGTCATGGACGGCACCAAAGGGAAGAAACTGTCGCTCGCGATCCTGGCGAAGATCGCCGATTACAACTATCAGACCGATATCGGGCGCGTCGGCATCGACAGCGAGAACACCGTCTGGTACCAGTCCAGCCTGTGGGAAGATACGGCGACCAAAGAGACCTTAACTTACGATATGCTGTTCGCGCACTACAATCACCCGAAGGTCGCGAAGATGCTGAAGGCCCTGAGCGAAGAAGGCTGACGTGCAGCCCATGTGAGAAAGTTCACAGCATCGAAGCGGGCTTTCTCATAGCAAGCCCCCGCGAAACGGCCTATAATACAAACATCGGAAACGAAAAACAAAACTTAAAGGAAACCAGAACAATGACGACTACTAACGCTCAGCCTACCGAAGAGAACATTCGCGTTCAGGGCCTCATCAACCAGATCAACACCCGCATGGGAACCGACACGACTTTCAAGTCCGCCTACGCCGCTGATCCGAAAGCCACTTTGATCGGGGCTGGATTGCCCGAAGGTGCCGTCCGCGAGGTCATCGGCCTCTTTGCCAAAGCCGAAGGCAATGACGTGGCCGGTTACGATTACAACGATTCGAACGGCTACTACATCATCGATTCGCACACGACGCAGTACTAACGCGTACTGTGCAGACGGCTCCCAAAAATGGACGCTAATTTTTTCTCGGCATCAACATCACACAAAACACGCACAAAGGAAACCAAGACAATGACGACCACCAACACTCAGCCCACCGAAGAGAACATTCGCGTTCAGGGCCTCATCAACCAAGTCAGCACCCGCATGGGAACCGACACGACATTCAAGTCCGCCTATGCCGCCGATCCAAAAGCGGCCCTGCTCGGAGCCGGACTGCCCGACGGCGTTGTCCGCCAGGTCATCGGCCTGGTCGCCAAAGCCGAAGGCGATGATGAAGTGGCAGGCTACGATGACTACGATTCGAGCGGCGGCTACCATTACGAGTACACGCCCTACACGGCGGATAGCGCTCACTAAGAAGCATACAAGAGCGGCACAGGCCGATTTGGAGGAGAACCCGATGGCACACACAACTCAGTACAGTCCCGAAGAGATCAGCCGCGTGCAGTCGCGGATCGACGAGATAGGCAGCCAGATACTCGCAGGCGGCGACTTCGCCGCTCGGTACCGCAAAGATCCTGTCGGTACGCTGAGGAGCCGGGGCCTCCCCGATGACGCCGCCGCCGATCTGTTTGCCCAGGCGACTGCCGGGGGCGACGAAGTCTCCGGCTATATGGCCCCACTCTGGAGCTGGAACGGGCACCATCCCAGCCCCTTCGATCCGGGTCCCATCGACCCGTTTGGGGACCGACCGGTCGAGATGTAGGCGCCTATTCAGCCAAAATAGCCCGCTGTTTCCTGAGGGGAGGCAGCGGGTGTTTTGGCGTGTTGCGGCAGGCAGCAGCTTCTCAAGAATCTCCTGAAACCAACCTTATGACCATTCTCCCCACGCCAACCATCCCGCTTCCCCTCTGGAACACCTATCGAGGTCGCCGGGTCACGCTCCGGGCACGGGAAGGCTCCTACGCCGCCCGGCGGGCCGGGGCGGAGGTGCGCGAGGCGGACCGGGCGGTGACGGCATTGGAAAAACTGCTCACCCCCACGGACGATAACACAAATGAGCCGATTGTGCTGGTGCTCTGCGATCCCCTGGACTCACCCCCCAAGGACGTGTTAGCCGGGGCCGCCGTGCGGATCGTATCGCCGGACACTGCGCCAGTTCCGATCTCTCAGGCACTGGCTCCACTGCTGCTGGGCCGCTGGTTTGGGATCGGGGCAGCGGATTGCCCGCTGTTGGTGACCGGGCTGGCCGGGCTGGCATCCGCGCGGGCCAAAATCGGGCGGCCGGTTTCGGAGTGTCAGGAGTGGGCACGGGCGGAGCTGACCGCCGGGCGCAAGCTGTCGATACTGCCGCTTCTGTCAGCATCCTCTGCGGGCGAAGAGGACCGGGCGGCGACCGCCTTTTTGGCGTATCTCGCGGAGACCCACGGTCTGCCCGCCCTGCGGCGTTTCGTGGCGGCGTTCGAAGCCGGGAGGCCCGATCAAGCGGCGGTTGCCGTGTATCAGCAGCCGTTCGGCGTGCTGGATCAGAGCTGGCGGCTTTCGCTGAAGCGGTCGGGAGACAGTCGGGCGATCCAGGCGTTCTTTCGGCGGCTCTGGCCCCTGCTGAAGCCGTATCGGTGGCGGCAGGCGGAGATCGTTTGCTATATGCTCTTCGGCCTGGGAGTGACCCTGGCCCTGCCGCTCTCGACCCAGTATTTAACCGATCATGTCTACAACAGCCCCGCCCCGCGCTCGGACCGGCTGCACCGGCTGGTGCTCATCGCGGGGGTTTTGCTGGTGGTGTATGTCGCGAATGCGCTGATCACCATGCGGCGGGCCTTCGTGACCACCTGGGTGAACCAGCAGGTCGTGCGGAAGCTGCGGGAGCGCATGTTTGGGCATTTGCAGCACCTGTCGCATAACTACTACGCCGAGGCCAAGATCGGCGACATTATGTCCCGACTTCTAAACGATCTTGGGACTGTGCAGCAGTCGATGGTGCAGGTCACGGACACAGGAATTTATCAGGCCTTGATCGCGACCGGTGCGGCAATCGCCCTCCTGCGCCTGGACTGGCGGCTGGCCCTTTTGGTGCTGCTGATCGTGCCGCTGTTTGCGATCAGCTTTTTTGGGCTGCAGTCGCGATTGCAAAAGGCCAGCGGCGACCAGCAGAAGCGCATGGGCGAGACCTCGGTGAGTATTCAGGAGACATTGGCCGCGCAGGCGGCGATCAAAGCGTTCGGCCTGGAAGAGCGGACTTTGAGTGCCTACAAAGTGCGCCTGTCCGCCCAGATCGCCGCCGGGCTGCGGCTGGTCGTGATCGGGGCTTTGGCGAACCTCAGCGTCACGCTCGCCGTCGCCCTGGCGCAGATCATCGTGCTGGGGGTCGGCGGGTACTTGGTCGTGGCCGGACAGATCACGATTGGAACCCTCTTTGCGTTTTCCGGCCTGCTGATGGCCCTGCTCGGGCCAATCGCCGGGCTTTCGGGTGTCGGCCAGACTTTGCAGCTCGCGACCGGCTCGATGGACCGTGTCACGGAGCTGCTGGAGGAGCCGATTGCAATCGGGGACAAGCCGGGGGCGGCTGACCTGGGTCCGCTCTCAAAAGAGATCATGCTGGAGAATATCCGGTTCGGCTACGGCGGCGAAAACCCGATTTTGCGCGGCCTGAACCTGACAATCCCCGCCGGGGCGAATGTGGCGTTTGTCGGCCCCTCCGGCTGCGGCAAAAGCACGGCGATCAACCTGCTGATGCGTTTCTGGGACCCCGAGGAGGGCCGCGTGCTGTTCGACGGCCAGGATCTGCGGGAGGTCACGCTGCATTCCCTGCGCGGCCAGATCGGGCTGGTTTTCCAGGACACTTTTATCTTCGACACCACGCTGCGGGAGAACATCGCGATCGCCCGGCCCGGTGCGACTGAGGCGGAGATATTGGAAGCTGCCAAATCCGCCCAGCTCGAAAGCTATATCGTGTCGCTGCCGAATGGCATGGACACGGTGCTTGGGGAGCGCGGAACGCGCATGAGCGGCGGGCAGCGGCAGCGGCTGGCGATTGCCCGGGTCGTGCTGCGGGACCCGCGAATCTTGATACTCGACGAAGCCACTTCCGCCCTCGACTCCCACACGGAGGCGGATATTCTCAGTGCCCTTTCGAAGCTGACACAGGGCCGGACAACCATCAGTATCACACACCGCCTTTCCTGGGCCGTCGCCGCGGACTGCGTTTACGTGCTGGACAAAGGCGAGGTGGTCGAGCAGGGGCCGCACAGCGAATTGGTAAACGCCGGGGGCCTGTACTCACGTCTCTACGAGGAGCAGAGCGGGGGCGTGACGGGGGCAAAATCGTCGGCGGAGCAGGACTTCCAAGCACTGCAGGCGATCCCCCTGTTTGCCGGTCTGAGCGAGGCCGACCTGCGGGCCGTCAGCGAGAATTTCCTGTCGGAGCGGTTTGCGGCGGGCGCGGACATTGTGCTGCAGGGCGAGCCGGGAGACAAGCTGTATTTGATCACCGAGGGCCAAGTGGAAGTGCTTCGAAGCGAGGGTGATAGGCAGCGGCGTCTCAACATGTTGTCCGTCGGCGACTATTTCGGCGAAATGGCCCTGGTCGCCGATCAGCCCCGCGCCGCCACCGTGCGGGCAGTGCAGACAACCCGGCTCTACAGCCTGGGCCGCCCGGACTTCGCCGCGCTTCTCGCCAGCCAACCGGCTTTGAAGGCCGCTGTCGAGCAGACTGTGGCCGCACGGCAAACTGCTCTCCTGTAGGGGCGGGGCTTGCCCCCGCCCTCCTTGCCCCCGCCCCTACGGGGTGAGGAAGGAGCAAAAGAGACGGAAGCGTAGTCTGACACTTCGATTATGGGTATATCATTCGAAACATTGGAAAGTCGAACTGCTTTAATGAAGAAACTCAATTGTGCGCTGCTGACCGCCACCCTTGCCTTCACCTCGCTCCTCACAGCTCGAACGCTGGCCGCTGTGCCGTCGAGTTCTACGCACGCTGCGATCCAGGCCGCGTACGAAGGACTCGGAAAGGCGTTCCAGGCGCATGACCTCGACCGGTTTATGACGTATTTCCAGCCGGACTACATCGATATCGACGAAAACGGCAAGCATCTGACCAAAGAGCAGACCCGGCAGGGATATTCGGCGCAGCTCAGGCAGATGAAGTCCATCCAAAGCCGGTACGTCGTCAAAGATGTTCAGACAACGCCGTCGGGGACTCTGGTCGAGATGCGTCTGCACTCACACGGCACGGGCGAGAAGCGCATTTTGTTCGCCAAAATCCGGGGGCATTTTACCGACGATCTCTGGGTGCGCGATCTGTGGGTCAACACCCCGCAGGGCTGGCGTCTCCGGCGGCGGCAGACGCTCAAAGACGACTTGAGCACCGGGCCTTGAAACAGTGCCAGGCTTTGAAACGATTGGCCTCGTGTGGTAAACTCACGGCATGAACATCGCCACGACATTGATTGGGATACTGCTGGTACTCACTGCGCTTCTGCCCTCGAATGCCGGCAGCAATCAACCCGAGATCGAAGCTGCCCTGAAGGCCGTGCCCCCCGCACAGAAAGAAGGCATGGAATTTCTGGTCACGAATATGCCCGACTCTGACCGGGAGACGTTGACTTCGACTTTTTTGCTTCAAAACGTGCGAGCCGCCTACGCGGCCTGGGACAAAGCCCCCTGGAAGGCGCAAGTCCCCAAAGCGATTTTTCTGAATGACGTGCTGCCCTACGCGTCGCTGAGCGAGACCCGAGAAGACTTTCACGCGGTCCTGCGCGAAAAAGCACTGCCGCTGGTCGCCGGGTGCAAGACTTCGGGCGAAGCGGCGATGCGCCTGAATGAGAAGCTGTTTCCAGCCGTGAATGTCCGCTACTCGACTGAGCGAGCGCGAGCGGATCAAAGCCCGAGTGAAAGCATGAAGAGCGGGCTGGCTTCCTGCTCCGGCCTCTCCATCCTGCTGGTGGATGCCTGCCGAGCCGTCGGCATCCCGGCCCGCGTTGCGGGAACGCCGCTTTGGGCCAATCTACGCGGCAACCATACCTGGGTCGAAGTCTGGGACAGCGGCGGCTGGCACTTCGTCGGAGCCGCCGAACCCGACGCGGCGGGCCTGGACCACGCCTGGTTCGCCCACGATGCCTCGGAGGCTCGCCAAAATGATCCCCTGCACGCCATCTACGCTACGAGCTTTTTGAAGACCGGCCTGACCTTTCCCCTGGTCTGGGCCGATGACGACCACTCCGTCGCTGCGGTCAATGTCACCGAGCGGTATGTCCCGAAAATTCAGGCCTCCATCGCGCCCGGAATGACACGGCTTCTCGTCAAAGTGCTGGACGAAAGCGGCAAGCGGATCGTGACACCAATCGTAGTCCGCAGCGTTTTGGACAGCCAAATCTTAGGTCAGGCAGTCAGTCGGGGCGAGTCGGCGGATCTCAACGATATGGCGGCCTTCTCTCTGCCTCAGTCTCAGTCCTACACGGTTTCGAATAAATACGCCGTCCAGACGGTGCAGGTCGGCACCGATCCGCAGCAGGTCGTCGTGCTTCGCTTCGTCGCACCGCTGAGGCCCCTCACTCCAGCCGCCTCCAAAGCACTGACCAAAGCACTCACGGAGTATTTCGCCGCCACGCCCGGCAAACAGGCAAAGTGGGCGTTTCCGAAGAGCCTCGACACGCTCCTCCTCAAAAACGAGCCTGCTGTCCGCGCCGCGGCCTGGGAGGCTTACAAGGCCGCCCCGATTCATGCGGACGCCAAAGCGGACTTCGAGGCGCATCAGGTCCGGTTCGGCCAGTATGTCAGCCCCTACACTCTGCGGACCGTCGGAACGCGCCCTGCGAACGGCTGGGGTCTGGTGATCGCCATGCACGGCGGGGGCGGTGCCCCGAAGGAGGTCAATGATCAGCAGTGGGCGGAGATGCAGCACCACTATTTCGACCACCCGGAGAACGGCGGCTATCAGTACCTGGCCCTGCGTGCCCCGAACGATACCTGGAACGGCTTTTACGATGACTACGTTTATCCCCTAATCGCCAATCTCATCAAGCAGAACACGCTGCTTGGCGATGTTGACCCCAGCAAAGTGTATCTTATCGGCTACTCGCACGGCGGCTACGGGGCCTTCGCCATCGGGCCGAAGGAGCCGGATCTGTTCGCGGCGATCCACGCCTCCGCCGCCGCTCCGACCGACGGCGAGACGACGGCCAAAACCCTTCGAAACACGGCCTTCTCCGTCTGGGTCGGGGAGCACGACCTGATGTACGACCGCCTGAGCCGGGACCAGAAGTTCGCCGCCGAGGTCAAAGCCCTGCGCGGCGACCGGGCCGACATCTACCCCGTCACGACCGAGATCAAGCTCGGCCACGGCCACAGCGACCTGCCCGACCGAGACCTCCTCGCCGGGATGACCAGCATCGTCCGAAACCCCGTTCCGCGCGAGCTGACCTGGCTGATGACCGACACCGTGATCACCGATTTCTTCTGGCTGCAGGCAAAGACGCCGGGTAAAGCCCGGGAGATCGACGCCACCTGCCGGGGCAACAAGATCACCGTCACCACTACCCCGGACCTCAAATCCGCCACCGTCTTGCTCGACAGCCGCCTCGTGGACCTGAGCGTGCCGGTAGACCTGACTGTCAACGGCAAGCACTCGGAGATACGCCCCACCCCTAGCCTCCGCACCCTCTGCGAGACCCTGAGAGAGCGCGGCGACCCGGAGCGGGCGTTCGTGGTGCGGGTGGAGCTGGGGCTGTAGACAGTGGCAGGTAAGTTTGTGAAAGTAGTCCGAGATTTTGGAGGGCGGGGGCAAGAAAGAGGGACGCCCCTAGACCTGCGAGGTCTTTGCGCCGACCTACCCATTAAGGTCTAGCAACCATCAATATAGATATTGATTGAGGAGATTAATCCATGGGCTTGCCACGTTATGTATCAATAGTCAAGATGTCTGCTATTTGCATCCTTAGTGCAACAGTTGCCTTATGCTTACCACTAGGCAAAACCCCGGTTGATCCAGCTACTGACATCCTACGTCAGCGAGATCCTTTACTGTCTATAAATGCGTCTCCAGATTTCTCGTCAGGCCAGTTGGCTTACATGGTAAATGTTTTGCCTATAGGACCTCGAAGGCCCATTACCTATGATTTAGTGTTAAGAGGCACTGGGGGGAAAATTGGCGGCGGGGATTCGTTTATTTATCGCTTAGTGACGGACGATGAAAATCTTCTCTTTGATATGAATTGGTCTCCAGACGGCTCCAATCTACTGCTGAAAGAAGGAGATCGTTACAATGATACGTCCAAGTATCGGTTATATTTTTGGAATTCGCACCAAAAGCTCATAGAAGCAGGGCCTGAACAATATTTAAGCAACCCGACTGTTAACTGGTCACTGAGTAATCGATTTATCTCTTATGTCCAGGGCGGGGACACGAACGGCTTCGAGACACGAGATGTTGGCCCACTCCGTTTGTACTCGTATAATTTGCAAAAACACCGCAGCTACTTTCTTGTCCAAAATCCTGCTGTGGGTAGTAATGCATGGACAAAGCAAGAAACCTTGTTGTGCACTCTGTTGTCGCCGTTTGACACGAGTCATCCCACTCCCGATGCCCAACGCCAAAGCATTTACGAATTTCCTGTGGAGGGAGGCAAGCGCGTGAAAATAATTGACCATGGCTCCGATCCAGTGCCTTCACCAAATGGTCGCTGGATCGTCTTTTATGGTTGGCCCGACCTGAAAGCTCAGGCGGATCGTCAAGAAAAATCATCTGCGAACCAACGTGTGCATTCTTATCTACCGGGCACGTACTTATTTGACCGTCTGACAGGTAAGCGAGTTTTATTACGTGAGGCGAAGCCAAACACTTTTCATGACAATATAGCTTGGTCTCCTGACAGCAAAACTATCTATGTGGTATGGAACGATTACAAATCAAATTCACCACTATTTATGTCTACTGCCGACCAAAAAGTGTACTCAGGACAAGGGACAGGCCATGTTTATGTGATTCACTTACCCCAAGTGACCAAGCACGAGGTAGCAACGCTGTCAGCATTCGATATAAATTCTCGCATTGACACTACCGGTCAGTTTTTGATTAAGGGTATTTCAACTGACGGAAGCCAAATGTTCTTACAAGTTTCTCGAATAGGCGATAAGTTATCAGCTCCACCCTACTATGACTATCTTCTAGAAATGGATGCGATTGGATTGCAAAGCAAAAAGCGGCAAGTGATCTGGACGACGAGGAATGCTGAAGCAATAGACTGGCATTTGAGACAATAACTAGATTGTTCTGCGGGAACTATCCCCCACCCCCACGCCTTTTTCTTTTACTACCTCCCTTGTGGTAAAATACAGGCATGACCGTGCTGAACCCTACACAATCCAAAGACAAACCCTATTCCCTGACCCACCTGAACGAGCTGGAAGCCGAATCCCTGTTTGTCATCCGCGAAGTGGCGGCCCAGTTCGAGAAGCCCGTGCTGCTGTTTTCCGGCGGCAAGGACTCGATCGTCCTCTCGCATCTGGCCCGCAAAGCCTTCTGGCCCGCGCGTATCCCCTTTCCCCTCCTGCATATCGACACGGGGCACAATTTTCCCGAGACGCTGGAATACCGGGACCGCTGGATGGACATCATCGGGGCGAAGCTGGTGGTCGGCTCCGTGCAGGAGTCGATTGACAAAGGCCGGGCCGTGGAGGAGCAGGGCTTTAATGCCAGCCGGAACGTCCTGCAGACTGTGACGCTGCTGGACGCGCTGGAAGAGATGAAGGCCGACGCCGCGATGGGCGGAGCGCGCCGCGACGAAGAAAAAGCACGGGCCAAAGAGCGGTTTTTTTCCCATCGGGACGAGTTCGGCCAGTGGGACCCCAAAAACCAGCGGCCTGAGCTTTGGAACCTCTTCAACGGCCACAAGCATATGGGCGAGCATTTTCGGATCTTCCCGGTCAGCAACTGGACGGAAATGGACATCTGGCAGTACATCCTGCAGGAGAACATCGAGCTGCCCAGCCTCTACTTCACCCACGAGCGCGAGGTGATCGAGCGCGACGGTAACTACCTTTACAACTCGGAAGCTTTAAATAGGCGCCCGACCGAACTCCCGCAGATGCGTCAGGTGCGCTTTCGGACCATCGGGGATATGACCATCTCCGGGGCCGTGCTGTCCCCTGCAAACTCAGTCGAAGAGATCATCCAAGAAGTGGCCGCCACTCGCACCACCGAGCGCGGCACCCGGGCCGACGACCGCCGCTCCGAGGCGGCGATGGAAGACCGCAAAAAAGAGGGGTATTTCTGAAATGAACGAAATTTTGACAATACAAGAGATGGAAACTCAGTTTCGTGCGGAGTGGATACTGATGGAGGACCCGGAATTGACGCCGCAGATGGAGATCAAGCACGGCAGAGTGTTATACCACAGCAAAAATCGTGACGATGTCTATCAAAAAGCCATTGAGCTGCGCCCGAAACATTCCGCGTATTATTACACAGGCCAAGCACCCGATAATATGGTCATTGTGCTGTGAGTGTCGCCTTTGATTCCACGCAGGGGTTGGTCATAGTCCTAGCTCAAATCTATGGCCCCGATGGGGACACGGTGGTTCGCCTTGCACTGGATACCGGGGCAGTGGGAACGCTGATTAACCCCGTGATTTTGGCTGCTATCGGTTATGACTTGACGCAGATATCCGATCAAATTCGAATTGTCACGGGCAGCGGTATCGAGAATGTTTCTCGCCTCGCGCTGCAGCAAATTGGATCGCTTGGTCAGACACGCGAAGAATTTTTGATTACCTGTCATTCCCTACCGGCGGCGACTGGCGTGGATGGGTTGCTGGGTCTGGACTTTTGCCGCGGGCAGAGACTTGTCGTTGATTTCCGCGCAAGCGAAGTCACTTTAGATTGACTTGTACAGGAGCATCACTTGAACACCGAACGCCTGCACCGACAGATCGCTTTTATTCTCGAAATCGACCGGCTGAAAAGCGTCCTGCGGCGCACCTACCTGGTCAATGACCCACGCCATGAAAACTCGGCGGAGCATTCCTGGCATCTAGCAATGATGACCCTGGTGCTGGCCGAACACGCCACTATCGAAGTCGATCTGCTTGCTGTTCTGAAGATGCTGCTGGTGCATGATATTGTCGAGATCGATGCCGGGGACACCTACTGCTACGACGCCGCCGGCAACGATGGCAAGGCCGCACGGGAAGAGCTGGCCGCCCAGCGCATTTTCGGCCTGCTGCCGGACGATCAGTCCGCCGAGCTGCACGCGTTGTGGACGCAGTTCGAAGCCCGCGAAACGCCGGAAGCAAAGTTCGCGGCGGCTCTCGACCGCTTGATGCCGATCCTGCACAACTACCACACCCAGGGCCGGAGCTGGCTCGCCCATGGGATCACGTCGGCGCAGGTGACGGAGCGCAACCGCCATGCCGGGGAAGGCTCGGAGACTCTTTGGGCCTATGTGGAAGAGATTATCGCCGATGCGGTCAAGCAGGGGTATTTAACGGAAGGAGGCTCAAAATGACGATTACGTTGACACCCGACATTGAACAGATATTGACAAAAGAAGCGAAGCGACAAGGAACGACGCCCGAAGCACTGGCACTGACTCAGCTAAGGTCGATTGCGCCTATAGATTACCGAGACACTCTGCCCCC
>JANXNV010000008.1 GCA_025353925.1 Armatimonadota bacterium
CGTGCGACCACCGTCCTGCGCTACTTCGAAGGCCGCGGCGTCGCCCCCCTGCGCCTGGAAGCGGCGGGGTATGCGGACCAGCGTCCGCTGGTCAAAAACGACACGGAGGAAAAGCGGGCGCAGAACCGGCGCGTGGAGATCGTGATCCTGCGGCGGTATTAAGGGATGGCAAACCGTATAGTTTCCCCGCATTCCTGCCGATAATCAACCTGCGCCTGCATTCGGCGGGCGCACGAGTTTAAGCGAGTTGTGAAGTTCGAGTAGAGGGAATCCTATGGCCGACAAGACGGAAAAAAAAGAAGAAGCGGCGGCGGGGAAGAAAAAGCCGCCGATGATGGTGATTATCGCGGTTGCGGCGGTCGTGATTCTTGCGGTCGGCTTCATGGTGGTGCAGAAAGCCAGCGCGAAGAGCAAGGCCCACGAAGTCAAGAAGGTGGAGAAAGGGCCGGTGCTGACACTGGATGAGTTTCTGGTCAATCTGGCGGACCCCGGCAGCGACCACTTCCTGAAAGTGACAGTAGGGCTGGAGCTGAGCAAAGAAAAGGGCAAGACGCCGGAGACGCTGAAGGAAGACACGCCGCTGATCCGCGATGCCGTGCTGTCGTCACTCGCCAGCAAAACCCGTGACCAGGTCGGGCCGCAGGCCGGACGCGAGAAGCTGAAGGCGGAGATCAAAAAGCGGGTCAATGAGGCACTGGGGGAAGACGATGTGCGGGGCGTCTACTTCACCAATTTCGTGACCCAGTAATTGTTATGGGATTCGGAGTGAGAGTATGGAATAAAGACACCGGAAGCGAGATGCTTCCGGTGTCTTTTTGATTTTATTTTTAGTTCGATGCGAACGGGGCGACAGGAACACTTTTTGGCTGAAGCATTATCACAGACCGAGATCGAGGCCCTGCTGGCGACGATGGCCGTGGCGGACGAGGAGCCGCCGAGCACGCTTGAGGTGGAAGTCCCGTCCAGCGGGGGCGAGAACCTGATCGGGGCGGCCCCGCAGATTCACATGGCGGAAGGGCTGGTCTTTCTGCCGCTGCACAAGCGCCGCCGCGCCGCCGCCGGGCACGCCCTGGCAGCGGCCCAGTTCCCCTACGCCGCGCCGGCCACCGCCTACGAGTCCTACAACTTCCGGCGGCCGGACAAACTCTCCAAAGACCAGATGCGCTCACTGCAAATGCTGCACGAGAACTTCGCCGGGTACTTTATCACGTCGCTGTCGGCCCACCTGCGGGCACAGGTGCAGGTCTCGCTGCTGTCCATCGAGCAGGTTCCCTACGACGAGTATATTAAGACCGTCTCCGAATCACTGCTGAATATCCTGAACATGGATGCCCTGGCCGGGCAGGCGATCCTCGAAGTCGACTTCGCGATTTTGTTCTCCATGTTCGACCGGCTGCTCGGCGGGAAGGGGGCGGCGGGGAAAGTCGTCCGGGACCTGACCGACATCGAGAAGATGCTGGCCAGCACCATCGTGGAAATGGCCCTGCTGGACCTCAAAGCTGCCTGGGAGACCGTGCTTCCGATGGACTTTGTGGTGGCTTCGATGGAGACCAGCCCGCAGTTTGTCCAGATTGTCCCCGGCAACGACACGATTGTTTTGATGCTCTTTGAGATCGCGATCGGCGACTACCGGGGGGCTATGCGGCTCTGCATGCCGTACCTGCTGATCAAGCCGATCCTAAATCGCCTCAGTGCCCAGCGCTGGTTCGTCAGCGATAAGAAGAAAGCCTCGGCGACACATGGGAAACAGCTCGCGTCACGGCTGAATACGACCTCGGTCCCCTGCGTCGCCCGGCTCGGGGTGTCATCACTGACCGTGGCTGACCTGGCCGGGCTGGAGGTAGGTCAGGTGCTGCCGATGACGGTCAGCCCGGAGGCGTCCGACATTCCCGGCAAGCCGAAAGGGAGACTGGGCACAGTAGATTTACTGGTGGGCGACCAGGTGAAATTTCGAGGACGGACCGGCCTGCGTGGGCGCAAGCTGGCAGTGCAGATCGAGCAGGTGGTCGCACCGCGCGTCGAGCTGGTCGCGCATCGGGAACAAAGTCATTTGACCATAGGAGATAAGAAATAAGTGGCCGATTTGGAATTAAGTGAAGCGATAAGTGAAGAGCTAGGCGAAGATTCAAATGACGCAGGCATGATATCGCAGTCCGATTTGGATGCCCTGATTGCGGCTTCGCAGGAAAGCTCCACTGAGAAGAGCTTGTCCGAAGAACAAGAAATGCCCCGTTCGTCACCGGCGGGACTGGTGGATTTCCCTGAGTTTGCTCCGCCGCCGGTGCCCGAAGCGATTTCCGGCGGCTCCGGCGGTCTGAACCGGGTCCGTGATATTCCCCTGGAAGTGACGGTCGAGCTGGGCCGGACCCGCCTGCTGATCCGAGATATTTTAGACCTTAGCCCCGGCTCGATCATCGAGCTGGACAAGCTGGCCGGGGAGCCGGTCGATCTCTTTGCCAATGGAATGCTGGTAGCACGCGGCGAAGTAATCGTAATCGATGACAACTTCGGCGTGCGTGTCACCGAAATCATTACGGCGGCGGAGCGCAGCAGCTCGGAGAAGGACTTGCATGCGCTTGCGGCTTAAAATTGGGCTTGTATTCTTTTTATTCTCCGCAATTGGCCCCCTCTCAGCGGCTCCGCCCACCGCTCCGGCTCCGGCGGCTGCTACCCTGCCGGACTACGGTGGGCGGGAGAGTGCGCCGGTGACCGCGGACGAAACGGCCCCCAGCCCGCTGGCTCAGATGGGCCGGGCGACGGAGGCTTTGGTCATCGTGCTGGCGGGGATTGTCGCCGTCGTGTATGCTTTGAAGCGGTTTGGGCTGGTCAAGCCGGGGGAGAACGGCAAGCCCGCGAAGCTGGCCTTGGAGAATTTCGCGGCGTTTCGCCGGAATCGGAGCGCAGCAGCCGCTGGGGAAGACTCGCCCGTGACCGTGCTGTCGTCGCAGACCCTGCCTGGCGGGGCGATGCTGCATGTGGTCTCCGTAGCTGGCAAAAACTTACTACTGGGGGTGACCCCGCAATCCGTTTCGGCCCTGACCGAATGGCCCGCCGCCGCTGAGAACGACCCCAATGCAGCCTTGTTCGAAGAGTACCTCACCCGCGCCGATGGCCCGCAGACTGTCGGCAGCAGCCTGGCGGCGGCGAATGCCCGCCTGCGCTCCCTGATGGGACGCCCCCCGACGGAAGAAAATCTATGATACTGCGCCGCTTTATTCCAATTATACTTGTAGTCGTTCCGGTGCTGCTCGCGTCGGCGGCACACGCGCAGACGGGCTTCGTCCTGCCGACCATTCCGGGGAGTGCTCCGGCGAAGAACCCGCAGCAGGTTGCCAATACCCTGCAAATCCTGCTGCTGCTGACCGTCCTGACTTTGGCCCCAGCCCTGCTGATTATGACGACGGCGTTCACGCGAATCGTGATCGTGCTGTCATTTCTGCGCTCGGCCCTCGGGACGCAGAACATCCCGCCGAATCAGGTCATGCTCGGCCTGGCACTCTTTCTGACCTTCTTCGTCATGGGGCCGACATTCAACCAGATGAATTCCGATGCCATCCAGCCCTATCTCAGTAACAAAATGGACTTCAATACCGCCGTGGACCGGGGGGAGATTCCCCTGCGCCGCTTCATGGTCAAGCAGACCTACAAAGACGACCTGCGGCTGTTTTTGCAGATGAGCCACACGCCTCTGCCAAAAATTACCGATCCGGCGCACCCCGCCGACTCCCTGCCGATGCAGGTGGTCATCCCGGCATTTGTCATCTCCGAGCTGAAGACCGGCTTCATCTTCGGTTTCATCATCTACATCCCGTTTATTATCATTGACCTGGTGGTGTCGTCGCTGCTGATGAGCATGGGTATGATGATGCTGCCGCCGACTGTGATCTCCCTGCCCGCCAAGATTCTCGTTTTTATCTTAGCCGACGGCTGGCATGCCATCGCCGGGTCACTGGCGGCGAGCTACCGGACATAGCCATCCGTCTCTTCTTCCTCTCCCGGCTTTTTCCCCGCCAGAAAGTCCTGCACCTGCCAGCGCGTGTTCCGGCCATGCGTGCCGAGATAGTCCAGCATGGCCTCTTCGGCAAAATCCAGGTCCGCGAGATCTTTGGCGGTGAAGTCTTCGACGACACTCTCCCAAACGGCCTTCAGGTCGGCGAGGCTGAAGATGCGATGGGCATCGCGGACACTGGCCGGTTTGACTTTGAGAAAGAGCTGGTCGGACTGCTCGATACGGCCTTTGACGACGTAGCCTTCAATCCCGTCCCGTGAGGCCAGATGCTCCAGGGAGCGCAGCCGCTTGTAAACATCTCCCGCCTCACTGCCGCCGACCAGCCGCCCCTGCAGCTCGATCAGCTTCAAGCGGTAATCCTCGGCGATGCGCTCTTTTTCCAAACGGTCTACGAACTGGTGGTCGGGGTCGATGACATCGATCAAAATCATGTCCGGCTGATCGGCGGGGATGACGGTCTCGATCTCCGGCAGGGTCATCTCGAAGCAGGGCACATAGCCTAAATCGGCCAGCTTGTATGCCAGGAGATACTTTTTATCCAGCAGCAGCCGGGCCTGCGAGCCGTAATCGATCCCCAGCCCCCGGACATTCTCGATCCCCGCCGAGACCAGCGGATTGCTGCCGTCGTAAACGTCGCGGGTCGCAAAGAGGTACTTGTCCTGCCGCTTGTCCCCGCGCTTATACAGCCGGATATTGACCCCATCCTCTTTCTTCTCGACAATCACTTCCCCGTCCCGCAGAGCGCGGAAAAGGTTCCGCTCCTGGGTCGCCGCAAAGCGGTCGGTCGTGTAGTCGGAGGCGGGCAGGATGCGCGGGTAGCCGCGTATGATGGAGCGCGTGTCGGTGAAGAAGATCGTTCCCTTCAGCACATACGAAATCGGCGCATGGCTGCCGGATTGATGGTAGGTGATGGCCGGTCCGTCCTGCGAAAACGAGCCAATTCCGACGCCGAAAAACTCAGCCAGAGCCTCGCGTGTGAAGGGATTGACAGCCTGAGCGCAGGCCCGCAGTTTCTCGGCAATTTCGAGGTACATGAAAGTTCCAAGCTAAAATCTAATCAGGGCAATTGCAGCTGAAGCAGCTTTTCAGCGACCTTGAAGACGTGTGTTCCAGGAGAACTTGGCCAGCGGTTTTCCTGCCCTCCGTCAAGCGTGCGGGCACGATCAATCGCCTCTCGAATCGTGACAGGAGTATAATATTTGAGATTGATCCGCGCCTTATTGTGGCCCCCGGTATGCTGACGTAGACTCTCAACAACGCTCCGACATTCCGTGTCCGCCGGATCCGCCTCTCGAAAATGCAGAAGCAGCCACAACTCGAAACACGGGTTGCTGATCGCGAGATGATAGCCGCTGTCACGAGCAATTTGAGTCACTTCATCCAAAAACTGCCCGCGCTGCCGATCTACATCGGCGACAAACCAGCGTTCGTCTTCCGGGCCAAGGTCGTACTGCTCCTCAAACCTAACCAGTCGCTCCAAAACGTGCTTCGGTGCCGACAGGCTGCCGGAACCTGCCGACAGGACTTCGACATGCACGCGGGAGTTTTCGAAGAGAGAGAAATATTGTTCCTCCGTCTTTTCTCCCTCGACCGCAATCACGAAAATACGGGCATCGCGGACAAACTGAGGGCGTGGGACCAGGTCCGTTCGGTGGATACTCATGCCGCTGCGCCCACAAAATCTGCCTCACCGGTAGATCGTTTCTGGACGTCGTTTTCGTGTAAGCGACTCACCTCTCCAATAAATGGGATCGCTCCAAATCGACCATTTAAATACCCTTTTTCGCTCTGGGTCTCTAGCCAATTAAATTCTGCAAGTGAGTAGATATGCGATGCTCCGTTTTTATCTTTCTCAGCAAACCAAATTTCATCTCGACGCAGCAGTTCCAAATCTAAAAGATTTGTATCGTGAGCGGTAAATATCAGCTGACTTTTACAGCTTTTCGCGTCGCCGCAGTCAAGAGCTGCCTTGATAAAGAAACGAGACAAATGAGGATGTAATCGTCGGTCCAATTCGTCGATAACAAGTACTTGGCCAGGGTTCTGCTTAAGCATGAACAATGCAGGAATAAGGTTCAGCAAGCGCTGAGTGCCATCCGATTCTTCATCTATTCCGAAAGCAACTTGGTGCCCATTCTTACCCTGATGCAGCAAATGGAGCAGAACTCGCACAATTTGATTTTGAGTATTGTGTTTGAGCGTCACACTTTCTTCCTGCGGCCCGTAAAGATTCACTGTGACTGCATAGGAAGCCTCTAATTGAGCTTTTACCTGATCTTTGAACGCGTCCAAAACCACTGAGGACAAATTGTCAAAATCAAATGGTACTTCCTCTGTCTCGACACTGCTCACTCCTGTTCCTGTAACTCGTAAAATGTCCTCCATGAAACTAGTCATAGATTTATCTTCATGCATAATCATATCTAAGTGAGTTGCCGACGACTCAGGAAGTATAAAAATAAGACTCTTCTGGAACCAATCTACTATCGGCTTTAGCTTAACAACGTTTCGGTCCAATGCTTCTGTCAGGAAAAGTTGATTCGGTCGAGTGCCCTTAGCGACGAATTCTAGAAACTGTTCTTGCTTCTCGTCATTTTCAGTAAAGAGTGAGCCATACTCAATCTTCTCATTTCCATCTGGAAGAATGTATCTCTGAAAATAAGGCAGCTCATTGGCATCATGGGTCGCGAAAAGCCACTCCTCATGCACACGCAATGAATCTACCCGGAAGCCGTAGTTATACAAAATATTTTCAGCTTCGAAAATAAATTCGAACTTGCAGGGCCGACTGGAACCAATCCCCAATCGGAATGGGCGTACACTAATTAACTGCGTTCCGCGTGTCCCATTCACAATCAGATTTTTGGCGAACTGCATCGCTTTGACAAAGTTCGACTTCCCCGCTCCATTCGCCCCATAAAAAGCAGCAGCTCTCAGTAGGTGCTCGCCTTTCCGAGGCAAATCAGAGACGAGATGTCCTGAGTGATCCTCATTGGTTGTCGCGACCATTGAGAAAACTTGCTCCTCATCAAAAGAAAGGAAGTTTTCAAAAGAGAATTGTACTAACATCAGTAATTGGTTTCCATCGAAGTTAATTGCATCAAGCTGATGCTAGTACTATACCGTTTGCAATCGAAAAATTCTTTGTTTGAAGACAGGTACATCAGCCTTTAGTATCCCTCACAAAAAAGTAGAGCAGGGTACCGCTCTGGGGGGCGTTGACGAACTCCGGGGTAAAGGTCAGCCGCTGCTCGGCAATGGGAGGCAGCAGGAGGTAGCTGCCGTCCGGCTGCAGGAATGTCAATTGCCCGACATCGCCGCCGTCGCTGTTGATTGCGCCCCACACGCCTTTGGCGAGCCAGAACCGCTGCTCATCGGAGACAGTCCAGCCGCCGGTCGGCGGGCCGTGCCCATGGGCGGCCATGACGGCCCCGCCTTCCGTGCCGGTCTGTTTGACAAACAGCAGGTAGAAGTGCTTGTTATCATGCGACCAGCCGACCGTTGCGCGGGTCGTCTGGATCCAGTCCACATTTGGGATATACCCCGCTTCGCCCGCAGTGCACGCCGCCGGATGGCCGCCGCCGTAAACTTCTATAGTCGTCGGAAACGGATGCAGCGCGAGCGGCTTGCCGTCTTTGATCAGGCACTGCGCTCCGCCGGCGGCGAAGGTGAAGTTTTTCGCCAGGGCCGCCTTGTCCGGCATCAACAGAGTCTTGAACTCTGCGCGGCCCGAGGCATCCTGAGAAACCCCGAAGGTCCAGCGGGCCTGCCCGACATTCGCGTGGACTTTGCCGCCGAGCACGACGGGTGTGACATGGTGGTAGAGGTAGGGAGAAGGCGGGACGGCCCCTTTTGTCTCCAGTCCAAAAAACAGCCCGTGCCAGGCGGCGACCACTTTCCCCCGGCCCGCCCCGTTAAGATGATGCACGGCAGCTCCGACGCCAACCTTCCATCCGTCGTTTGAGTCGTCGAACGGATGGGCGTCATCCTGGTCCTGATCGTAGATCTCGAAGCGGAGATGGGGGTTGGCAGAAAAATCGAAGTCGAAGAAGTCCAGTACCGTTCCGTCGGGCGAGGACGTGTCCAGCCAGTGCATCACCCCGGGGTGGGGCGCGTCCTGAACCGCCTTCGGCCAGGGCCAGATCGCCAGCGGGGAAGGAACCGGCGGCAGGAGAGGCTTCGGCGGTGAAGGAGAATTCAGCCGCCACAGGAAGAAGCCGAACACGGCAGCGATTCCCACGCCCAGCAAAGTGGTCTTGAGCAGTCGCGACTGTTTCATAAG
>JANXNV010000208.1 GCA_025353925.1 Armatimonadota bacterium
ACGTGAAATTTTCAGCCCAGGCAGAGCGGTCTAACGACATAGCTCACCTGCGACTGTGGCCTGACAAGCCCTACGAACTCACACAGGAGAACGCGGCCACTGGCGTCAGGTGCAGCGTATTGTTAGGCGGCTTCCGCAGAGCATTTCACCACAATACCTCAGTATTGGGGATTGATGCGTATTGTCCTATCGTGCTCCTCAAACATATAGCCAGGTCGAGGAACGCCACCAGGGATGACAAATGTATAGGCGACTTTAGTAGGCGAAACCCATTCGGCTCCTGCAACACAGCGTTTAACCAGCAGCCGCGCACGGTATCGATATATGTTTATGTACCACAGAATACCAAAGCCAGTTGAATAGGCGCCACCCGAACCAGTGGTACGCATTAATAAAGCTCGGTTATCCGGCGACCAAACTATATCGATGATATAGTCGGTATTAAAAGTTGAGTTTTTATCTTGATATTGTTCCATCGGGTCTGGTAACCCGACATAGGTGCGTGGCATATGTCCAGTGTACCAGATCGTTAAGCGTCTCCCGTTCTTCCAGTGAATGTCGTCCAACCAAACTAACGCGAAACAATGTCTATCATGGCTCCAAGCGGAACTAAGAACCATAGCGTTCCGTAGGCTCCAGAGGGTACGGTGCGTGTGGGTATCATACCCGCGTATTGCCCCAGCTTCTCCTACTTCTGGCAGCCGAGCAACGTAGCGGGCTGTCCTCGCTTGAGCCGGGGAAATGACAAACCACACTGCCAGAATGCTTATCAAAACTTGGAGTATGTTATAACGCCTGTGGTACATGTTACTCTTTTGTATTTCTGGCTTCCGCACTAGGAAGACCCCATGAAGCCGCCTAACGCCATAGCTCACCTGCGACAGCGGCAAGCATGACACCCGACCTAAATCACGACAACCGCGCCGCTGGCGTCAGGTGCAGCGCATTGTTAGACCGCTAGCAGCAAAGGCTATTGCCTACGGATACAAAAGTAGAAATGCGGCTCAGGTACGGAGCTATGCCCACTGTTGAGTGTCTTGATGTGTAGAGGCACAAACTCCTTTTCCTCTAACGGGTAATTGACTACCGCCTCAAATCCGTAGAAGCTGAACTCTGACGGTGCTGCTTCCCGACCAGACAACCCATAGGCAATGGCGGCCATATTTGCCAAACAAGTGCGGAACATACTGGCCCAGTCATACCTATACTGCTGCCCATCAGGGCCAGTTAGGACTAACATGGAAGCCCAATTAGCCTGCTCCAATTGGGCTTCTAAAAAGCCGCTATGGGCCGCAATGCTTAAGAATTTATCAACGAAGTCTACACACGGAGTTGGCACAGATGCAGCGAAAGCATCCTTGCGCTGGCGTTCAATTTCGTCAAGTTCCTGTCTCACTTGATCCACCGTAAGTAACATTGCATTATGTCCTTCGCCACAAGCAGGCTCATATCTTGCGGTCTAACGCCAAAGCTCACCCGCGACACCCGCACGCACAGCCTGCTAATGACGCACAGGAAGCCGGGCGGGTGGCGTCGGGTGCAGCGCATTGTTAGGCCGCTGACTGATAAGCCTTTGGGTTGAATGATGCGGGTGTAGCCGTGAATAACGCACAACCTGCGGTTGAAGAATAACAAACCACCAAAAAGTTGCGCCGACAACCCATAGAAACAATGGGACAGAAATGAAAAGGCTAACAATGCCCAGCCAAGTATGATGCGACTTGAGGCCGAGAGCCAGACTGAATAACGGCAAGGTAAACAGGCTAAATCCAATTATACCTCTGGCCTGCGCGTTATTTGGAACAAAGTGATCCATTGCTGCAGCCCCACAGGGAAATATGATAAGCAATACCACCGCCGCAATACCCCGTCGGATTTCCTGTTTACGCATGAGGAATGCCTTCATCCAGCGGCCTAATGACAAAGCTCACCCGCGACGGTGCAAACGACGTAAGAACCAGGAGAGACTAACCACCGGCGTCGAGTGCAGCGCATTGTTGGGCCGCTACGGTTCGGCGTTCGCATCAAGGCGGACAAGGTGAAACTCTATATCCTCTTGGTCTTTGACAAAGAGTTGAATATGCTCTGGCGCTCGCCACTCGATACCGCGCAAATGCTCGATAAACTTGTCCAATTCTAGCCCGTTGTACGCACCCACATACAAATTGCACTCCAACGCTCTGCCTCTGCCCTCCCAAACAGGGTCTACGGACTCAAGTTCGGGCTGACCGCGCTCGGTAAAAAAGGCGTTTACCTGCTCAAGTTTGCCACGAAAGCCCCCTGCGCTATCTAGCGCACTGCTGAGAGTAGTATTGAGGAAGTCCTTGATTTCAGGCGGCGTACTGGGATGGAAAACTGCCCCTTCGGTAAGGACATCATCCAAGAAGCCGCGCCCTGCTGTGGAATCCAAGGCGGAACTGCCTTCGGCAGAACTGATATGCAAGATGAGATTAGTGACCCAACTCATAGGTGCCTCCGTGATAATTCAGGGCAGATTAGCGGCCCAACGCCATAGCTCACCTGCGACACCCGCACTGCAAAGCCAAACGGATATGCACAGGAAGCCGGGCGGGTGGCGTCGGGTGCAGCGCATTGTTAGGTGGCCTGCCCTCTCTGCTTACGGCTCCATCTGAACGGTCTATTTGTCGCTGCTGGTAAGCTTTCCTTGAAAACGCTTCTCCATCAACTCCGCAAGGCTCACTAAAGCCACCGGGCGAAGTGAATACCGCTGACTACCCTCTACTACATTCCCATTTTGGTCTACGAAAACCGGCATTGCGTTCGAACGCTCAATTCGTAATCTGGTCTTGACACTCTCAAACTCGGCAGACTTTCCTCTATCTTGTAAAATCCGAGCGAGTATAAAAACGTCGTCCGGGGTCAGAATGGCCTTGTCGCCATCTTTGTTGATGGTTTCCGGGGTGACAGGAACATAAGTTTCTACGGGGAAAGGAATAAAATAAGCAATGCCTTGTGGGTGTGGCCTTACTCTCTTATGCTTAGATGCAGCGCCAACTTCGTAGGGCAAGAGGCAAAAAACCAAAAAGGAAAGCCAGCAGTATTTCATAATTTTTGACTTTCGCCAAATACCCCGCCCCGGCCAGGCGACCTAACGGCAAAGCTCACCTGCGACACCCGTACGCACAGCCTACCACAAATGCACAGGAAGCCGAGCGGGTGGCGTCAGGTGCAGCGCATTGTTAGACCGAACCCGGTTCTGGTTGGACCGATATGAGATGGTCGAAGTAACCGTCTGCGTATAACGCCTCCACGGCTTTGGTCATCCCCTCTAGTGTGACTTCGGGTACGACAATCATGCCCGGCTCGGCAACGTAAGGATACTCTTGCTTGGCTCCCGCCTCAAGTTCCTGGCCTAAGCGCACCAGATCGTAAAAAAAGACGGGGTAGTGATGCCCCTCCTCGGTGAGAACATAGACATGACTGACATAGCCGCGAGGGGTCATTTCCTCTTTGCTTCGGTCGTCATGGCTTGGATGAAAGACAATCCGCGGATACTGTGACATGGTTCATTCTACCCTTTGACGACGCAGAGAGTTGCGTGGTGCGGCCTAACGGCAAAGTTCACCCGCGACAACCGCTGCACAGCCAAACGGGTAGGCACAGGAACCCGCGCGGTTGGCGTCGGGTGCAACGCATTGTTAGGTTGCACTCAGTACGGCTCTACGTTATAAACGCCGTCAAGTATGCCACACTCTACCCGAAGATGAGCGCCATCATGCACAAGGAACCTGTCAGCGATCCGCTCAACCTGCACAGCGGCAGGCGACCAACAGGTATCAAACTCGGCACGATCACAATCTCCGCAACGCAAATGAAAATTGCCAAATAATGACGGTGCAGTGAGGCGTATGGTGAGCCACGAGTGACTTACCTGATATTGCCATATCTTCCCCATCCCGCCTTGACGCAGGACAACCGCTTCCTGTATTTGTTTGAATGTCACGGCAACAAACCAGCCTATGTAGTGCGACCTAACGGCAAAGCTCACCTGCGACACCTGCCTGCATAGCCTTCCACCACGCAAAGGAGCCGGAGCAGGTGGCGTCGGGTGCAGCACATTGTTAGACCGCTCCGTTGTTACAATAATGCCACAAAGCCCTTTCAAAACGCAACCGTACTTCAGGAAGTTCACCCTCTGGCAAAGTAATCTCGGCTGATGGTGCAATTTCTTTCATATGCCGCAGGCATTCAAATAATGCCGCTACTTGCGCTGGTCCCCACTCCTTACCCATCCGATAGTCCAGGACAATAGACTCTGAAAAGACAAAAACGCCAAAGTCTGGGATCGTAGCTCCTAGAAATGTCAATCCTTTGACAACAATATGGAATGCGGCGGCAGTGCCTTCGGCCACGAGTAAAGCGGCATTCGGAACAGCGTCCAAATCCACGTCATGCTGTTCGCTCTCGTGCCAAAAGCATGGGCGGCCCGTCTCAGGATGACGTGGAGAGCCAACGAGGATGGAACGCGTGCGTAGAAAGTGGTATATGCTGCCGACTTCCTGCGGACACAGGTTGTTAATATCAATACCGGGCAGTGACCCGTCATCCGTATCAAAGATGTCATAAAGTTCAGTCCAGAGTCGTTTTGCTTGCAGTACGTCTATATGATTGCTCCTTGTCCCTATACTGCCGACGCCGGAGCGGTCTAACGCCAAAACTCACCTGCGCCGGTGACTCGGCCAAAGAACCAAGAAAATCCCACCACCGGCGTCAGGTGCAGTGCATTGTTAGGCCGCAACGGACGAGGCGCGATGCCCCGGCGACAGCCCCACTCTACCCCACACAATACCAAATTCGAAACAGCAGTATCTCATACGAAACGCGGAACGGGCACCGTAACAGCCAAGCCAAACGACCGCCGACTTCACAAATGGCTTCCGAAACCGAGTAAACCTGCCTTTGCGGCCTAACGGCTAAGCTCACCCGCGACGGTAGCCTGCACAGCATAATGCTACTGCACAGCAAACGGCGGCTACCGGCGTCGGGTGCAGCGCATTGTTGGGCCGTCTGGCTGTGTGAGCTACCGATAAGCGGCAACTATGAAATACTATCCAATGTAGACCGCCCCAACGGCTCCACAACATAGGTGGGCAGACGGCAGTGAACACAGTTCGTAGGAAATAGAGGGGGTTTGCTTAGAACAGAATTCACTAGAAACGTCTCGCCACAGTTAGGGCAATGGAAAGACCGAAGACGGAAATAGTAAACCACGTTCGGCACAAACAAAATGAAAACAAGTGGCGAGTCAATGTGCATCAATTTATGGGCAACGAATACTCCAATTCCACCGAAAAAGAAACTAACGAAATACGCGATCCGTCGTTTATGGTAATCGTGCCAAGCGTCTGCAAAAGTACACTCTGAGTTTTGACGAATGGTTTGCAGGAGCATATTATGCACCGACTTTCTGATTCCGATAAGTATGCATATGTCATAGCCTTGCCTTCCGCCCAGCGGCCCAACGCCATAGCTCACCTGCGACACCCGCACGCACAGCCTTCCGACAATGCCCAGGAAACCGGGCGGGTGGCGTCAGGTGCAGCGCATTGTTAGACCGAGCCTGCACTTGGATTTATTCACACGCGCCTTTGCGAACGTGGCCGATAATGCGGATAAATCCATTCTCCCAATAATATGGGATAGCTTTTGACGCAAGCCAATTTTCGACCTCCTCCGTGTGATTGATGGGTTTGGGCCTTTGCAGTAATCCGCGATTAATTTCCTCAATCGGATTGATGTCCAACCACTCGATTGAAATCGCAGTAAACACGCTTAAAGAACCGTCGAACCAATCTCCGGTGACGTGCCATAAACCCCTTACGTCAAACACTTTATCAGGAACATCTACAAACTTGATTCGACACCGAACATTCAACTCTGATAAACATTGAGCCACTTCCGCCCATTTGGTCGAGTTCATCCGGCTTGCGGAGAAATCCCGCTCAATAATGGCGCGAGTTTCTTTCTCTTGCGAGATTATTTTTTGCCGACTTAGTTGTTCAGGTGTCATTTCCTGTTCCTGCCAAGTACCAGCATTACGAGCGCGGTCTAACGCCAAAGCTCACCTGCACCGGTGCAAACGCTGCAAGAACCAAGTAAACCCCACCACCGGCGTCGGGTGCAGCGCATTGTTGGGCCGCAACGGACGAGGCGCGATGCCCCGGCGACAGCCCCACTCTACCCCACACAATACCAAATCCAATACAGCAATACCTCATACGAAACGCGGAACGGACACCGTAACAGCGAAGCCAAACGACTGCCGACTTTAGAACGGCTTCCGAAACCGAGTAAACCTACCTTTGCGGCCTAACGACTTAGCTCACCCGCGACAACGCCAATGCAAGCCCCCCGATAACCCATCCGATAAGGCGGGCGATGGCGTCGGGTGCAGCGCATTGTTAGGCCGATGGCGGTTCGGCAGATGAAACAGCGGCTCTAGCCTTACGCGCTCTCCAGCGGTAGAGGACAGGCAAACAAGCCCAAAGAACGATACTAACGATAGAACCACATACCAGAAAAGTGTTCCTACCCTGTGCCACAGGACTAAAGAATATCCTATAAAGGGAGAATGCGCCACACCCCAAGCAAAGACAAACAATTAGGCGCAATTTTCGTGTCGCCCATTCTGCCGCTGCCAGCCAGTAGGCTTCACTTTCATGCTCACGCCATTGAAATATAGGATCAACAGCAAAAGGTTTATTCCAAAGACGCTTTTGTCCGATGCTCATTGGTTTGTTTCCTCTCGTCTACAAGCCAGCAATGGCCCAGCGGCCTAACGGCCCAGCTTAGCCGCGACACCGCAAGCACAGCAGATTGCCGAGCACAAGAACCTGGCGCGGTGGCGTCGGCTACAGCGCATTGTTAGGCCGCTCTGTGGATCAGCCATTGTACAAGGGCCACTATGATTAAAGTTGCATTGACGAGAAATACAGCGATGCCCAGGAGACCCGGAATAAATCCTGGCATGGGAGGCGGCCCAAGAAGATACCAAAGCAAAAAAGCAGCAATGGCCGCTCCTAGCCCCCAGAGTGAACCAAAATGCACCAACACCACGGGAGCAACCAATAGACACACCGTGAAAAGTAGCCCCAACGCCATCATTACGATCAGGTACGGTTCCGACTTCCTGTTTTCCATGCGTTACGCTACCCAAAAGCACCTGGCAGAGCGGCCTAACGCAATAGATCACCTGCGACGCCCGCTAAGCAAGCATACCATATACGCACACTATAAGGCAGTGGGTGGTGTCGGGTGCAGCGCCTTGTTAGCTTGCTGTTGTTGCGTTCTAATCTTGCTGACTTTCACCGCCGATACCAATCAATCCATTCTACTTTGCATCCTTTCTTCAGCAACTCCATTGCTTTAGGCAAAAAGGTGACATCAACTTCTTCGCCTACCACCTCGAACCGTAGATATGTTCCTTTAGGCACTTTGCTGACCTGCTGGTTGCCCGACTTTGAGTTATTTATAGTCTGAACCCTTTCGTAGTCAAGACCGTTGAACAAGGCCGACGTGATAATCAGTTTGGATGAAATTAAAGAAAATCTTTCCAGCATCGGACGCTCGCCAGAAGAAGTGCGAATAGCTAACACCAACTTATTTGGCAATTTGTTCCGGGATTTATTATTGCTACATGGATGAATGAGGAGCGTCGCAATTTGCGCCTCGACATGATAACCAGGAAGTTTAGAATCATAGCCGTGAATCTTTCTTGGCTTGAGACCTTGCCCAATCCCTTTTTCATCAAAGCTCAACTCGAATGGCCCTGCCACAGAAGTTGTTTTGTGAGATGAACCAGAAGCAGCCAGCAAGATTGCACAGAGAATCAAAATGTTCATAGCAAACTCATTATACAAGTTTTAGATTTAGGATATACAATAACACCGCACGCAGCAAGCTAACGGTATAGCTCACCCGCGACAATGCCCGAAGCGAGCCAATCGCTGACGCAAAGCATGACGCCGGGCAATGGCGTCGGGTGCAGCGCATTGTTAGGCTGCTCCTGTCCCGCTGTCGCCGATGGGTTTATCCGGCATAGACCATGCATGACGCGGTTTTGATGATAGCGCAGGGCCATGAGAATGCTCGGCAGACAAACTCGATATAGACATAACCAATCGCTCTACTAAACCCGCAGCGAATATCATACCGCCCAGGCAGCGGCAAACAAGGATCGCTTGCACTACCTCAGCATCCCGGGTGATATAACCGCCTTCTGGTTTTTCCAGGGGAGGATAGACAGCATTTGCAATGGATGCGGCGAAGCAAATCAGTATTACCCCAGCAGCCAACATGAGCCACATGATAACCAGTTTGTCTATTTTGGTCAATATCATTTCTCCTGTATTCATTTGCCCCTGCCAAAAATAAAGCAATGGCCGAGCAGCCTAACGCCATAGCTCACCTGCGACACCTGCCCGCACAGCCTACCAGATATGCAGAGCAGAACTGGCAGGTGGCGTCAGGTGCAGCGCATTGTTGGGCCGTCTGCTTGAAAATGCTATAAGTCAGAGGCTCATGGAGCTATTTGGATATGAGCATAAGCGCGGATTTTCCGATCCATCGTCACTAACGGACACTGAAAAAGGCGAGCCGTAGCTACAATAATCTGGTCGGCAGGATCGCGATGAAACACACCCGGCAATTGAGTGGATTCTACAGCCACTTGCGGCGATAAGTCCAACAAGCGGATACCCGGATAAGCCAGAGCCTTTGTCAGCCAGTCGCCTACAGGAAAAGGCAAGTTCAGTCTATCGCCTTCCACCAACTTTGCCACTTCCCAGCAGGAAATAGCACTGATACCCAAACCTTCCGCTTCATGCTCTTGAACATAGTCGCGGTAATCTGGAAGCAATTGGATATCATCATGCACCCACTAAATCCAGATGTGCGTGTCGAGGATAATCATGCCAAAACTTCCCAGTCCTCCTGGGCCACAGGTTTCATTGGCTCTTGATACTGGACAGGAATACCGCGCAAGGAATAGGGATTAGGGGAAATCGGCGGGAGCGCATTTGGAAAAACGATGACTTCAACCGTTTCTCCTGCTTGAAATGGCAGGTGGTCAAGTGTTAGCGTTCCATTTTTTGTAAGCGTTGTCTCAATGCGGTGGGCTTGGAGCGACACGTTCATTATGAATCTCCTGATGCAGAACTAATTTAGAAACGGTAGTGTCATTATACTCCGAAAAGCGCACCGCCAACATCAAGCATTTATGCAGCGGCCCAACGACAAAGCTCACCCGCGACAGCGGCACGCACTTGACTCCCGCCAATCACACGAGAACCGCGCCGCTGGCGTCAGGTGCAGCGCATTGTTAGACTGCAAGTGTACCCTGTTTTCGCCCCACAAAGTAGTAGATCAAGGCTCCGATAAAGTGCGTGAAAAGGACGACTAATACCCATATAATTTTGTTGTTTGGTTCTGGAAACTGGCGGCGCAGAACGTCTATTAACTGCATCAGCCAGAAAATACTTGGCAATAAGACTAGAACGATGACAAACAAATCTACTGGACTGCCAAAACCGAACGCGAGAACTGGGTACATGATTTCTCCTTTTGGCTTACGCCCCCTTACAGCCCCATGTCTTGCAGCCTAACGACTAAGCTCACCTGCGACACCCGCACCGCACAGCCAATCAATGATGCACAGCAAACCGGGCGGGTGGCGTCGGGTGCAGCGCATTGTTAGATTGCACTCCTAGATTTGTGTTCTGCCACAGCTTTCCTTATTTCCCACACTTGCAGCCGTACCATAACTAGGCCCAGCAAACACCCTCCAATTCCTCCGGCTATGGCAGCACCAAGAATACTGCCTGAACTCCCGCCAAAAAAGCCACCCAAACTTCCGCCAACCCTACCGAAGATCAAACAAGCGATAAGCCCGACCCAAATCTGCCAGTGTCCGTATATCCGCATAGAACTATCCGAAATGATGTTGCGTTTTTCATTTTCAGTAAGTTCTGCAAGCTCCGGCATATTTTTTACAGATACCCACCATTTCATGCTCTTTGCCTCCTCGCCACAGATAACGCCTTCGCGAGTGCGATCTAACGCCAAAGCTCACCCGCGACGGTAGCCTGCACGGCCAAATGATAACGCACAGGAGAACGCGGCTACCGGCGTCGGGTGCAGCGCATTGTTAGACCGCTTCCAGTTCCACTTTGGATAACTCATCCTCGCTGTACATGCTATCAAAGATCAAGCCCTCGCTGTCTGTGAATGTCACTTCGTATAGCTTCCTACCGAGGTCCCATAATACTACACCAATACTGCCCGGTGGTATGCCGAGGAAATAATCGTCTCTCGCGATCTTGACATGCTCACCTTCTACAAAGAGGTGTGGCGTTTGATAGTCATAGTTTTCAACAGACAATCTGCCAATTCTCCTGACGATAACAGAGTCGCAAATATGAAGCGGTCTAACGACTTAGCTCACCTGCGACGGCGGCAGGAACGACAACCAACTTACGCAATGACAATCGCGCCGCTGGCGTCAGGTGCAGCGCATTGTTAGACCGTCACGCTGAGAAGGCTTGTTTCACCCATCTATCTTTGATATT
>JANXNV010000216.1 GCA_025353925.1 Armatimonadota bacterium
CGCAGTTCCAGCATGCCGTTCGCTTTAGCCGCCTCGCGGATGTCGGCGACCGGAGCGCGGCGTACGACCAGCTCGGCGATCTCTTCGTTCATCGTCATCAGCTCGTAAAGGCCGACGCGGCCCTTGTAGCCCTTGTAGCGGCACTCTTCGCAGCCTTTGCCCTCGTAAAGCGTCACCTGAGCATTCGGGTCATCCTGCTTGTAGCCGAACTTTGTCAAGAAGCTGGCCGGAACACGGTACGGCTCCTTGCAGTTGGCGCAGACCTTGCGGCACAGACGCTGAGCCATAATGCCCTGTACGGTCGCTGCGATAAGATACGTTTCAATGCCCATGTCGGCGAGGCGCATGACCGCCGACGGTGCATCGTTGGTGTGCAGCGTCGAGAGCACCAGGTGACCGGTCAGCGAGGCTTCCACAGCGATCTGCGCAGTCTCAAGGTCGCGCATCTCCCCGACCATGATGATATCCGGGTCCTGACGCAGGAACGAGCGCAAGGCGGTCGAGAAGGTCAGGCCCGCTTTCTTGTTGATCTGTACCTGCGAAACGCCCGCAAGCTGGTACTCGACCGGGTCCTCGACCGTGATAATATTCTTCTCGACCGAGTTAATTTTATGCAGCACCGAATACAGGGTGGTCGTCTTGCCGGAACCGGTCGGCCCGGTGGTCAGGAACATTCCGTTTGGCTGCGCGACCAGCTCTTCCAGCTTTGCTTGAACCTCTGGAGTGAAGCCAAGCTTGTTCAGGCCCAGCAAAACACTCGTTTTGTCCAGAATACGCATGACGATCTTCTCGCCGAACATCGTTGGGAGGCACGAGACGCGCATGTCATAATCTTTGCCTTCATGGCGCACCGGGATACGGCCGTCCTGCGGAACTCGCCGCTCGGCGATGTTCAGGTCCGCCATGATCTTAAAGCGGGAGATCAAGGCCGCCTGAATATGCTTCGGCACAGTCATGGTCTCGTTCAGAACGCCGTCAATGCGGTAGCGGATACGAACGCCTTTGATACCCGGCTCCACATGGATATCCGAAGCCTTCTCGCGGATTGCCTGCATCATGATGGCATGGGCGATACGGATGATGGGCGCTTCCTCGGAGATTTTCTCCAAGCCGCCCTCGTCGTCCTCCTCACCGCCGCCGCCTAGCTCACCCAGCTCACCTTTAATGGCATCCTGAAGGCCGCCGCCGAGGCCTGGAACCATGTCCGCACCCCCGCCGCGGCCGGAGCGCATCTCGCCAGGTGCCAGCTCCGTCGCCCCGTCGCCGTCACGGATGATCGCTGGGACCTGCCCATTGGCGTCCTTGATAATTGCCGGAACCCCAGACGAGCCATTTCCATTGCCGCGCCCGTTGCCCAGCGGTCCGGTTTTCACCGTGCCGGGCATACTCAGATCACCGCTGTAAGCACGAATAATGGCATCCTCGATGTCGCTCTTCGTGCCCAGAACCGATGTAATCTTGCAGCGCGAAACCAGCTTGACGTCGTCGAGGCCAACCGCTCCGGTCTTAACGTCACCGATCGCCACCATCAGGCGGTTCGGTGTCACACTACTGTCGCGTTTGATGGGAAGGATATTGTAGCGCTTCGCGATATGTTCGGGAACAGCTTTGATGGCCGCCGGATCCAGGGCGGTCTTGGTCAAATCCACAAATTGCAGCCCGAGCGTGGCCGCCCGTGCCGACGTGACATCGCGCTCGGAGGCGAACTGAAGGTCCTGAATAATCAGGCCCAGATCACCCGGTGCGCTCTTTTGCACTTCGCGTGCCTGGTCGTGCTGCTCTTCCGTGATCACGCCACGTTCGATCAGCACCTCACCGATGCTCTTTTTTGACGGCATTGCCATAGCGGAAATCTGCCTCCTTGTGCAGTCCCTGCATCATACTTCAATTCATGCACGAGCATAATAAGTGTATCAAAAGGGCGGAACGAAAATCGAGATGGACTAGGAATATGAGTGTGAAAATGATACGGACAGGACCGGGCAGCGGCAGAAGCCAATACGTAAAACCATGTTCGAGCGACTTCCAGTATTATAACATAAACGCGAAATTCCCGCAAGGGGTTCCTGACGCGATTCTTGCCATCTACTCCCGCAGGCTGGCACGGGCAGCTTCTTCCATCACCTTGACCGGAATTTCCTTTACCGGCAGCCCCGTCCAGAGCGCAAGTGACAACGCCCCCTGATGCACCAGCATCGTGATTCCATTGCTTACTTCACACCCAGCTTGCTCCGCAAGCCTCAGGAGCTTTGTCCGGGACGGCGCGTAGATCAAATCGTAAACAAAAGGCCGTGCGGCAAAGATGTCCGGCGGCAGCGCAGGCATCTCGTCTATGTGCGGGTACATACCGACACTCGTGGTATTTACCAGCAGATCGACCGCATACGTCCGCTCCCCCCATCCTGATGTCTCCGCCTGACCGGGATAGACCCGGTTTATGTCGGACACCAGTTCCTCTGCACGCGCACGCGTTCGGTTCGCGACCCGGCAATGACTCCCGAGAGCAGCCAGCGCGAACGCCACCGCCCGGGCCGAGCCGCCTGCCCCGAGTATCAGCACCGACCGCCCTGCCCCGCTCTGCCCCGCGTCTTCAAGCGATCGTAAAAACCCGCGCCCATCCGTGCTGTCTCCATGCAGGCGACCCTCTTGATTATGAAGGGTATTAACCGAACCGGTCTGCAAGGCAGCCGCCGAAAGAATCGTATACGGTGCCACAAGCTCCTTCAGCGGCACAGTGACATTCACCCCGACAATCCCAAGTGCCCTGATGCCAGCCATCGCCTGCGGCACCTGATCCGGTGCCACGTCAAACGCCACATAAACCCAGTCCAATCCAAGTTCGCGCAGCGCGGCGTTGTGCATCGCTGGAGACCGCGAGTGTCCAACCGGATGGCCCCAGACCCCGATAATTTTCGTTTTCCCCGTGATGCCCGTCATTTGCGGCGGCGCACTTTGAGGAATAAAAGCACCGCGAATGTCGTCAGCAGCGCGATCCAGACAGCGGAGATCCGCCTTGCCTCCGGTGTTCGCGGGTCAGGCATCGTCTCCAAAACTGCCTCCAGCCGCGCCGCCACAGGCCACTGGTTGCGTTCGCGCAGCTTGCGGATCACCCCGTTCTCGACATAGCGCACGAGCTGGGTCGAGATAAACTCTTCTTTGGAGAGCGGGGGGCGAAGCAGTATCGTATGCAGATTCAAGCGGTTCCCCGCCAGCACATCGGTAAAGATCTGGTCTCCGAAGACCGCCGTATTCTCCGGATGCGATCCCATCGCCTTCATCGCTCGCACGAAGCCGCCGGTTCGCGGCTTGCGCACCCGATCCACAAAGGGAATACCCATTGTCTCCGCCAGCTGCTTCAGCCTTGATGTGTGTATCGTATTCGATGCGATGCAGATCTTGATTCCCGCGACTTCCAGCCGGTCAAGCCATTCAATCACGCCCGGCATGATCTCATAATGACGCCAGGGGACCAGCGTATTGTCGAGATCGGTGATGATGGCCTCGATCCCGCGTGCCTTGAGCATGGCGGGTTCCAGCTCGTCGACCGATTCGACGACCTGCGAGGGTGTCAGTGTTTTCCAGAAATGTGACATAATTTCAATCTTGGTCGCTGATAATCTTATCGGCTTGCCCGAACGCGGGCGATAGCCTCTTCGTGCTGTGCAAAAGTCGTGCTGAAAACATGGTGCCCGCCTGGACCAGCAACATAGTATAGATACGGTACAGACGCCGGCTTCAAGGCCGCTTCGATACTTGGCAGACCGGGGTTCGCAATCGGGGTCGGCGGCAGCCCGGCGTGACGGTAAGTATTGTAGAGAGAGTCTACCCGCAAATCCTTGTCAAATAAGCGTGTCTTGTGTTCCGGCAGCGCATACTGCACCGTGGCGTCACATTCCAGCCGCTGACCGATCTTCAAGCGGTTCACGTAGACCGCCGCAATCAGCGGCCGGTCTGCATCGACTTCCGCCTCTCGTTCTACCAGTGAAGCCAGGGTCACGGCGGCAGGCAGGCCGCCGGGGTACCCCGCCGCCTCGCTGCTGACCGGAACGAAAACACGGGCGTAAAAGTTATCCAGCATAATTTGAACGATCTCCCGCGCGGTCGCTCCCTTCGGCACGTCATAGGTATCCGGGTAGAGGTAGCCTTCCAGATTACTGTCCGGCGGCGTCCAGCCTTTGACCTTAAATGTTGTTCCCTGCGTCTGCACGAGCTCCAAAAACGCGGCTTCGTCCGTCAGTTTCTGCTGCCCCAGACGGTGGGCGATCTGCCGGGCCGTGAACCCCTCGGGAATGGTCAAAACCCGGCTGGCCGTTTCGCCGAGTGCCATCAGAGCGGCCATCTGGCGCGGGGGCATCGCCGGGGACAGCTCATACCGCCCCGCCCGCATCTGCCCCGAAAGATGATCCATTCGGCTCGCCAGGACGAAGCTGTAGGACTTACGAATCAAGTGTTTCCGGGCCAGTATCTCGCCGATCTGCCTTGCATTCTTCCCCGGCGGGATCGTGACCAGCACAGTCGGAGAGCTCTTGTTTCCTGACAGCGGGGCGAGAAGCTGAAGTGTATAGATCACCCCGGCCGTGATGCCAAGGGCCAGTATCAGCAGTGTGACCAGCAGCGAAGCACTGCGGCTGACACGCCGGGGCGTTCGGGAAATTGTGGATTGCATAAGATTAAGTCGCCAGTGACTCGCCGGCCAAGATGGATTCGCGCGGTGCCCTCATCAGGCGGCGATGCGCTAAATAACTTTCTAAAATTAAAGCCGCCGCCGTCTGATCGATCCGAAGACGGCGTTTTGCCCGGGACACACCTTGAGCAATCAAAATCTCTTCCGCTTCGACACTGGAAAGGCTCTCGTCCCAAAGCACGACCGGAACGGGAACTAATTTCGCCAGGGCCTTCGCGAATCCCTGCGTCTTCTCCGCCTGCGGCCCGACCTCGCCATCCAACGACAAAGGCAAGCCGACCACGACTCCCTCGGCCTCCTGCTCGACTGCCAGCGCACCGACCGCCGCGATGTCTCGCTTCAAGCTGCCCACGCGCTTGACGACCCCAACCGGGAACGCCGCAATCTCCAAAGAGTCGCAGACCGCTACCCCGATGCGCACATCTCCCACATCAAGAGCCAGCAGGCGCATATCGACCCTCCATATAAAGGCCATGCAGCAGAGTCAAAACCAGACACTGCAGGATCAAAATGGCCGCTACAATCCCCGAATCGTTGAAGAGCACCGCCACAGCGCATCCCCACAACCCCGCCCACCAGACCGCTGCAAATCTTGGAGCGGCATTCAGATATGCCGTCACTTCCCGCCGGAACAGCTTCCGGCCCAGGGCACCGATGAGTCCAAAGCCTATCAGACCTAGAATCGTTCCCGGATGCGCCGCCACCCGCGCCGCCAAACCGATCTTCCGCAGTGCCACTCCCACAATGTACCCGAATCGCCCCTCCCCTAATGCACCCGCCGCCGTTTCCAGATGCGTCCGTCGCAGATGCAGAAAGTGCCCAAGTATCGCCCAGACAAACACCAGCGCGAACCCCGCCGCGACGCTCCCCAGCAAATGCTTCCAATTGACCTCCCGCCCGGTGAGCCGCAAATAGGCGATGGTAAACGTGGCAGTCGCTGTGACCGCCCCTCCAGCTTTTGCTCCGAACGCGGGGAACGAGAGGACAAATATAACTAGGGCGAACCAGAATATTAGTGGTACCTGCCCCCCTCTCCAAATACTCGCCGCCAGCAAAGCCCCGCCGATCAGCACCCCCATGTACTCGTTGCCGATCCCGTAGAACCGAATTCCCGACAGGGCATACTCACTCAAAGCCGAGTTGGAAACCAGCCGCGTTCCCGTGAAGCCGTCGATCACCAGCACGACCGCCGTGAGTACAAACAAAAGTGGTGGCGTGGGAATAAATGCCAGCAGAGCCGTCAGCCCCGCGATCTCCAGCAGGTACACACGCACCGCGTGCGGGTCAGCGAGCGGCACGAGCAGCAGAGCCAGGGTCCAGGAGGCGAGTATTCGCAGACCGTAGCGGGCGATTGTTCCGCCATTTCCCTCCGTACGTCCGGTCAGGTAGAGTGCCAGGCCTCCGAAGACGATTACCCCAGCCCCCAGCCCCACCGTCCAAAAGATCGCATTCTGCGCCTCCTGGTTGAGCCGAACTAAGCGATCCATTTGGACCAGATCAACTGTCTTGCAGGGGCGTATCGGTGCGCCCGTCATCTGCACGGGAACGGGGACCTGGAGCGCGTTCAAAATCGTCGGAGCAATGTCGCGGGCGGCAATGAGGCCCTCAGTTTGCGTCGTATCCGAAGTCAGTGTTCCGGGCTGCTGGGTGGGGCCTTTGCTAAAAAACGGCGTCAGCGAGTTCCAGGAGCCATCCGGCATTTGTGGCGGCGTCGCCACGATGAGATAGAGCATACCGTGATAGCCGTCCAGCACTTTGCCGAGATAAAGGTCAAGAGAGGAAAGTGAGCCGACAGGGACCACGACCAGTTCCGAAGCCGCCGAAGCTGACTGCGTGGCTGTCCACAGCGCATCCGGGCTGTTGGAATTGTTGGCTGCGAAAAAGCGGTCCAGGGCCGGGAGAAACAGAAGTGCATTCCGATCCGGCCTGATCAGACTGCAAACGAGAGTCGTTCGAACACCCACCCGGCGCAAATTCGTGCTCATGCGCCCTTGCGATATATCCCCTACCCGCACAGAGTCGCCCGCGCCCAGTGTCGCGTAGACGTTCGCGAC
>JANXNV010000272.1 GCA_025353925.1 Armatimonadota bacterium
CGACGGCGCGGCGGTCTACACCCCCGGACTGTCCGAGCGGCGCGGCGGGGCCAGTACCTTCTACACCAACGACGAGTTATGTCCTCGTCACTGAGACAGGGCCGTGGGAAAGGCTCCTCGGGCCGCTGCCGTATGACAGTGGCCCGAAGGGAGGACGGTTACGCCTGGAGCGCGGCCTTGATGTTCTTGCAGTGGACGACGTGTTCCTTGAACGTGGGGAGTGCCAGCGTCGAGAGGTGACGCCCGTGAGTCTCCTCCATGCCCCCCTTGCCCTGGGAATTCCTCAGGTACGTCTCCGACAGGTCCCGCAGGAACTCGTGGGCACCGAGCTGCGCCGTGATGTATACCTTGTCGAACGCTGCCCCTTGCGAAGATTGGAGCTTGGCGAGCGTGGCTTTCGCCTGGGCATCCATCGGTGGCGTGGGCGTTCCCATATCCTGGAGGACGGCCAGCACCGCAATGGCCTCGCGCAGCTCGAAGTTCGCGAACTCTTTGGTGGCGGGGTCAGTAGCCTTGTCCACGGCCAGCCCGCTGGCGGCCCGGGAGAGCACGGCGATGGGGATGACGCCCCGATAGAACTGCTTCGCCGTCATGGCGTGCGGCGCAGGCATCGGATAGTCGTGGCCCGTATCGGCAGCGGGCTGATGGGGTTCGGCAGCGGCCTGGGCGGAGGCGGCGAGGCCCACGGCGGCGGCCCCTAATCCTGTCACCGCCAGGCGGGTCAGGAAAGCGCGGCGGGAATTGGTATCGGTGAGAGTCTGATCGGGGTTGTCCATAATGGCTCCTTCGTGCAAGTGCGGCTTCAAGTGTTGCAGCACGGTATACTGTCCCCGAGTACACTGGGTCATAAACATTTGTTCGCAATGTAAGATCACACTTTAATAAGGAACACAAACTTGAGCTTCGCATCGGTCTTGAACAGAGTCTGTCCGTTCGTCCTATCGCTTCTTTTCGTCCTAGTACTTCCCTTTGCACCCATCCCGGCGGCGGCTTTGCCCGCAGTTACTGCGGCGCGTTACACGGTGACCGATCTCGGGCCGCTTCCCGCCGTCAGTGATGAGGTGGCTCTTTCGCTCAACGATGCCGGTCAGGTGGGCTTCTGGCAGAGTTCCGGTGGGGTGGTGCATGCCGCCCTGTGGGAGAAAGGCAAAGCGAGGGATCTGAGGGTGCCGCACGGATTTATCAGCAGCATCGCACGGGCGATTAATCGTTCGGGGCAGGTGGTCGGATGGGCGACGACCAGCCGCAACCTGGTGGACAGCCTGGCGGTGACCCATGCCTGCCTCTTTGCGACCGGGGGCAAGGTGACCGATCTCGGGACGCTGGGAGGGCGTAGCAGCCAGGCCTTCGGAATCAATTCCGGCGGCCTGATCGTCGGCGGCTCGCTCCGGGCCGATGGAAACCGCCATGCCTTTCTCTACACCGCCGGCAAAATGACCGATTTGGGCACGCTTCCCGGCGGCAAGTTCAGCCAGGCGTATGCCGTCAGCGAGAGCGGCACGGTGGTAGGGATCAGCGAAACCGACCATGCCGCAGTGCATGCCTGCCTGTGGAAGCAGGGAAAAGTGACGGATCTCGGCGCACTGCCGGACGGGCAGATTAGCCTTGGGACCACCGTCAATCGCTCGGGGACGGCGGCAGGCGCGGCGGAGACCGGCAATGAATACCACGCGGTGCTGTATGCCTTGGGCAAGGTACGGGATTTGGGGACGCTAGGCTCCGATCCGGCGGAAGTGTCCGGTCTGAATGACAAGGGCCAGGCCGTGGGAGCTTCCAACTTGTCTACGATCGTGCGCCATGGGTTCCTCTACGATGCCGGTAGAATGACCGATCTGAACACGCTGATTCCGGCAGATTCGAGCTGGGATATTCTCACCGCCACGGCAATCAACGCGCACGGCCAAATCGTGGGCACGGCCCGCCGCGGCCACGACTCGACTCACGCCGTCCTGCTCACTCCGCACTCCCCCTGATTTTTTAGATAAATAAATTTGCGCCTGTCCTGGATTTTGGTGACATGTCATAAAAATAGAGTATACTGGGATCAATAGTACTTTGTGCCTTAATGCTTTCTTGTGATTTACCGAAGACGAAAGAATGGACTCCCATGCCAACACTTACCTTCTTTGCACTCCGCACGCGTTTTCTGCGGCATTTTCTGCCTCTGTGTCTTCTCCTCCTACCGCTGACGGCCCACAGCCAGGCCAATGTTCTGACCTACCATAATGATAATGCCCGCACGGGACAGAACCTCAGCGAAACAATTCTCACGCCTGCGAATGTCAACACGACGACGTTCGGGCGGCTGTTTTCACAGGCGGTCGACGGGTATGTTTACGCAGAACCGCTTTACGTCAGTCAGGTGAATGTCGGCGGCACGCTGCACAATCTACTTTTTGTCGCTACCGAACATGACAGTGTCTATGCCTTCGATGCCGACAGCAATCTCGGCACGAATGCCGCGCCGCTCTGGCAGCGCAGCTTTGTCAACCTGTCCGCCGGGATCACAAGTGTTCCGAGCGGCGACCTCGGCACAGGCGACATCGTGCCGGAGATCGGCATCACCGGAACTCCGGTCATCGGGCTGGGAGCACCTGATGCCGGCGGCGGCAATACCGGAACGCTGTACGTGGTGGTCAAGACAAAGGAAAATGGCGCGTGGCTCCAGCGCATTCATGCGCTGGACATCGCGACAGGCGTCGATACGATCCCGCCGGTCGTGATTGCTGCGGATGTCATCGGCAGCGGCGACAGCTCGTATACCAACGCCGACGGCAGGAAGCACGTCAGCTTCGATTCGCGCCGCGAACATCAGCGGTGCGGTCTGGTACTGTCCGGGAATACACTGTATATCCCGTACGCGTCACACGGTGACAACGGACCTTATCACGGCTGGATGCTGGCCTACAATACCGCCACGTTAGCGCAGCTCGGTGCCTATAACACCTCCCCGAATGCCGGCCTCGGCGGCATCTGGATGAGTGGAGCCGCCCCGGCGGTGGATAGCAGTGGAAGCCTCTATTATATTACCGGGAATGCCGTGATGAACGCCAATATCGGTGGCACGGAATACGGCGATGCCTTCCAGAAACTCAGCCAAAACCTCTCTGTCCAGGATTACTTCTCGCCCAGCAATCAGGCGAACCTCAACTCCGCCGACACGGACCAAGGCTCCGGCGGGCTGCTCTTGCTCCCGGACTCGGCAGGCAGCACCGCGCATCCGCACCTGCTGGTCGGCTGCGGCAAGTCCGGCACCATCTTTCTCCTCGACCGCGACAATATGGGCGGCTTCAATTTAAGCACGAACAAAGTCGTTCAGCAGGTCGGCATGGAAGGAACCTGGAGCAATCCCGCGTTTTGGAACGGCAGTATTTATTATCAAGGATTAGGCGGATCGCTCAAGCAGTTCTCCATCGTCAATGGCGTTCTGTCCTCCTCGCCGATTTCACAGAGCACGGACACCAGCGGTTTTCCCGCTTGTACCCCTTCCATTTCGGCGAACGGGGTATCGAACGGCATCGTGTGGACGATTCAAACAGATGCCTACAACAACAAAGGCCCCGCCATTCTTCACGCGCATGACCCCACCAATGTCGGGATCGAGCTGTATAACTCCAAACAAAATGTCGTGCGTGATTCCCCCGGCGCGGCAGTCAAATTCAACGTGCCGACGATTGCGAACGGCAAAGTTTATGTGGGCACTCAAACCCAGGTCAGTGTCTACGGCCTCCTCAGCGTGCAGCCGGTCGCCACGCCAGTCATCGCCAGCAGCGGGGCCGGTAAAGTCGGCGATACGGTGACGATCACCGATGCCACAGTCGGCGCGAGCATCTACTACACGACCGACGGCACGCAACCTACGCCTGCCTCCCAGCTGTACACCGTCCCCTTCCTGATCTCGACCCCGCAGGTCGTCACGGCCAGAGCCTTTAAGACTAGCTATACCACCAGTGCCGCCGCCAGCCGGGCATTCGGCGATCCGCCCCTTGTTCCGGTCGTCACCCTCACAACCGGCGACACTCAGCTCTTCCTGAACTGGCCCGTATCGCCTGGAGCCACGGGCTATAATGTCAAGCGGGCGACCACTCCCGGAGGTCCGTATACTACGCTGCTCACCGGAGGCGCGACCAGCACCACGACCAATGGCTTCTCCGACTCCGGGCTGACTAACGGCAAGAAATATTATTATGTCGTCTCCGCCGTCAACCCCTATGGAGAGAGTGCCAACTCGGCCGAGGTCTTCGCCGCACCTGCCGCCGCCGCCGCTGCGCCTTCGGCTCCGACCGGGCTTGCCGCCAAGGCGGGCAGCGGGCTGGTCACGCTCACCTGGAATCCTCTGCCCGGTGCCGTCAGCTTTAAGGTGTATCGTGGCACAAGTGCAAACGGCGAAGCGGCTGCCCCTCTCGCCAGCCAGGTCACCGGCACATCTTACTCCGATAATAGTGTTGTCAACGGAACGACCTATTTCTACTGGATTACGGGTGTCAACTCTGCCGGTGAAAGTCTTGTCTCCAATGAGGCTTCGGCGACGCCGACCGTGCCCGCCGCAGTCACCGTCATCAATTTCCCCGCGCCCAATGGCTTCACCGGGGCGACAGGAATACAGCTCAACGGCAATGCCGCCTACG
The DNA here is from genome assembly GCA_025353925.1 of Armatimonadota bacterium. Classification (GTDB taxonomy): domain Bacteria; phylum Armatimonadota; class Armatimonadia; order Armatimonadales; family Capsulimonadaceae; genus JANXMY01. Next base: position 4,629 of record JANXNV010000272.1, read on the forward strand.
CCGGAAGTCTGCTGCGGCTGACGGATGGTGGGCCTAACGAGGCCTCTAGTGCTTTCTTCACCACTAAGGTCAATGCCCAGAGCTTCACCGAAACCTTCCAGTTTCAGATGACCAATCCCCAGGCAGACGGCTTCACCGTCTGCCTCCAGACCGGAAGCCCCACCGCACTGGGGACCTCTGGAGGCTCCCTGGGATACCAAGGCATC
>JANXNV010000031.1 GCA_025353925.1 Armatimonadota bacterium
GAGCTGAAGCAGATGCAGCTGCTGCTCGAAAACCCGAGCCTGTCGCGGGACCTGGGCATCGAACCGCCCACAGGCCTCCTGCTCTACGGCCCGCCGGGCACGGGCAAGACGACCATTGCGCGAGTGCTGGCTCACGAATCCCACTGCCAGTTTCTTGCGACCAGCCCGGCCGAGATCAACTCCATGTGGCTGGGAGAGAGCGAAAAGGCGGTCAAGCGTCTCTTCGATGAGGCACGCGCCAAAGCCCCGGCGATTGTCTTTCTGGACGAGATCGACGCCCTGCTGCCCTCACGCTCGGGCGGGGTCAACCAGTACAGCGACAAAGTCGTCAACCAGTTCCTGCATGAGATGGACGGCCTGATCAAGAACCGCCGCATTTTCGTGGTGGGCGCGACCAACCGGCGTGATATGCTTGATTCGGCACTGCTGCGCGGCGGGCGTCTCTCCCGGGAAATCGAGATCCCGCTGCCGGATGAACCTGCCCGTCGGCAGCTTTTTGCCCTGGCCTCGGGCAATGCAAAGCTGGCCCAGGACATTGATCTGGAGGAGATGGCCCGGCGAACCGAAGGCTTTTCCGGAGCGAATATCAAGGCGGTAGTCAACGAAGCAGGTCTGCAGGCGTTGATCCGGCTGTCCGAAGCCCCGCGCGATGCCCCCCGAGTGCTCACCCGCGAGGACTTCGAGGAGGCGCTCACCAACTTTACACCTCCGGCGGAAGAGAAAGCCGATCCGTGGAAGATGTTCGGGTAGGTTCCTAATTTGCCCAAACTGCGTCATCTCTTCCTGCGACGACCCAAACGCTGGCTGCGCCGATCCCGTTGGCTGCTGACCGAAACCCGAGCCGATCTCGGCCTCGGCGGTCCTCGTCCAGCGGCTCCGGCGTGGCTGCAGGACAACCCCTTTCTGATCAAGACCAGCCGGACGGAGACCCGGCGTTTGGGCGTCAGTCTGCGTCTGGGCCTCGCCGTGCTGATTTTGTCCGCACTGCTGCTTGGCGGTCTGTGGCTGCTGGGTGCTTTTCCGGCTGTCTTTCACCGCCCGATGCCATATCTGCCGGGCGGGGCATTCCCGACGTTCCTGTTCGTCGTCCTCTCGTTTGCCCATGTGATGCTGGTTTCCAGTGCCCGCACGGCCCAGGCGGTCTTGCTCGGGGACGAAGCCCGGCGCGGGACGCTCTCCGATCTGCTGCTGACTCCCCTTCGGCGGGCGGAGATGCTGCTGGCGATGGGTGTCGGCCCGGCACGGGGTGCTTTGCTAACGGCACTGGTCGGCCTGCCGGTGTACCTGCTTCTGGCGCAGCTCGGCGGGGCGTCGGCAGGAGAAGTCGCGGCTTTGTACGTGCTACTCGCCCTGCTTTCCTACTCACCGCCGAGCTACGCTCTGCCCGCGCTGTCCGGGGCGGCGGCGACCCCCGACAACCCGCTGACGGTGCAGTCGCAGCAGGTTTTTGGCCGGAAGGCCGCGCCGCGCACGGGGGTGTTCGCGGCCTCGTGGCTCTGGTCTTTCGTATTCCTACTTTTCTTCAGCCAGGGCTTTGCGTTTCTCGGCGGCTCCTGGCTGACGCACCTGCTCCAAGCCCTGCATATCGACCTGCCGAGCGGCCCCATCGGACGCATCTTCGGACGCTTCATGCTGTTCTTCGCATGGCCATATTATGTCACGCAGATTTTTGGCACCACGCTGGACTTCTTCCACACGCGAGTCCCGCCGTTGCTCTTTCTTCTGCCTCTGGCTCTGCTGCACTGGACTGCCTCTGCGCTGACATCCGCGTCGGCCCTGTCGGCAGGCAGCTTGGAGGAGATGCGCCGCCTTCCTCTCTATTCGCGGGCGCAAACGCTGAGACGCTGGACCGCGCGGGCGGCCACTTTGTGCGCCGTCGGGCTGCTCTGGAAGGCCTGGGTGGAAAGTGGGGATACCGGTACTTTGGCGACATCCGTGGGCAGCGGCCCGCGCTGGGATGCGGCGGGTTTGCTGCTGCTGCTCGGCGGGGTCAGCCTGTACGGCGTCCTCGACCGCGCCCTGCTCCTCCCGCTCCGCAAGAAAGAGGGCCAGTCTCTGCGATCTTACCTGCCGACGCTGCGGCGCGGAGTCAAGCGAAGCCTGCGGCCATTAGTCGGTGCCGGGATACTCTTTCTGCTGGCCTGCGCCCTGGGCGGATTGTCACCGCTGGTGCGCCCGGTCGCCGAGGTCGCCGGTCGCCTGCTGCTGGTCGGTCTGTGCAGCGTGGTCTGGGCGATTGGCCTGCGGCGGGTCCTGCCCGGCCCAACTTCGGAGCGGCGGGTTTCGCGTCTGCTGCTGTACGGGCTGCCGGTCGCGGCACTTTCCCAGCCCGCCGCCGGACTCTGGAACCTGGCGGCCCTCAGCCCGGTCTCGGCATGGGTCTCCTTGTTCCCGAACAGCTCGGTACTGCTTTCCGGTTTTCCCTTCTGGACGCTCGGGACGCTGCCGCCGTTTGAAGTGTGCGTCCTCGGCTCGGCGGCGACGGGCCTGCTGCTGGCCGCAGTGCCCTCTCTGCTTACCCGCCGGGTGCAAGTCCTGCCGCCGGTTTCCGTCAAGGTGTCGCCGCCGGTGAAGGAGCGCAATGCCGCCTGGACCGCCGCCCTAATGGCCTGGGTGACAGCCCGCACGGACAATCCGCTTTTCACGCAGGAGCTTCGAGCGCGGGCCCGGTCGGGCAGCTGGGCGGAGTGGCGGCTGTATGCGCCGGGAGTCTTTGCGGCCTCCATCGTGCTCGGCCTGGCGTACCCCGCGATCGTGGAGAACCTGCTTCCCTTTCACCTACTTCCGACAAGCTCGCTGTGGGCGAATCTGGCGATGATTTTGCTGATGCTGCAATGCTACACGCTGATTTTCCGGGGGCAGGTGCTGGGCGAGTCGCTGATCGCCCGGGATCGGCTGCGGGGTGTCTGGGGATTTATTCTGCTGACACCGCTGACCGCCCCGCAGATCTTCTGGGGCAAGGTCTTTGGGCAGACATCCGGCATCAGCGCGGCCTGGCTGGTCTGCGGCGTCTTCAGCCTGCTCTTTTACCTGCTGGCTGCCCCGACGGTTGGGCTGGGCACCGCACTCGCTGCCTGGCTGACCGGACAGGTTTTCGTCGCCGCGCTGTTCAGCCTGGGCCTCAGCCTGGGGGCGGCGGTGACGACATTCCCGGTATTCATGAAGGGCCTGCGCGGCTTTTCGTTCCTGCTGTTTGTCTGCACGATCGGCGGCGGCATTTTGCTGACGCTGAATGTCCTCCCTGAGTTCTCCCTGGAAGCACGCCTGCTCATTGGCAGTGCCTACGCCGCTTTGCTGTCCATCCCGGCCTTTTTGTTTGCCGTCTGGCGCGTTGGTGCTTTGCGGACGAAAGATATTGCGTTTGGGGATGGGTCAGAATAAAAAAATCAAAGCGGCTCAGGAGAGATCTCCTGAGCCGCTTTTGCCTTGATCACGTGCGTCTTGCGTTTATTCGCTCTTGAACTCGGCGTCGATCACGTCCTCGGCGGGCTTGGGAGCCTCTTCCGTGTGGCCCTCTTCGGCATGGACGCCGCTCGCGGAGGCGTCGTTGGCGTCGGCCTGCTTGTACAGGATCTCCGACAGCTTGTAAGAAGCCGTCTGCAGCTCATCGGTGGCGGACTTGATCTGCGCCGTGTCGTCGGACTCCAGCGCGGTCTTGACCTTCGCCATTGCGGCTTCGACGGTCTCTTTCTCTTCGCCCGGCAGCTTGTCGCCCAGGTCCTTGATCAAACGCTCGGTCGAGTAGAGGAGCTGATCGGCCTGGTTCTTCGCCTCGGCCTTTTCGCGCAGGGCGGCGTCCTCGGTGGCGTGAGCTTCGGCCTCGCGGATCATCCGCTCGACATCGCCCTTGTCCAGAGATCCGGCCCCGGAGATCGTGATCCGCTGCTCTTTGTTGGTCGCGCGGTCCTTCGCGGAGACATTCACGATGCCGTTGGCGTCGATGTCAAACGTCACTTCCACCTGCGGGACGCCGCGCGGAGAGGGCGGAATGCCGGTGAGCTGGAAGCGGCCCAGCAGCTTGTTCTGCGATGCCGTGCTGCGCTCGCCCTGGTAGACCACCACGTCGACCGCCGTCTGCCCGTCCGCCGCCGTGGAGAACGTCTCCGACTTGCGGGTCGGGATGGTCGTGTTCCGGTCGATCAGCTTGGTGAAGATGTCGCCGAGTGTCTGAATACCCAGTGAAAGCGGGGTGACATCCAGCAGGACGACATCCTTAACTTCGCCGCCCAGAACGCCCGCCTGAATGGCAGCACCCACAGCCACGACTTCATCCGGGTTGACGCTGCGGTTCGGCTCTTTGCCGCCGCCCAGCGTCTTGACCAGTTCCTGCACGGCGGGGATGCGTGTCGAGCCGCCGACCAGGATAATCTCATCGACATCCTTCGCTTCGATCCCGGCATCCGCCAGCGCACGCTTGAACGGCTCTTCCGTCCGCTTCACGAGGTCGCGGGTCAGCTCGTCGAACTTGGCGCGGGACAGCGGCACATCGAGGTGCTTCGGCCCTTCGGCATCGGCAGTGATGAACGGCAGGTTGATTGTCGTCTGCACGACGTTGGAAAGCTCGACTTTGGCCTTCTCCGCCGCTTCGCGCAGCCGCTGCATAGCCTGCTTGTCCTTGCGCAGGTCGATCCCCTGGTCCTTCTTGAACTCGTCGGCAACGTACTCGACTACCTTCTGGTCAAAGTCGTCGCCGCCCAAATGCGTGTCGCCCGCCGTGGAGCGCACTTCGAAGACGCCGTCGCCGACATCCAGCACGGAAACGTCGAACGTGCCGCCGCCGAGGTCGTAGACGAGGATCGTTTCGTTCTTCTTGCGGTCCAGCCCGTACGCCAGCGAGGCGGCGGTCGGCTCGTTGATGATCCGCAGCACTTCCAGACCAGCGATCTTGCCCGCGTCTTTAGTGGCGTTGCGCTGTGCATCGTTGAAGTATGCCGGGACGGTGATGACGGCTTTATCGACTTTTTCGCCCAGATAAGCTTCGGCATCGGTCTTGAGCTTCTGCAAGATCATGGCTGAGATCTGTTCCGGCGAGTACGAGGTGCCGTCGATGGTGACCTTGTCCGACGTTCCCATCTTCCGCTTGATGGAAATGACGGTCCGGTCGGGGTTGACGACCGCCTGCCGCTTGGCGGCACTGCCGACAAGCCGCTCGCCGGTCTTGGTAAAGCCGACGATGGACGGCGTCGTCCGCGCCCCTTCGGCATTCGCGATGACGGTCGGCTCGCCGCCTTCGAGGACGGCGACGCACGAGTTGGTGGTCCCTAGGTCAATTCCTACTGTCTTACCCATATGTTATCTTCTCCCTATGATGATTTTCTGCTAAAAACTTGTGACACCCCATTATATCACTTGAGCGCGTCACTGTCAAGCTTCTTAACAAAACATCTATGGGTATTGTTCCCGGAATTGGAGGGATTGTAACAGAGAGTTTTTGGAGAGGGCAGAATGAGAAAACCCCGACACTTGAACACAGAAGGATTCAAAGGCCGAGGCAGTATGCTATGTTCTTTTGGAAAAGAAGTGTTAAGCCGCCCGCTTCCGGCGTACAGTCATGAGGCCACCTATTCCCAGCATGAGCAGGAGGCCGAGGCTGACCGTGGTGGAGGCTTCCGGGACGGGAGCGTTTGGCTTCAGCAGGAAAGCGAAAAACTGTCCTTTGCTGTCCAAGCCCGATCCTGTGATGAAGCCTGTGTTGCTAATCCCGTTGGCATTCGTCAGCGTCACCCCGGAACCGGGAGCAATCAGCGAGTTTAAGTCAAGCATCGCGCCGCCGGAAAACAAGAAAGCGTGTTTGTTGCTGCCTGCCGTATCGGAATATCCGACGACTTGCCCGCTGTCATTGACTCCAAAGCCAAAACTGCCGGTGTCGCCCGGCAGTGTTCCGAGATCGGTCAGCGGCCCGCCGTTTGACCCGGACAAGAAGGCGTGAGCTGGACCGCTTGCTATGTCGGAATATCCAACAACTTGCCCACTGTTGTTGACTCCGAAGCCCAAACTGGAGGTTCCGCCGAAAGTCCCGAGGTCTTTGAGAGGTCCGCCGTTTGACCCCGACAAGAAAGCATGGTACTGGGCATTGCTTACCGTGCCGGAATATCCGACGACTTGCCCGCTGTCATTGACCCCAAAGCCAAAGCTGCTGGTGCTGCCCGGCAGCGTTCCGAGGTCGGTCAGCGGCCCGCCGTTTGGGCCGGACAAGAAGGCGTGTTCCTGGGTGTTGCCTGCCATATAGGCTTCTCCAGCGACCTGCCCACTGCTGTTGACGCCGTTGCCAAAGCTGAGTGTTCCGCCAAGAGTTCCGAGGTCTTTGAGAGACCCGCCGTTTGCCCCCGACAAGAAGGCGTGCTGCCCGCTTGCTGTGGAGGCTTGTCCAGCGACTTGCCCGCTGTTGTTGATACCAAAGCCATAGCTGAAGGTTCCACCGAGAGTTCCAAGGTCTTTGAGAGGGCCGCCATTCGGTCCGGACAGAAAAGCATGAGCCTGACTGCCTACTGTGGAGGCTTGTCCGGCGACTTGCCCGCTGCTGTTGACCGCATAGCCAAAGCTGTAAGTTCCGCCTGACAGTACTCCGAGGTTAGTCAGAGTGTAGGATTGTGCGTGGGCCGCAAGGGGAACCGCGCTGCCGCCCGCCAGCAGCACCAGCGAGACGAAAACGGGAGAGGAGCGAAAAGAAAGTGAGATCGTCATGGGTAAATCCTTTCCAACAGGTGAACAACTTTAAGAAATTCCAAGTGATCGCGGCAGGTCTGCAATAAGACCCCGCGAAACTACTGTGTGCAAAAATCATGCCAACTGGGCATTCCTGAAAGCATCCACTGCTATTGTGAGCAACAATGGCGGAAAAGTCGAGGTTATGCTGTCTGTGTATGGCAAACGGAAAAAATGTTGCCTGTCCCAAGCGGCAGTAGCAGGTCGTAGCACTGAGGAACCTCGCGGTATTGAATGGCACGGCAATGTTTTAAAAACACCCCGCGATAAATCGCGGGGTGTTTCAACTCTTACTTCCTCACAAAGTCCGGAGAAATGCGACGATGTCTTTCGACTCGCGTTTTGTCAGGCCGATATTGAAGCGCGTGTTGTAGAACGTCACCGCGTCGCCCAGGCTCGCTGCCGAGCCGTTGTGGAAATACGGGGCGCGGGTCGCGAGGCCGCGCAGGATGGGACCTTTGAATTTGCCGATGTCCGCCCATTTGCCGGTGATCAGAGCACGGCCCGGATCGGTCGTTTCTACAGTCTCACCGGTGGTCTTATTGACCAGGGTGTAGAGAGGCAGGTCGGGAGTACGGCGCGACGCATCGGTGAGGCCGATGTTCAGCGGCATGGAGACCGAGTGGTTGCCGACATTCGGCGTGTCATGGCAGGTGGTGCAGGTGCCGTGGATCAGCGGGTTGTGCAGGGTGTCGTTCAGCCCGGCCACACCGACAATCGCGATGGGCTTTGTGTTGAACAGCACTTCGCCGCGTGCGACCGACTCATGCGCGTCTTCCTCCCGGTCTTCTGCTCTTTGGCGATCTGCATTCAAGTCATTCTCGGCCCAAGCAGTGTAGAGCGTAAATGCGCTGGGATCGAAGGCCGCACCCGTGGGGTTCAGGCCGATGGGATCGTTGATGCCGATGTAGAAGTTTTGCTGGGACAGCATCTGCGGGCCGCCCAATCCGCCGTCCTGGTTCAGCCAGCCGGCGTGGGCATCGTAGGTCTGGGCCATGAATAGCTTCGTTTCGAATGTGACGATGGACTGGAGCACCTCCGGCGACAGCGTATTACCAACCGAGCGCTGGGCATGACCGTTGATGGCATCGAGGGCCTGCGAAGTGAGGTTGTCGTTCATCGAGCGTCCGGCCTTGTTCTGCCGCCCGTCCCACATGACCGTGCTCAGAAACGGCACGTTGACGGTCGGCAGGGGGCGTCGAAACAGGGAAAGGTCGGTAGTGGACGCATGATGATATGGGTCGTCGACATCAGCCAGCGCGAATTCCGCCGTGGCGGGGATCGGCAGGCCGACGCGGATCAAGCCCTTTGTGAGCAGCATGCGGGAGGCTTTGCGCCGTGCCCGAAGCGTCGACTGATCGGCGGTCGGCGAGTCCGTTCCGTCATTGGACTGGAAAAGCGGGTCACGGCCATTTGTGTCCTCGAAGACTTCTTTGATGGAAGCGGGGGTGATTGTCCAGCCGAACTTCGGCTGGTGGCAGGTCTGGCAGGTCCGTCCATTGGTGCCTAGACTCTGAAAAAACGCATTCTTCAGGTCGACATGCCCCGTAGTCGAAAACGTGCTGAAGGCCCCGCTTTCATCCTGGAAATTCCGGCCCTGGATGGGGTCCCGGTGCGCACCTGTCGTGACCGGCTGGCTGTCACTTTGAGCGGGTGGGGCGGTGCCGATGGCCACGGCGGCTCCGGCGAGGAGCAGCGTGGCGGTGACGGCACAATGATACCGACGAATCTTTAACATGAGTGGTTTCCTTCGCTGGAAAATGCCGGTTCCGAGAGTGGATCGGCGGCGGTCAAAAAAGGCCCAAAGGCCGACGGTGGTGGGATTTGTAGGACACCGTACTCTTCACAGTGCATAAAGTGTGCCAAAGTGAATGATTTTGGGGTAAAGCAGCGAAATAGCGAACATGGTTCCGAAAGCCCTCCGTCACTTAAGGCTGATAGAGACAATTCGGTACTCATCTTCGCCTAACCCATAGCCAACCCACGTTTACACAGCTTTTCAGTTGGGTATTTTTGACTCAAGGAGACTACTCAAATGCCAGATGAAGATGTGATTGCGGGTAAGGTCAAGCAGGTCGAAGGCAAGGCGCAGGACGCCGTCGGTGATGTGACCGACAGCCCCAAAGACGATCTGGAAGGCAAGGCCAAGCAGGTCGAAGGGAAAATCCAGGAAGGGTTCGGCAAGGCGAAAGATGCCGTGCGGGACGCGCTGGACAAGTAACGACAAAATCAGGATGAAAAGCGACCGGGCAGTCTGCCTGGTCGCTTTTTGCTTGTATAAGTGCAGTGCCTGTGCTATAATGCGCTACCAAAGAGGCAAAAAGCCTTTGAGTTAGACAATCTTCCAAGTGAAGAAAAGGAGCGACAGACATGAGCTTAGTGAAAGATTTCCGGGAGTTTATCCTGCGGGGCAGCGTGATCGATCTAGCCGTCGGTGTCATCATCGGCGGTGCGTTCGGCAAGATCGTGGAGGCACTGGTCAAAGATGTCGTCACACCGTTTGTCGGCATGTTCGGCAAAGTCGACTTGAGCGGCTACAATGCGACAATCAACGGGGCGAAGTTCGGCTTCGGCGACTTCCTGAACCAAGTGACCAGCTTCCTGATCATAGCCTTCGTCGTGTTCTTCTTCATCGTCAAGCCGGTCAACCATTTGATGTCCCTACGCAAGACCGATACCGCCGCCGATCCGATTACGCGCGAGTGCCCCTTCTGCCTCAGCAGCGTACCTGCCGGTGCTTCTCGCTGTGCGTTTTGCACGTCTGAGCTGGCGAAAGCGTAAGCAGTGCAGTGCGAAGAAGCCGAGTGGTTGAAAACCACTCGGCTTCATCTCGCTTGCACCATGCGCCAGTGCTGGCTGGACGCCCCATTCACCGCTTGCTGCGTCAGCCTCCCTGCGGCATCCGCGCTCAAAGCCAGCCCGCTGTTTTCATTCACAAAAACAAACTCGCCGTTCTGCGCTGGGATGGCGTGCCAAATCTGATTTGCCCCGTCGTTAAAGCCGTATTCGATGACCTCCGCTCCCGGGGTCTTCAATGCTGTGGTGACATCGAGAACCTGGCCGGTGGCCCGTCCGGCGATCTTGTAGCGGTCGTTTCCGAGGCCGAGCAAAGCCCACTGCCGGTTTGCACCGTGGCTGAGCGGCAGGCTGGAGCCGGCATTTGTGAGCTGGTAAAAGCTACGGTAGCCGAATCCTGACTTGCTGCTGAACACGGCCCCGGCGATGACATACGAAGTCACGCTTTTTGGGGGAAGGGCCACGCTCAGGGTTTTACCTGTGAGCCGAACTGCGGGCAGCTTTGTCCAATTCTCAGTCGGAGAAGTACGCGTTCCGGCCGCCGTTACTCCGACATGGGCGAACCGCGAGAGATCAAAGCTCGCCTGCCGGGGTGTGTCGTCGCTGTTAGTGACAATTAGTACGAGCGATTTGGTGTGCGGGTCATAAGCCGTAAGTGTATTCGGGTCATCGTTTGCAATGATCACAGTGCCAGGCCGGACAAAACGGCTGTATTGGCCCAGGACGTAGTATTTCCCGTTGACACCGTACGCTGTCGTGGTTTCGTCCTTCTCCGGGTTGGTCAGCAGGCCCCATCCGCCGCCGTCGACAGCCTGCCAGTAGACCCAGGCGGACGGGTGAAGGCCCTTCACATCGGTTAAAATCTGCCGGGACATTTCCAGGCCGCTGGCATCCCCATCCCCGTACTCAGACATCCACAGAGCTTTTCCCGCCGCGCTCGCGAGGGTGAAAAGCTGGGTACGGTCTCCTCCGCCGTAGGTATGCACATTGATCTTCGAAAGCCCCTTTAACGCCGTGGCGTCATAGTGGCCGAATGTAGCAATGGCCGAAACAACCGAAGTCTCATCGGAGGCGGTCGTCGATGTCACGGTGACACCCGCGCGTCTCAGCGAGGCGGCGGTCTCTTTGACCAGTTGGTTCTGGTGGGGCGGCGTGACGACGCAGCCTTCCTGACCGTTAAATGCGCCCCCATAGGCCCAGCCGTTGGTCGGCTCATTCAGCGGAACGAGAGACTGGAACGTGATCCCCCACGACGTCTGAAAATGTTTGGCGACTGTCGCCAGATAATCTGCAAACTGCTTGTCGGCATCCGGGCGCAGGTTGTCGGCTCCGCCATGCCCGCCGGTGACGCTGCCGCTGACGGTCGCCCACCAAGGCGGCGAGTTGGAGAACGCTTCCAGCTGGTCCGCCCCGTGCTTGATCGCTTCGGTCAAGACCCAGCGCTGGGCGGAGTCGGCAGTCCAGTTCCAAACGCCGGGCGAGGTCTCGTAGCCGGGAATGTCGGCGCGAAACGCCATAAACGATTTGTGCGGCGGATCGGGATGCGGGTTTTCACCGCCGCCGATATTGTAACGAACGACATTCAGCCCAAGTCCGTTGGTTGGGCTAAAAACTTTCTCCATGTAGTCGCTGCGAGCCGGCTCGGGAAACCCGCCGACCACTTTCGCCCACCAGGCCAGAGAGGTTCCCCAGCCTTGCCATTTCCCATACTCGATCGTGGGGTCCACGGTGATGGCGGCCCCCGCCTGAGCCCCCGGGGCGGCCAGTAAGTTGAAAAGCATAACCGCGGCGGCTCCGCTAACTAAAAAACTTAAGTTCATGGCGATCTCCTGTGATCCTGCTATGAGCTATCTTCGCCACAGCCTCCTCGGTCTCCTGCGTTCTGCGAAGGAACTCTCGACCCTTCGCGATTGTACAAACGGGAAGCAGCCGCAAGAATGGCAGAAAAGAGAAAATGACTATGAAATACCAACGCACTCTGGGCCTTACCGCCGGACTTCTGGCTCTCGGGATCAGCACCCCGTCCCCCGCCGCTCCGGGGAAGCCGACACCCGTGATTGTAGAATTGTTCACGTCGGAAGGCTGCTCCAGCTGCCCGCCCGCCGATACGGTGCTGTCCGGTCTGACCCGGCAGCCGATTGCCGGAGTGGAGGTGATTGCCCTCGGCGAACATGTAGACTACTGGAACCACGGCGGCTGGGCGGATTCGTTTTCGTCCGCGAAGTTTAGCGGGCGTCAGAGCGACTACTCACAGACATTCGGCAAAGACACTGTTTACACGCCGCAGATGATCGTGGACGGAAAGACGCAGTTCGTCGGCAGCGATGAAGACCTCGCTCGAAAAGCAATCTCAGCGGCGGCCCACACGCCGAAGGCCAATGTTAATCTCGCGCAGTCCGGGCCGCAGTCGCTGACCGTCCGCGTGGATCATCTTCCGGTCTCCGTGCAGAATGATCCGGCAGACATTCTTCTCGCCGTGACCGAAGACGGGCTTGCCTCGTCAGTCGGCGGCGGCGAGAATTCGGGGCGGCATCTGGTGCATAGCGCGGTGGTGCGGAGCCTTCAAGTTTTGGGGAGGACTTCCGGCGGCGTCTTTACCGCGACTCCTACCGTGACGCGAACCGCAGGCTGGAAGCGCGGGCGCTTGCATGCGATCATATTCGTGCAGGAGCATCGCAGCCGCCGGATCGTCGGCGCGGCAGAAGTGGGTCTAGCCGGGTAACACGCCTCAACAGGTTTATTATTCGGTCCCCGACCGATATTTGTTTCGCGCTGCCCTTTCTTATGGGTAGGAATAAATGCGCACTGCGGGCAAACATACCGGCAATAATACACCTGCAGGAAGCAGGCCAAGAAGAGGAGAAATCGGATGAAATTACGCGGACTTGCGGCGGCGATCGCCCTCCTGACACTCGCCTCGGGCACGACTGCCTTTGCGGCCAGCCCGATGATGCATCATAAGATGATGCACGGCAAAATGATGCATGGCAAAATGATGCACCATCGCATGATGCACCATCGCATGATGCACCGCCATATGATGATGCATCACAAAATGATGATGCACAAAATGTAAACAGCTCGGCAAACGGCAGTCGGGCAGCCGCAGAGGCTACGCCCGGCTGCCGTTTTTTTGACTTGATTTCTTCGGATTTTTCGTGACACGAGGCTTCGAATTATGGCAACACTGACACTCAACGCACCCGCAGCGACGCAGACGGTTGCTCGTAAGCATCACTGGCTGGTGCGGGTCACGCACTGGCTGAATGTTCCGATCCTGCTGGGGCTGACCCTCAGCGGCCTTTCCATCTACTGGGCCGCTCCGGTGTATACCCATGCGGCGGATGCCAACGGCAACGTCGACTACCTCAATGACATTGGCCTCTGGGTCGCACGTCATGAACCCTGGCGGCACTCCTATGGTGCCCCGGAGACCTGGCTGCCGGGGACACATTACAACGCCCGCTGGGTCTATGACCATTTCAGCCTCGGTACGGGCATGCTCTCAACCGCGCTGAACCTGCACTGGCTCTTTGCCTACCTATTTCTTGCGAACGGGCTGCTTTATTTGATCGGTCTGGGAGTCGGCGGGGGATACAAGGCCCTGCTGCCGCGCCGTGACGATCTCAAAGATGCGTTTATCATGCAGCGGTATTACTTAGGTATGCCGTTTGCGAAGCTCCTGCGCAAGCCCTGGAACCACCCAAAGATCACTACCAAATACAACGCTTTGCAGCGGCTGGCGTATTTCGCGATGCCGGTCGCCGGAACCGTCGCCGTGCTGACAGGCTGGGCGATCCACAAACCGGCCCAGCTCGGCTGGCTGCAAGCCCTCTTCGGCGGCTACGATTACGCCCGCCTCTGGCATTTCGGTTTGCTTTGGCTCTTCGCGTTGTTTGTTGTCCCGCACGTCATCCTGGTCCTGGCCGACGGCTGGGACACCATGCGCTCTATGGTCGCGGGGTGGACGGAGCGGGGGGCGTCGGACTTGTGACGCTGCTAACTTTGACCCATTTGCCTCCCGAGAGCCGAAAACGAAAACTCTCCGTGTTATTATTGTTCAAGTCCACCGATAGATTATTTTTCTCTAGTGAGCCGGCCACAGTAGCAGCGATTATGAAGATTTCTTTTGCGTCATTATCAGTGATTAATATTGCATCAACCCAGCCAACTTCAGGTTTGTTCGCTGGCGCATCAGGTGTGATGATGTTTGCAGAGGTCATCCCAGATTCTTTGTAGACAACACACAATTTGCCTTTGCTTATCGTTGCATCCAGGACTTTCATCGGCAAGCCTGCTAGGGCTGAAGAATCACTGTAGTGGTTGCTCCGTCGCGACCAGAGTAATTTTTCTTTCAGTCCGCTTCGCAACTGAAACGTATACAGGCAGACATGATCTGGAATGCCAAAATGGACACTAGGGCCTAATGTTTTTAGCTCCGGCGGAATGGCATAGGGTACTTCTTCTTCTAAAACGATAAGATTCTGCTTTTGCGGAAGAGCTTTTTGAAATACTACTTTTTTTGGGCTTACCTGTGAAGATGCCGCACTTGAAGCAAGCAAAAAGCAAATACTTGGCACAAATACTAAGGGTAATTTTATTTTAATGACCTTTTTGCCCCGCAAGTGAGTGACTTGCGGGGTCAAGCAACATGGGAATAAATTCCGAGGAATCTAAGGGTGAAGTGGAAAAAACTGAACTTCCTTGATATTCTTTGTTTCATCCGTATCGAGATACTGAAACTGACCGCTGGTGAGAAGGGTGCTTCCGACAGGTACCGAAGGAACAGTTACAAGAAGAGCAGAGACGGAAGCCGTCGTATTTCGAGTGTAGCAAAGGGGATAACAGAGGCTCTTTGAATCATCGACACTACCGTCGCTCTTGACGACAGAATTATCCTGCCACTGCGGGGCATTGCAGCTGGTTCCATCCAGGTCATTTTTTACGATATGCGAACCTGCTCCGCTAAACGAAAGCTGTTTTAGTTTCAAGTCCACCACGACGACCTTGACTGTGCTACCTTGGTCAGCCGCCGCAGTACCCGAAGTGGCGATGACGGCTTTAATCCCCGTCTCGCCCTGATCTTGCAGGCCGGTGACGTTTGCGCCGACTTCCACCAGCATAGGCTTGTAGGCACCTGCGTTGACAACGGAGTTGCCGCGCAGCGTTACCGTTTTGCAGTTGGAAAGAGAAACCGGGGATTTTTTGTCCATCATCGCCGGCCACGGAGCGGCTCCGGTGAGGGTGTTGCCGGAGAGGGTGACGCCCTCGGCCCATTCGATCTGCAAATCGCCCTGGAGATTAGAAGAGAAGTGGTTGTCTTTGATGACGATGTTTTTGTTCCCCATCGCCCCGTCCCCGTGGATCAAAATCGCGGCACCGCCGTAAGTCGCGCCGCCGTTTCCGCGCAGGGTGTTTCCGGCAAGGGTGACGTTCTGGACGTAGTCCGCTTCATTCCAGTAGTACTCGGGGCCCAAGCTGATCGCCGCCATGCCGCAGTCTTCAATAACGTTGTTTTGTACCACAGCGTGGTCGCACTTCAATAATATGCCTCGGGAGCGCGTATTGCCCAGGCGGCAGCCGATGATCTTTGTGCCTGCGCCGTCCGCTTGCGGATTGCTGAGCTTTGCGCCGATGGGCACTCCCAAGTCTTTGTCCAGCGTGACTGTGCTCGTTTGATCGCCGTTGTCCTTCAAAGCAGTGACGACCGCTTCCCCGAAAAAGCCTTTGGTGTCTGAGAGTCGAGCCGGTTCACCGACTTTCAGGTTCGCTGAGCCATTTTTGACGATCAGTACGGCTCCATTGACGCTTTGTATCGTTTGGAACGACCCGTGAACGGCGAGGCAGTCATCGAGCAAAATTCCCTGAAAGACACAGTTTTCGATGTCCGGGCCGGGGTTTGCGCCGGTGGAGTGCAGGCCGTCGGCGGCATTGGTGACCAGCGGGTTTTCCGTCGCACCCCCAGGTCGCGGGCCTAATGCCCAGATGTCATGCAGAAAATGGTTGCCGCCGCCACCGTCTTCGCGGATATTGGAGAAACCGTTCCGCATCATAGTGACGTCTTGAATCGTGCAGTCTCGGCAATTGTCTAGGGAGACTTTGAACGGGGCATCGCCGTACCGGCCCACCAGCCAGTCCCCTGGCCCAAAGTGCAGCGTTTTCTGATTAAAGCTCAGACGATAGCTGCCATCCCCCAAATCTTCCAGCGGCAGATCATAAAAGTCCCCGTTGCCGATTTTGAGTCGGCGGGTGCGGGAGTCCACGACGTTTGCGGCACCGGGAAACTTTTTCGTGCCGACCGGGAGGGCCGGATAGCTGGCATCGGGCTTCCAGTCGCAGGTCGCGCTGCCATTCGGGCTTATACCGACAGCGACGACGCGGCCTTGGTACGAAGTGATCTTATTCTGGGAGAGTGTTCCTCCCAGTACCATCACCTGCGAACAGCGATCCAGCTCAAATAAGTTGTGTCCCCAGGTTAGGTCCGTTAAGATCAGGGTCGCTCCGTAGAGGCTGATGGTCGCACCGCTCCAGCCTTTCAAGTTGAATTGCGAGTGACCGACATTCGGCAGGAGGTAGACGCCGGGTTTGATCACGATCCGCCGCGCCCCGCCAACATAAGCCGCCTGAACTGCCGATGCCAGCCGTTCCGGTGTTTTTGGATTGCCGACAGTGACCGCGGGAGTAGCGGCGAAGGCGATTTGTGTGAGCAGCAGAAGCGGCAGAAAACAAAAACTCCGGGATATTCTCATAGCCTGAGTATACTCGGAAAATATTTATCTCTCTTGCATATTTTGTCAAATTGTGCTATGATTGGGGAACTTCACTTGTCAGGTAGTAACTGACCGGTCCTTCTGCATCCTCACGGTCAGCCTATAAGCTACTTTCACGCTTTCGAAAGGAACAGGACAATGAAATCTCTCCCACTCTTCTCTGTGGCCGGTTTGATTTTGGGCAGTGTCGCCACTGCTGCCGCCCAAGTGCCAGGTTTTACCCTAGACGCTGTGACATTTGACGAAAACGGCAAAGGGACCTACCAGCAGAACAACAATCCATCGGCTTCTCTCTCTTTCGCGATCGGACCCAGCGGAGTTCTGACATACTCACTGCCGTTTGCCGTGACCCCGGGCGACGTTCTCATCAACGACAGCCCGGCGGGGGTGGCATCCGACATCGGTGACATTCTGCGCTTCACGGCGAATAACACGGTCGAGTTCTACTCAGCCAGCGGTCCTAACGACCCAGCGGATGCACTTGCTGATAAGGCACCCTTTCCGACCCGGAACTCGTTTTCTGCGAATGCCTTTACAATCAATGAAGTCGGTTCCGAAGGCAGCAACGGGGTATTTTACATTCCGGCTGCCGGCCAGCCGGGTTATAACTCCAAAGTGACGGTAACGACTTACGGAGTCATCAGCGATGCGCCGATTCCCGAAGCGGCTTCCAGCGTCTCGCTCGGTTTGCTGCTGATGCTAGGTGGCCTTGTGGTGGTCGCGCGTCGGCGCAAAGCCGCGTAACAGTTCCAGAAATCTCTCTGACAGCACCTGCTTTCTGCGGAAAGCGGGTGTTATTTTTTGTGTCACGGGGAACACTGTGAATGGTATTTGCAAAAGGAGAAATCACATATGATGGCAGCTAACCCTGATGCCGCGCAGTCCGGCTCGTTTAATTTGGGCGGTGATCTTCCCGTCCATCGACTCGGATTTGGTGCGATGCGTATCACCGGGCAAGGGATCTGGGGCGACCCAAAAGACCCCGCCGAAGCGAAGCGCGTTTTGCAGCGTTTGCCGGATCTCGGTGTCAACTTCATCGACACCGCCGACTCGTATGGCCCGGAGATCTCGGAGCTTTTAATCGCCGAGGCACTCTTTCCCTATCCCGCCGGGATGGTGATCGCGACTAAGGGCGGCCTGACCCGCCAGGGGCCGGACCAGTGGCTGCCGGTTGGGCGGCCCGAGTATCTGCGTCAGTGCCTCGAGCTGAGCCTGCGCCGCCTCAAGACGGACACGATTGATCTGTACCAACTGCACCGCTTCGATCCGCAGGTTCCCGCCGAAGACACCCTCGGAGCACTCAAAGATCTGCAGCAGCAAGGCAAGATTAAGCACATCGGCCTTTCGGAAGTCTCGGTGGAAGAACTGGAGCATGCCCAGACCATTGTAGATATTGTGTCGGTGCAGAACCTATACAACCTGTCCGAACGCAAGTCCGAAGTCCTTTTGGATTACTGCACGGAGAAGAGCATCGGTTTCATTCCGTGGTTCCCGGTGGCGGGCGGCGACCTCGTCAAGCCCGGCGGGGTGCTGGACACGGCGGCGAAGGAGCACGGGGCAACAGTCGCGCAGCTTGCCCTGGCATGGCTCCTGAAACGTTCCCCGGTTATGCTGCCGATCCCCGGGACTTCGTCGGTCGCCCACCTGGAAGAGAATGTCGCATCGGCTTCCGTGACGCTGACGGATGAAGAGTTCGAGGCACTGAGTGCGCTTGGTAAGTAGCGGCCAGAGTGCGCTTGGTAAGTAGCGGCCAGAGTGCGTTGACAAGGAAACAAAAGCTCCCGGTGAGGACCGGGAGCTTTTGGCTTTGCACCCTAACCCTTCAACATTAACCCCCAGTTACAAAATCGCCAAAAATCACCTGAAACAAAAGGTCGTGCGGACACTCTGCTACACTGAGCCGTAGAAGAATAAGCAATGGAACTTGTTTGGCGGCGAAAGAGTCGTTCAAGAAGAGGCGACGAGGGCCGCAGCCGGTGGAACATTCCAGGCGTGCTTTGTGTTGAATAAGTGAGAGTGTATTGAATTTAGAAACGACCATCATGAATACTGTTGTTCCTACTGAAATTTCTTTTTCCTCGTCTGCACCTTCCTACGATGACTTTCACGTGATGGAAGTTATCCCGCACACCATACATGAATTCGGGGTGGAGGCCCGCAAACCCGGCAAGTCCTGGGAAGCGGCCTTCAACGGCCCGATCCAGTCGTTTGAAGACCCGGCGACCGGGCAGCCGACATACGCCGTGACGGTGCGCTTATCCCGGCTGAAAGACCCGGTGACACGTGAGCTGTTTTCCACCAACCTGCTCTTTTATATGGCCCCCGAAGAGATGTCCGGAATGCACAATGTCTATGACATGGCCCGGCAGTACCCGTTCACGCGTATTCGCGGGCCGCGCACTCTCGTGCCGAGCTGCCCGCCGCGCGATGGGCGACTCTGGTACGATGCCAACCCCGAGGGTGTCATCATGGAGGACCTGCGCCTGACTCCGACGACCCTGCCGAGCGGCCAGCCCGGCTTTTTCGTGACGGGGCAGGGCTACCGGGGCAAAGTGACCTCTCCAAACGGTCAGTTCACACACGATGTGGGAGTATACGGCGGCTATCTGGACCCGCTGGAGCGTCCGGGGCAGCTGGAGCTGCAGCACCTCTTCGGCGGCATTGAGTTTGCCCCGTACCGGGCCGGCGGCGAAGAAAATCCGCTGCTGACGGAGCTGGGCGAGGACATCTGGGTCAAGGGAATTGGGGCGATCACGATTGGGCTGCCGACAGTCGAATCTTACAAGAATTCGGTCAAGCTGCCATCCTGCGATGCAAACAAAACTTTGATTGGCGCACGCTCGATGAGCGAGACCAAGCAGATCGCCTGGTTTGAGAGCCGCTCACCGGACGGCCTGAGCGGCTTCCGGCTCGGAGGCGTGATCGATGGACTCCACCGGGCACTCGGCCTGCAGATCTGGGATCGGGTCCACCGTGTGGGGCTGGGCAGCAACTTTGTGGATTGCCCGGAGCTGGGCGGCTTTATCGGCCTGATCCACATTGTGATGGAGAAAAACAATCCGGCATTCCCGGAGACGCTTGACCCGGCGCACCCTGGAATTACGGAGCAGTACGAGGGCTGGCTGGTCTGGCTAACATTCGATGAAAGCGGCTCGCCGACCATCAAGGCCTGTGTTCGGGCCATCACCCCGGACGATGTCCCGTTGGGCTATCACGGGGCCGGAGAGCTGTTCGATACCAAACGGGTTGCCTTCCCGATGTCGCTTTACCGCCGGGGCAACGCCCTCCAGGCAGGCTACGGCTGGGGCGACCGCGCTTTGTTCCAGGCAGAGTTCGACTATGCAACGGTGACGGCTCAGCTTTCGAGCCACTGCCGGAAGTAGGGAATGAAAGAACCTAACCCCGTCGCTCCGCGCCGACCCTTCCCTCAGAAGGAAGGGTGAAGACAGCAGCAAGAAATTGGCCCCAGCTTCTCGAAAAGAGGCTGGGGCCTTTATTCTCTCCCAACTCCTCACCCTTCCTTCTGAGGGAAGGGTCGGCGCGGAGCGACGGGGTTAGGTTCGGCTCCTATCGGTTCATCACACCCGGCGTGCCGGTGCGCGGCGAGCCGTGCATGGTCCGATTTCCCATCGAGTGGTTTCCCGAAGATGTTCCGGCGCGGCGGAAGCCGGCGGCTTCGGCTTCGCGCTCGCTGCGGAAGTAGACGCGGTTCTGCTCGGCGGGCATTGCGCCCCGGTCTCCAGCCATGTGGTAAACATGGGTATTCTTGTTGCCGACGATGCTGCCGCTGCCCATCATACCGCCCATCGGGCGGTAACCGGGTCGTCCGCCCATGGGACGGTAATTTGGGTGTCCGCCCATCGTGTGGCCCGGTGCCGTGTTGTACACTGGGCGGCCCGGCATAGGGCGGCCCGAGTTGACCTGGCCGGGCTTTGGGCGATGGAACATGTTATGCAGGAAGCCGTGTTTTGCCGGCGGCGGTGGGGGCGGCGGCTGTCCCTGAGCGAAGGCGGCTCCTGTCCCGAGGGCGGAAAGAGCGGTGAGGGCGGCGGAAAGTTTGAGGGAGATAGCGAATGATCTTTGCATGGTCAGCTCCTTTGATGTTTAGCTGACGATAGAAGCGAAACTTCTCCAAGTAAAGTTCCCAGCAAATTACCCGATAATCATACCGTGAAGAATTGCTGTTCTCCCAGGAGGTCTTATTATGCCGGTCAGTCGTTTTGCGCTTTATTTTTTCGGTCTCGCCGTGTGTGCCACGGTCGCTTTCGCCTCGGGACAAGCCGGGAAAGCCGTCACGACTGACGGCTCGGCGGCACTTGAAGCCGCCTCCGGCCGACCGGTCACTCCGACGGAACGGGAAGCAATGAAGCATCACCCGTTATTTCATGGACGTGCTCAGGTCGCACAGGTCGACTAGCCCGTTCTGAGAAGCTGCTCCTGCACGGTTCTCGCATTTTATCGTCAGTCCGGGTATAATCGGAAGTCCTAAACTTCAGGATGAGGATTGTACCTATGCCCCCGGATGGATGGTTTCGCCGAAAATCCAAATTTGCCCCGGCTCCTGCCGCACAGATCGTCGCACAGGTGCCGGACGGCGTTGCGATTAAATGCGCTCAGTGCAGCGAGATAATTTTTACCAAAGATTTTGAGAAAAACCTCAAAGTTTGCCCCCATTGCGGCTCCCACCACCGGCTGACGGCGGCGGAGCGTATTGCGTACACGGTGGACGAAGGCTCCTGGGTGGAGCTTTTTGCGAATCTACGCTCCGTCGATCCCCTGCACTTCAAAGAGTACGATTCCAAGCTGGCAAAAAGCGTTCAAGTGACCGGCCTCGGGGACGGCTTTGTGGTCGGCACGGCGGCGGTCAGCGGCCTGCCGCTGGTGCTCGGAGTGTCGGATTTCCGGTTCATGGGCGGCTCCATGGGGTCGGTTGCGGGCGAAAAAGTGGCCCGGGCCATGGAAGAGGGAATCGCGCGTCGGCTGCCGGTCGTTCTGTTTACGGCGTCGGGCGGGGCGCGGATGCAGGAAGGCCTGCTGTCGCTGATGCAGATGGCGAAGACTTCCGCCGCTGCCGCACGTCTCGCCGAAGCGAAGCTGCCGTACATCGTCGTGATGACCGATGCGACCATGGCGGGCGTGCTGGCGTCGTATGCGTCGCTCGGCGATATCCATCTGGCGGAGCCGGGAGCACTGATCGGCTTCGCCGGGGCGCGGGTCGTCGCCCAGGCGACGGTGCAGAAACCCCCGGAAGATTACCAAACGGCGGAGTGGCAGCTCGGGCGCGGGCAGATCGATTCCATTGTGCCGCGCCGGGATTTGCCTCAAACACTCGCGACTCTGCTCAGCCTCCTCACGGGTCGTGCCTCGGTGAACACGGGAGGGCTGAATGGCTAGCTTAAATGTCCTCGACTTCGAAAAGTCGATTGCGGAACTCGACGAAAACCTTTCCAAGCTGCACCAGATCGTGGAGGACCGGAACAACCCTCAGAACAAGCCGGATCTGGCGGGGCAGATCGCCGAGCTGGAAGAGCATCGAACGGCCCTTTTGTCCGCGTTATTTGCCAATCTCACTCCCTGGGACAAGGTCCTGCTGGCCCGGCACGTCAAGCGGCCTTATACACTGGACTATGTCGGGGCGATCTTCGAGGATTGGACGGAGCTGCACGGCGACCGGATGTTTGCCGACGACGGCGCGATTGTCGCCGGTCTGGCAAAGCTTGACGGCCAGCCGGTAGCGGTCATCGGGCATCAGAAGGGCCGCGATCTGAAGCAGCGGCAACAGCGGAACTTCGGCTCTGCCCGTCCTGAGGGTTTCCGGAAGGCCGGACGGATCATGCAGATGGCGGCGAAATTCGGTATTCCCGTCGTCACCCTGATCGACACAGCCGCCGCCGCCGCCGATATTGCCGCCGATGAGCGCGGCATCTCCGAGGCGATTGCCCGCTCCATGTTCGAAATGGCGACTTTGCCGGTGCCGATCGTTTCCATTATCATCGGCGAAGGCGGCAGTGGGGGAGCCTTGGGGATCGCCGTGGCGGACCGGGTTCTGATGCTGGAACATGCGGTTTACTCGGTCATACCCCCGGAAGGCTGCGCTGCGATTTTGTGGCGTGATCCGGAGCGCAAGTCGGATGCCGCCGCCGCGCTGAACCTGACGGCCCAGCGGGCTTTGGAGCTGTGTATTATCGACGACATCGTCCCGGAACCCCTGGGTGGGGCACACCGCGACTGGGCCGAGTCCGCCGAATCCGTCAAAGCCGCTCTGCTGCAGAGCCTGCGCCCGCTGACCGGTATTCCCGCCCCGACCTTGGTCGCCCAGCGGTACGAAAAATTCCGACGTATGGGCCGCTTCACCGAGCTGGAGGGTGTGTGAGTCATGCCTCTCAAATATCCACGTGCCAAAGGCACCCATGACCTGTTCCCAGGAGCCGCTTCCTGGGAGGAGGACAGCCACCGCTGCCACTACCTGGAAGACATCTTTCGCGGCGTCTCCAACCTGTACGGCTATTCGGAGATCCGCACCCCGGTCTTTGAGCCGACTGAGCTGTTCACCCGCTCTATTGGCGAGGCGACCGATATCGTCTCCAAGGAAATGTACACGCTGGTCACCAAAGGCGGCGACTCGCTGACCCTGCGGCCCGAGAGCACCGCTCCGGTTCTGCGGGCCTATGTTCAGAACTCATTGTACGCGTCCGGCGGTGTGAGCAAGCTTTTTTACTGCGCGTCGCACTTTCGCTATGAGCGTGCCCAGAAGGGCCGCTACCGGCAGCATGAGCAGCTTGGCGTCGAGGCGTTGGGCGCGGACGACCCCGCACTCGACGCCGAAGTGATTGCGCTGGCACTGGCGTTTTTTCGGCGTATCGGGATCCACAATCTGACTCTCAAGCTGAATTCCGTCGGCTCGCTCGAGTCCCGCGCGGCGTACTTGGTTGCGCTGAAAGAGTTTGTCTTGCCCCACTTGCCGGAGTTTAGCGGCGAGGGGCAGGCCCGGTTCGAGACCAATCCCCTGCGTCTGCTGGACACCAAAAATGCGCGTGAGCTGGAAATACTGTCGTCGGCCCCGCACCTCTCGGCCTATTTGACGGATGAGGAGCGGCTGCACCACGAAACGCTCATCGGTTATCTGACCGACGCGGGCGTGGACTTCGAGCCGGATCCGTTTTTGGTGCGCGGCTTCGATTATTACACGAAGACGGCTTTTGAGATCCAGTCGCCCGATTTAGGGGCGCAGAATGCGCTGGGCGGCGGCGGGCGTTATAACAAGCTGGTGGAGCAGATCGGCGGACCGCCAACACCGGGGATCGGCTTCGGGCTGGGGGTGGAGCGTGCGCTGATCGCGCTTCAGGCACTCGCGGTAGAGATGCCGCCGCCGCCTTGTCCGACTGCGTTCATCATTATTCAGGGCCAATCCGCGCGTCCTGTCGGCATCAAACTCCTGTCGGACCTGCGGGCGGCAGGCATTGCCGCCGAGACGGACTACGGCTCCCGCAGCATGAAGGCGCAGATGCGGGCGGCGGACAAGGCCCATGCCCGGTATGCGCTGATTTTGGGAGATGATGAAGTGGCGCAGAACGTGATCCAGCTAAAAAATCTGTACGACAGCTGGCAGCATACGATCCCGCTGGCCGAAGCGGTCGAGTGGCTTTCCAGCGATGGCCCGCCTGCGCGATGAAAGTGTTTCTGCCAATTCTCGCCCGGTGGCTGCACTCGGTCGCGCTTTCCGTCTGGCTCGGCGGGCTGCTGGCGATTGGGGCCTTGGTAGCCCCGAAAGCGTTTGCCGTCCTGCGCGGGAGTCCTGAGCTGACACTGGCTCAGGCGAACACGCTGGCAGGTCACGTGGTTGGAGACAGCCTCGCGCTCTTCACATACGCCTGTTATGGCTGCGGGGCACTTCTGCTGCTCGCGAACTTTCTCCTGCTGCCTTACGCCAACCGCCTGCTGGTAATCCGCAGCCTGATCGTCTCCGGCCTGCTCCTGGGTTCGGCCCTGCTGCTCGGCTTCGTGCTGACTCCGGCGATGGAGGCCGCTCGGACTCAGGGCGACCTGGTCACATTCGACCGTCTGCATCACCTGTACGAGCGGACTTCGACTCTGGTTCAGTTCCCGCTGCTACTGGTGCTGGCGTGGATTGGGGCGATGCGGGACGGGATAGCAGCGTCTTTTCCATCCGTGCCATCGGCAGCACCGCACCGTCGCTGAGGCGAGTTTCGAGGAGCTGCGTGACCGTGTATCCCAGGGCGGCATACAGCGGCTGTCCGGGCAGAGTCGCTACCAGAGTGAAAGTCTGGAAACCAGCTGTCTTCGCGGCTGCCTCGCAGGCTTCGATCAGCCGCCGCCCAATTCCCTGACGGGCAAAGTCGGGATGCACGAAGAATGCTCGGATGCGGGCTGAATCCACTGCCGGGTCCAGCTCCGGGTCGGCGACGGTTTTGTACCGATCCCCGCCGAAGAGTGTCTGCCGCTTGCTCCACCCGCCGCACCCGACTATTCCTTCCGAATTCTCTGCGATAAAGTACGTGCCGTCGGCGATAAGCTGCGTGTCTACCCCAAACAGATGTGTCAGGGCACTTTCGACTTGCTTCGGGGAATAATAACCGGCACTCAGGGCGCGAACGGACGTCTCGATCAGCCGCTCCAAAGCGGGGACATCGGCTGTCGATGCCAAACGAAGCACAATCACCATCAGAGCGGCTCCTTATTCTTTCTCATCACTCTTTCCTTCTACTCTTTTTCTTTCTGAGCATCAACTCCCAGCAGTTTTGCCCCATTCAGCCCCAGAACTGCGCCGAGCAGGGTGCCGACAATCCCCGCCAGCACCGTCAGCGCACTTTTTCGCAGCTCCGCTTCCTTGTCGAACAAGGCAATGTAGCCGCAGGCCCCTGTGATCATGATTGAGATAAGAATCGTCACACCGAGGATAAGCAGAGTCAGTATCTGACGAAACCGCTCCCGGCTTTTCGCCATCTCATGTTTATGGGCCGTTTCCAACGGGTCATCCGGTGGTTTGTACGAGAACGCGGTGCGCTGAACGACCTCGCTGGGCGTCTGGGGTGAAAGCACGGCCAATCCGGCAAAAGTAAAATCCGAAAGATCTTCATCCGTTTTCGAGTGGTCTGCATCCATACTGAATCTTCTCCTAAGCTAAGGCAGCAGGATTTCCTGGACTGTCTTATTTTTCTCATCTATCATCGTGATGCGTTTCCCTGCTTCGCGGCCCTCTTCCAGATAGGAATAGTAGGCAACGGCGCGGCGAATGATCTCTGATTTGGGCACTTCCTTGTTGTCGGAAAGCTCCGTCAGCACTTTGTCAAGTTTCGGATTTAAATCCATCGTAAACCGAGGCATTTTCTTTCTTTTCCTTTCAGCGTCATATTGACTGCAATCTTACTGCATTCTCACTGCACTATACCACAAAACAATCGTGATAAAAATCGTTTTCGAGAGGGCTTGCGTTTTGCCGTTTGCCCGGTATAATAAGCATACGATTCGGTCTTTCATCTGTGTATCAGCGCGTCTGTTCTTCAGGAGGAACGATTATGTCCCAGCTTTCCCGCACTCTCGCTCGTGTTGGTCTCTTCGGCGTCTTCGGCACGGCGGTGGCCGTGGCGGCAGTCTTGGTCGGCAGTCGGCATCATGCCGCTCCGGCACTTCCCCTTGTGGTTGCACAAAACAGCGCTGCGCTCAGCAGCGGCTTTGGGCATCTGCACCTGGCTCCGGCGGTGACCTACGCCAACTTGACGGTCTACCCCGTGTATGCTGATGGCGGCGTCAGGTCTTGTCCGCAGGCGACGGCCCCTGAGTTTACGACGCTCGCGGAGGGCATGGACAAGGGTCTGGTACAGGCGCGGGAAGCCAACTGTCAGTGCGCTCCCGATTCCGAAGCGGCTGTGCCGCTGCCTGCCGGGGTGACGATCCCCGGACCCGAGGCGACCAATGCGGAGCAGGGCGACAATCACCGGGGAGCAAACCTGCTGATGGTCACGAATATCAGCCCGAAGCCGACCTATATCCCTGATGGGCAAGTAGTTCCCGGCGGCGGCCAGGACCGGGGCACGGCGGCGGATACCGTCGTTCCGGCCCGCAGTGCTCAGGTCAGCGTGGCGGCGTTTTGCGTCGAGCAGGGCCGGTCCAATGGCCCTTCAGGAGAGTTCCGCAAAAATGTCGTGCTGGCGATCCCCTCCGTGCGCTATGCCATGCAGGTAGTCGGCGATCAGCAGCCGGTCTGGAACTCGGTCGCAGTCGCCACGCACCACTTCGGGGCAACCACCGAGTCCGGCACTTACGCCGCCTTGAACCAGAACCGTGCTGCTCAGGCCGCTGTGCAGCCCTATGCACAGGCGATGACTGTCGGCGTGCAGTCAGCGACACCGGGGCGCGTGGTTGGAGTGGTCGCGACAATCAATGGACGCATTGTCTGCGCGGACCTCTACCGAAACCCGGCTCTCTTTAACCAGATGTGGCCGGCTCTGCTGCGCTCTTATGCCCTTCAGGCGGCGATGGTTCGTCCGGCAGCACACAAGTCCGCCCCAGGCGTTCCGGCCTCTGAAGCCGGACACTGGCTGGCCGCACTCGATATGGCTCCTAGTGCGCCAAGCCGGGCGTCGGCTTACACTCAGGTCGCACGGATCACGACTGCCGCCGGGGCGGGAAATCGAACTGTGGCGGTGACTTCGCTGGACGGCTCCGCGAAGATGGCTCTGCTGCATGAGGCGTTCTGGACCCCGGCGGCCGCGCTCACAAACTAGAGATGGCATCCGTAGAGTCAGACATGTCAAGCACCGCCGCCGTCATTCACCAAAGCGAACCTGTCCGTCAGACTTGCACGGTGATTGCGGCGGTGCTTTCGTTTGTTGGGGCGGGAATCGCGGGGACTCTCTGGTGGACGGAGAAAACGCGTCAGGATGTGCCGTGCAGCGCGGACGGCGGCTGTGCGATCGTAGCGGCAAGCAAATGGTCTCATGTCGATCTGATCTTTTGGCACGATGTTCCGGTCGCACTGCTAGGCCTTCTTGGTTACATCTTTCTGCTCAGCATCGCCATGCTGCGCCTTGGGTGGGAGAATGAGGCGGTTCAGCGTCGTCTGCACGGCCTGACCTGGCTGACGACCGCCACCGGGACAGCGTACTCGTGGTACCTGCAGTGGATCGCCCATTTCGAGATCGGGGCGTACTGCCCCTGGTGCCGGGCTTCGGCGATCACGATGACGGTTTTATTTCTGACGGTGACAGCGGAGTGGCTAGCACAAAAACGCCGCAGAAACGGGAGAGTGCCGGCGCATGAGTAACGGGACTGGGAAAAAGATTGCCCTGCTGGCGGTTTTTCTGGCAATGATGATCGGGCTGGGTGTGTGGATCACCAAGTTCAATCCGGAAAGTGGCAGCTCGAATGCGACCGCGCGAAAGCTGCAGCCCGCTCCGAAGCTGGATACGGTTAAGCTGGCAGGGCAGTGGCCACAGATCGTCGCGCATGCGGCGGCTCCGGCCCGGGGCCGTGCGGCAGCCCGGTACACGATCGCCGAGTTCGGCGATTTTCAGTGCCCGCAGTGCGGCAAAGTCCGGCCGCTTCTGGAGACTCTGCTGCAGAAATACCCAGACGAAGTTAATCTGCTTTTTATTCATCGCCCCTTCCCGCAGCTGCATCAGTGGGCCATCCCTGCCGGGAAAGCTTCGGAGATCGCCGCTGTGCAGGGCAAGTTCTGGCCGATGTACGACCAGCTTTACGGTCATCAGGACAATCTGGAGCCGGGCTATTACAGCGAGTATGCGGCGCAGGTGGGATTAGATAAAGCGGGCTTTCAGAAAGCGTTCGATACGGGCGCGGGCGCAGATAAAGTCAAGGCGGCAAGCGCATTCTCCGATGCGGTCGGTGTTCAGGAAACGCCGACCCTTCTGCTCCGAGACAATAAAAAGAACACGGTTACGATCTATCTTGGAATCGACGGGACCAAAAATGCAGATGGTACGCTTCAGTACCCCGGCGTCAAAGAATTAGTCGCGCGGCCTCCTTGGACTCAAGCCGTTGCGGCGTCACTTCCTCCGTCACCACGGTGAACTTTTCCAGCGTATTCATTCCAAAGGCGGTGGTCATGGCGATGTCTACGGCGTCGCGCCCACGTGTCATGAGGATCCGTCCGATACGCGGCGTGTTATGGCGCGGGTCGAACATATGCCACCGTCCGCCCAGATACACTTCCATCCACGCATTGAAATCCATGGGGTTCGGGTCCGTGGGAATTCCGATGTCTCCCAAGTAGCCGTTGCAGTACCGTGCCGGAATATTCATGCAGCGGCAGAACGTCACCGCCAGATGCGTGAAGTCCCGGCAGACTCCGCGCCGCTCCTGGAAAACGTCCCGCGCCGTTTTAGAGGGTCGGGCGTATTTGTACCCGAACTCAACATTCTGGAAGACCCAGTCGCAAATTGCCTGCACCCTTGCCCATCCCGGCGGCGTTTTCTCGAACAGGTCCCACGCGACCGGCAGCATTTCCGCCACTTCGCAGTAGCGGGAAGCCAGCAGGAACGGCAGGCACTCATCCGGAAGCTCTTCCACCGGAAACTCAAACACCTGAGGCGAGGGGACTTCCAGCAGCCCGCTGTCCTCGGCTATCGTCTCGCTGAACAGCCGCATCCGCCCGCGCGGCGCGACCAATCGGTGGCTGATATTTCCGAATCCATCCACGAATTCGCGGATCGGCACCTCCGGCTCCGTGCGCGGCCCGTCCGGCTTCTCTAATCGGTGCAATTCGGAGGGATGAACATTCAGCAGCAGCACGAGGGGGGTCGGTGCGGCGAAATTATAAATCAAGTCGTAGCCAATTCGAATCCGCATTTGAGGGTTCCGGGTGGTAACATAAATGGGACGGCGGCATTGCCGGTGAGTTGGTGCAAGTAGCACCGCCAGTATAGCCGAAAAATGGCGAAAGTAAGCTAAGACGTGGAACTAAAGTTCTACGCTGTGTGGCGCAGACGCCTAGTTTCGACCTGCGTCGAAAAAGATACACAGACAGCAGAAGGTGGTCTTGTCTGGTTCAATTACGATGAACATCACAGAAATTACAATGGCAGCTGATTCTCTTTCTTTTCATGACATGAACAAGCTCATGGAGCGGCTGGAAGAGATGCGCCAAGAAAAATGGGATCAGCAGATTGCCCAGGATTGGGAAAATGGGCGTTTCGATGAGGCAATAGCCCGCGCGAAGAAAGCCTGCGCCGAGGGCCGGTGTACCCCACTTTGAACCTAGTGTTCAATAAAGTGATGGCCATTGTCGCAAATACATTCGATGTAAGCGTCGGAAGCCTCTCGTTGGAGACACGCTTCCTCGAAGAGTTAAACGCATCGCTTAATTTCACCGAAATGATCATGGCTTGTGAAGAGGCGTTTGACATCGCCATTCCAGATGAGGATGCCGAAAAACTACTCACCGTAGGTCTGCTGGCCGCCTATCTCGAGGCGCGAGTCCACGCTGGGAGCGCGGTGTGGCCACCCCCTCCCAAGATAGCAGGATACGACTCCTGAGGGCGTCAATGATTATAACAAACACATCTACCGTACCGAACTACGAAAAGCGTCTCGATGCCAATCACACCTGGGCACTCCGGGAGGGTGGAATGTTCTTTCAGAACGAGAGTGAGGTGCAGAAGTCGCTGCGCCGCATCACGGACCGCCTCCGAGACCTCGGCATCGACTATGCGGTGGTGGGCGGCATGGCACTCTTTCTGCATGGCTATCGGCGGTTCACGGAAGACGTAGACTTGCTGGTGACACCGGACGGGCTGGCAAAAGCACACGCGGCTCTGGAAGGGAGTGGGTATCGGCCTCCGTTTCCTAACAGCAAGAATTTGCGGGATACGGAGAATGGGGTGAGAATAGAGTTCATAATCACCGGTGAGTATCCGGGCGATGGTAAGCCAAAGCCCGTCGCGTTCCCCGATCCTGTACATGCCGGGGTAATGCATGAGGGTATCACGCTGCTGAATTTACCGGCACTCATCGAGCTGAAGTTAGCATCGGGCATGACGGGGGCGGGTCGCATCAAAGATTTGGGAGATGTCCAAGAATTGATCAAACTGCTGAAACTGCCGTCTGATTATGCCGCTGTGGTCTCGCCGTTTGTTCAGGAGAAATACAAGGAACTGTGGCAGTCCGCAGCGGGCATTTCTGAGCAGGAAGAACAGTAGGGATAAACACATGGCACAGAGCGCGGTCGATACGGAGCTGGAAACGCTGATCCGGGCACGGTACCCGATCATTTATGTCGTCTCCTGGGAAGAGAAGCGGGTTGAGGAGGCCCTTGGGGCAATCGCGAAAGCCCGCGGCAAGAAGATGTACCAGTGGACTGTCACGCAGGGCATGGTGCTGAACCCGCTGAACCGGGATGAGGCCACCCGGGACCCGCTGGCCGCGCTGGACTTTATCATGGAGTCGCGCGATCAGGCTGTGTTCGTGCTGAAAGACTTTCATCCATTTTTAAACGATACGGCCCTGGTGCGCCGTCTGCGGGATTTGACGGTGTCCCTGAAAACTTCTTATAAAACCATCGTCCTGCTCTCGCCCCTGCTGAAGCTGCCGCCGGAGCTGGAAAAAGAGATCACCGTGGTGGATTATGCCCTGCCGTCGGAAGAGGATTTAGGGCTGCTGCTGGACAGCATTATCCAGAGCGTCAAGGCGAACCCCCAGGTGCAGACCGAGCTGACCACTGCCCAGCGGGAGCAGCTTCTGAAAGCCGCTCTGGGGCTGACGGCGACGGAGGCGGAGAACGTCTTCGCGAAGTCCCTGGTCGAGCGGCGCCGGTTCGATGTAGACGTCATTCTTTCGGAGAAAGAGCAGATCATTCGCAAGTCCGCCATTCTGGAATACTACCGGACTTCGGAAGCCTTCGGGGATGTCGGCGGACTCAATCTGCTGAAGGACTGGATGGACAAACGCACCGTGGCGTTCACTGAAAAAGCCCGCGAATACGGCCTGCCGTCCCCGAAAGGGATCCTGATTTTAGGCGTGCAAGGGTGCGGTAAGTGCCATGCATTGGACACCCCGATTTTGATGCACGACGGTTCGGTCAAGACAGTGCAAAATGTCGAGGTCGGTGACAGGCTGATGGGGCCGGACTCGCAGTCGCGTGCGGTACTGTCCACGATGCAGGGACGAGGCGAAATGTACCGGGTCTCGCCGATGAAGGGGGACTCCTACACGGTCAACGCTGACCACATCCTGTCTCTGCGCGTGAGTGGCTACACCCCCAAACACAAGAAATTCAAAGAGGCCGATACGAATGGCCTCATCAACATTCCCGTATGTGACTATTTAAAGCGCAGCCCCTGCTTCCATCAATCTGCGATGGGCTGGCGTACGGGCGTAGACTTCCCCGTGCAATCCGTTCCCTTAGATCCCTACTTCCTCGGCCTGTGGCTCGGAGACGAGGACTCCTGCCATCCGAATATCACGACGATGGACCCGGAGATTGCAGCGTATCTGGAAGTTATTGCGGCGCGGTACGGGGTGCGTGTTCGCAGCAGCATCACGAAGGGCAGAGCGACGCATTACTGCCTATCAGCGGGTCAGCTCGGCAGTGCGCCAAATCCATTGACTTGCCTACTGCGGCAGCTCGATGTCGCCGGGAACAAACATATCCCGCATCTTTACAAAACAAATAGCCGGGAAATTCGTTTGCAGGTGCTGGCCGGGATCATCGACACGGATGGGCACCAGAACGGCAATACCTATGATCTTATCCAAAAGAATCAGAAATTGGCC
The DNA here is from genome assembly GCA_025353925.1 of Armatimonadota bacterium. Taxonomy (GTDB): domain Bacteria; phylum Armatimonadota; class Armatimonadia; order Armatimonadales; family Capsulimonadaceae; genus JANXMY01. The sequence goes on from JANXNV010000031.1 coordinate 32,022, forward strand.
CAGGATATTGTATTTCTGGCACGGTCGCTCGGTCTCGCCGCCTATCTTATGCCCTGCGAGAAGTCTTGTTCTTACCTGGGCCTGAAGCGCAGCGGACACCACTTCCGTGTGTCAATCTCAGGAGATACCGATCAAATTCCAGTTCGTGTCGCGCATAAAAAGTGCAGCCCTCGTCGTCAGCGCAAGAATGTTCTCAATGTTGGCATCACTGTGTCACCGGTCGGGGTGGACGACTATTACGGGTTCGAGGTCGAGGGCGACGGCCTTTTTCTACTCGGCGATTTCACAGTCACGCACAACTCGCTCTCGGCAAAAGCGATCGCGTCGCTCTGGAAACTGCCGCTTCTGCGGATGGATGTCGGCAAGATTTTTGGGGGCATTGTCGGGCAGAGCGAAGAGAATATCCGAAAAGCCATTCGGGTGGCGGAAAGCACGGCCCCGAATATCGTCTGGATCGATGAGCTGGAGAAGGGCTTTTCGGGAACGCAGTCGTCAGGAATCAGCGACGGAGGCACGACGGCGCGGGTATTTGGAACGTTTCTCGCCTGGCTTCAGGACAAAACGGCTCCGTGCTTTGTCGTGGCGACCGCAAACGACGTTTCCGCGCTGCCGCCGGAGCTGCTGCGCAAGGGCCGCTTCGATGAGATTTTCTTTGTCGACCTCCCGGATGGACCGGAGCGGGAAGAGATCTTCACGATCCACTTGAAAAAGCGGAAGCGGGACCCGGCGAAGTTCGATCTACCCGCACTCGCGAAAGCGACACCGGGTTACTCGGGGGCGGAGATCGAGCAGGCCGTGATCTCGGCCATGTATGATGCATTCAATCTGGACCGGGACATCCAGACCGAAGATATTCTCACTGTCGCCAAGCAGTCCGTGCCGCTGTCATTGACCATGAAGGAAAAGATAGACATCCTGCGCTTCTGGGCCGAAACCCGCGCCCGCCCGGCTTCGTCCGCCCCGCCGGTCGAGACGCAGGAAGCGGGAATGCAGGAGCACGATGACCGGATCACGCCGGTGCTGATTGAATGAGGGGGATTGGAGGCACGAACAGAAGTCCCACAGATAGGAGCCACGGATTGGAAATCCGAGGCTGGAAAGTGCCCACCGTCGAAGCGACGTTCATACTGCGACGCACGGCCCTTATCTACCACTCTTGCGTCCCCTGGACGCTGGGCTTTTTCCAGCCTCGGATTTCCAATCCGTGGCTCCTATCCGGTCTGACGGGCTTCGTTTGAAATCAGTAACAACCGTATGACTACCTTCCCCAAATCTTTAGACGCCTTCCTCTCCAATATGTCCGCAGAGCGCGGCCTGTCCCAAAACACGCTGACGGCTTATCAGTATGACCTGACGCAGTTCTTCGAATTTCTTTCCGCCCAGCAAGTCACGTCTGTCAGTGCGATCACACCGGGCCATGTCTACGACTTTCTGGCTCACTTGCGCCGGATCGGGCAGCGTCCGGCCAGTGTTTCCCGGAAGCTGATCTCAATCAAGATGTGGATGCAGTTTCTGTGCCGAGACGGACTGCGTAAAGATGACCCGACAAGCCGGCTGGACAAAATCAAGCCGCCGCCGCTGCGTCTGCCGCATACCCTTTCCTTGATTGAGATCGAACGACTGATTGTGGCTCCCACCACCGAGACCCCGACGGGACTGCGGGACCGGGCCATGCTGGAGATGATGTACGGCTGTGGCCTGCGGGTCTCGGAGCTGGTTACTTTGAAGTCAGGCGATGTGGACACACGCGCCGGTCTGGTCCGGCCTTTCGGGAAAGGCGGCAAGGAGCGTCAAGTGCCAATGGGCGACGGCATTCGCGACAGCCTCGCGGCCTATCTCAAATCCAGCCGTCCAAAGCTGCTGGAAAAGAAGCCGCCGACGACCGCGCTCTTCGTGACGCACCGGGGCGGGCCGATGACTCGGCAGCATTTTCTGGTACTGGTCAAAACCTATGCGCGGCAGGCACAAATCGCCAAAACCATCTCCCCTCATATCCTGCGGCATTCGTTCGCCACCCATCTGCTGTCCGGCGGAGCCGATCTGCGGGCGATCCAGGAGATGCTCGGCCATGTCAGCGTGCAGACCACCCAGCGGTACACGCGGGTGGATGTCGCCCGACTGCGCGAAGCCTACGACAAAGCACATCCGAGGGCCTGAAGTATGCGCCGCGTAATTTTAATCGTTCTGGACGGCTGCGGGGTGGGGGCCATGCCCGACGCCGCACTGTACGGCACATTAGACCCTTTGAGCGCGACCCTGCCGCATGTCGCGGAGGCGGTCGGCGGGCTGAACCTGCCGACTTTGCAGACGCTGGGCCTCGGGAATATCGTGCCGATTCTCGGCGTGCCGCCCGCTGAAGCTCTCGGCGGCTGGGGCCGTCTGGCGGAGGCTTCGGCGGGCAAAGACAGCGTTGCAGGGCACTGGGAGCTGATGGGTGTCGTGACGGAAACGCCGTTTCCGACGTACCCCAATGGCTTCCCACTGGACGTCATCGCGGAATTCGAAGCGCGGATCGGGCGGGGCACTCTCGGCAACTTGGCCGGGTCCGGGACGGAGATGCTGAAACGCTTCGGGGCGGAGCATCTGGCGACCGGTAAGCCGATTGTGTACACGTCGGCGGACAGCGTGTTTCAGATCGCGGCGCATGAGTCGGTTGTGCCTCTCGAAACACTCTACGAAATGTGCGCGGCGGCCCGGGAGATGCTGATCTCGCCGAACGCTGTCCTGCGCGTGATCGCGCGGCCTTTCATCGGGGATGGCCCGGAGGATTTCCAGCGGACGCAGAATCGACGCGATTTTCCGCTGG
>JANXNV010000036.1 GCA_025353925.1 Armatimonadota bacterium
GGCAAGTCTGCCCGAGGCCGTCCAGGTGACGGCCCTGCCGGACGGCACGGCAAACATGACTGTGGGCGGGACCTCGTTTGTCACCGTGACCCAACCGGATGCCCTCGCCGCAGGCTTCAAGCAACCGCTGCCGCTGGCTCAGGGCTGGGCGAAAAACCTGCGGGCCGCCCTGGCCCAGCCGCCCCCCGCCCCGCTTCTGCCCCCGCTGGCTGTTCCGCCGACCACGGTCCCCAGCGACACGCCCGTCCCGGCACCTGCTCCCGCAGCACCAATTACCGTGCCGGAGACCGTGCTGCCGGCACCAACACCCGCCGCTCCCACGGCCCCCTCTCCCATAACGGTGCCGTCGACACCCGCACCTCCGGCTCCCGCACCTCCGGTTGCGCCCACTCCCGACGCCCCCACTCCCGACGCCCCCACTGCAGCACCCGCTAAATAGTGCCTGATTCATAAGCGTCGTCCGGTCAAGACACCAAAACCCGCATCCGATGATGCGGGTTTTGGGGATCGGGACAAGTGGATTAGTAGGCTCTGCCTAGTAGACTCCAATTACAATCGAGCCGTCGGCCTCTGGCACGATTGCCGTCAGAACGTCGGGGTTTCCCTCGGCTAACGGAGGATAGAGACCAAAGGCTACTCGTTCGCCCAAATCGTCTCTTAAGTCCTCTTCGAGTTCGGCACGGCCTTCACCTGCCGTGAAGCGCAGCCAGCTCACCTTTCCAGAAGTGACTCGGTCCAATCCAGCCATCAGGTACTCCGCGTCCCCGGAAATTTTGGCAAGTGCCGTTTTGATGAAAGCTTCATCTATGTAACCACGGAGGGTCAGCTGCGGTTTACGGAACACCTCGATGTACGTCTGTGGCGGGAGCCTGCGGAGATGGTGAAGAAAGGAAGGCAGAGAGTGGAAAAACACAAAATCTTTAGACCCCGCCATCCTTGAGTAATAGAACAATGCCGAGACTTCGCCCTGTTCGGTCAGCCATTGCTCAACCAAAGAATGAGATGTCTCGTCGGCTGTTGAGAAATAGCCCATCATTACGCACTCCACCTGTGGCATGCGGACTATCCGCATATCTCTCTTCTCGGCGGCGTCTAGTCAAATCCGCCTTCAAGCTCTTGTGACGGCTGGGGAAGGTATAGGCTGCAGTGCCTGGTTAGGCCGATGGTTTTCCAAGAACAGGAAATGCAGTGGTGATGCTCTCTAACTCACTCAACATTTTGGGTACATAACTCTGGTCAAACCCTAGCTCAAACTCTAGTCGGTTGCCAGTCCCGGTGACATCTACCGCAATACACTGAGCCACAAAATTGCCTAGTGCGTCGCCGCGTATCTGAATAGAAAGCTGTTCTTCCACAGTGCTAAACTCTGCTACATAAACCGGATTTTTAGTTCCTGATGATGTGTAAACTAGCCACAGGTCGCTGAGAAATCGCTCAAACTCCTCGCTTCGCAATGTGGCATGATAATATCCGGCGAACGCGCCTGCCTGAACGCTAATCTTGGTATTAAGCCAGTTTCCATCCCAGTAGTCATAAGACCCAGGATGAGAGCGAGCAACGATTTCAAGCAGCAAAAAGTTTCGTTTTTGGCCGCCGAGGCGGAAATGAGGCAATTCGTTCATAGGATTATGACAACGGCAAGCGGCCTAACGGCAAAACTCACCTGCGACACCCGCCCGGCTTGCTGAGCATACTCGTCTGGCTGTGCGTGCGGGTGGCGTAGGTACAGCGCATTGTTAGGTGGCAGGCTGTTTAACGTTTAGTTCCAACGTCTGTATCAAAAGCCTTGTGAGGTAAAACTTAGAAAAGAAAGATTACCATTTAAACTCACTTTTGCGCCGATATTGTTATGCTCCGGCAGACCTTCTTTTGGATCAACCGCGTATTGGTTGGCATAAATGTTACGTCCTGCCATAGATTGAGCGGTCAGAAAGATAGTCGAGGCAGGACGGTAATAATGACCTGCCAAATGGTCCCACCGGGATACGTTCGCAAGGCGCAAATGGTTCAAGTGCTCACTAAAATCTTTGATGACCTTAATTTCCTGATGGGGAGTAGAAACAAGCAAACAAATACGCCTGCCAAAACGCGCCCTGCCTGCTTTCCACCAATAGGGCATCGTCTGGATTGCTATCAGGCTACGATCAGTGTTTGTGAAAATCTCCGGCTTACCTAAATCGTTTGACCATAAAAATGTAAGCAATACCGAAGCCCTTGAAGAGTGAGATGAAGGCATCGCCCTATCATTGAGACCAATCACAAATCGGGTTTCGCTAATGCCCTTCGATATGGCCTTTGTATGCTGGGCGCGGATTTCAATTTTTGGAACAGCAGAAGCAGGCTGGGCCAGAAGTAAGGACACCGATACAAACAGAAACCATTTCAGTCCCAAAAAGCAATGGCGATTTTTAGTGTCCATATTTTTGACTACCAAGTGCCTGTGCCACAGAAAGCATTTCGCCCTGCCGCCTAACG
>JANXNV010000010.1 GCA_025353925.1 Armatimonadota bacterium
GGCGCAAAGCCGTTCATTAGACACTCGCACGGCCGGGGCCAAGATCAGCAATCGGTCTGATCAGCCCCGGCCGTGGGAACAACTGCTACGTTCCGACACTGCAAAGGAGACACTCATGAAATTCCTACTGCCTTTTGTCACCACGGGATTACCAATTGCTGCGGTCTTCCTACTCGCATCCGTGCCCACTCAGGCCCAATCAACATTCTACAGCAGCCGAGCGGCCTTTCTGGCACACACCACCGGAACCACCACACTCGATTTCGAGGGACTTGCCCCGGACAATGGCTCGACAAATTATCCACTGCCGGCGGGATACACACAGGCCGGTGTCAACTTCGGGGTGAATACCGCCCTGTTCCACCACCAACTGCTTTTCGTCGCCGGAAAAGGCAGCCACTATCCAGGAAATTCCGTTTTTTCGTCACAGAATACACAGGCGAATACTCCAGGGGAGATCGGCGATCTGCTGATTACATTTTCGACCCCGGTGACGGCGATCGGTCTGGACTTCGGCGACAATTTCATTTCGCCGAACACGGACACATTCACGTTGTCGAACGGGGAAACATTCACGCGAACGACCGGCAGCGGAACAAACTTCAACTTCGTCGGCCTGACATCGCTGACACCGATTACGAGTCTCGATATTCAAGAACCGCGCGACTTTGTGCTCAACATCGACAACTTCACCTTTGGGGTCGCCGTGCCGGAAGCGGCCACAGCCGTTTCCCTGGGCTTCCTGCTGCTCATGGGCGGGGTCAGCCTGTGTGCCGCGAAACGCCGCACGGCCGGTCGAGAGTAACCCTCTCAGAAAGGGCCGCCGCGATGCCCATTCATGCTTTAGTATCGCTGACGGCCCCAGAACGGCACCTGCTGGAACTGTTTGCGCGGGGGCATACCCCCGCGCAGGCCGCAGAGGCATTGCGCCAGGCCCCGGTGGAGACCGAGGCCCTCTCTACTCCTCCACCACTTCCCGGATGCGCCGCTCCAGAAGCTCCAGGTCCAGCCCGCCTTCATCGCGGGAGATCCGCTTGACCGTGGCATTTACGCTGCCCAGGTCCTGCAGTAAGTCGCGCAGAATCTCCTGCTGCTGCCGCGACTGGGTGATCTCGCGCGGCTCCTGCACCAGATCGCGCACCAGCGAGTCCTCGGCCCGCGAAGCGACAATCGGGTCTACGCGCCCTTCTAAATGCACGAACGTCCGCCGCCCCGGGCCCCGGTCCTCTTCGATCGGCACCACTGCCGTGACCTGATCCGACCGCACATACTTCCCAAACCCCAGATGCACCAGTACCGATGATTGTATACGCATTGTTTGCTCTTTCCTTTGTATTTATTCGCTGTCTGTTACTATTAAGAACAATAAATAAGTGTAGTTTGTTCCCATAACGAACCGAATTCAAGAGAGATTACGTTAGAGTAGCTATTCTCGTATTGGAGGCACCTATGAAGTCACATTCTCACCGATTTCTCGCCGTCGCCCTGCTGCTGACCCTCGCGCCAGCTCTCTCCGCCGCCCCGGCGGCCGTCCCCGACACGCCTGCGGTCGCCGTGGTCCGTCAGTATGTCGCCGCCCGCCTGGCCGGTCAGGTGGATCCGGCCTACGCCTTGCTGTCTACGGCGACCCAAGCACAGCTGCCGAAAGATCAAATCGATAAGTTTGCTGAAAGCAAGACCCTTGTACAGGATATCAGCAGCGTACCACCAGGTGTTAAGCCCTTGATCGCTTTGATGATGGACTTTCACAACGTGCTCCATTTCAAGTTTCGCGTGCTGGGTGCCTCTCCGTTGGACGCCAGTGTGGTGCTGGTGCGTGCGTATCAAGTCGGGACACCCTTATCTTCGGCACTAGTCATGAAGGTCGCCACGAGTTCCGACGCAGCCGCAAACGGTGCGATCCGGATCGAAAGTGAGAAGACGCTCATGCTTAACGATCCAAGCTTTCCCAAGCAGCGTACGACTGCCCAGCAGGCGACGAGCGAGTCCAATCTGAAGCAGCTTGCATTGGGCATCATGCAATACACGCAGGATCACGATGAGAGGCTGCCGGATGCGGATAAGTGGGTGGACGAAATCTATCCGTATGTCAAGTCCGAAGCGATATTTCGGGACCCCTCTGCCCCGGCAGGCGAAAAATGGAGCTATGCCTACAACCGCACTCTCTCCGGCGTGTCTTTGGCGAAGCTCGACAGCCCTGCCTCCACCGTGATGCTGTTTGAGAGCAATACCGGCCTGAAGAATGCTTCCGACACAGGCGAGTCGATCCCCCTCCCGGGCCGCCATCAGGGCGGCACGGACTTTTCCTATGCGGACGGCCATGTCAAATGGTACGCGGACGGGACAAAGCTGTCGTTTCTGCTGAACGGGAAGTAGTGGAGACCTCACCCCGGGGTGAGGTCTCTTTCCCTTGACTTCTCCCCGCCTCCGTGCCATACTATTTCCACCATGAGCCTACCCGACACCGCGTCCCCGGATGAAATCCTCACCATTCTTGCCCGCGACGCACGCACGTCCACCGACACCATCGCGACCCTGACCGGGCGCAGCGTGGCGGAGGTCCGCGCGGCGATCGCCGACTATGAGCGGCGGGGCATCATCAAGCACTACAAAACCATTATCGACTGGGAAAAAGCCGGAATCGAGAAAGTGTTTGCATTTATCGATGTCAAAGTGCTGCCCGCCCGCGAGGTCGGCTTCGATGCCGTGGCCGAGCGAATCTATCGCTACCCGGAAGTCCACAGTGTCTGGCTCGTCTCCGGCGGCAGCGACCTGCGCGTGGTGGTCGAAGGCGAACATATGCGCGAAGTGGGCCGCTTCATTGCTGAAAAGCTCTCGACCCTGGAAGGCGTCACCGGTACCGACACCCATTTCCTGCTGCGCCGCTACAAAGAAGACCAGGACCTGTTTGTCGATGCCGAGGAAGACCAGCGGCTGGTCGTGACGCCGTAGAAATTGAGCAAGGCAGTTTATTATGAGCATCGAAGCTAACCATCCCCCCACCCTCTCCCGCATTGCGCGGGACCTGCCGCCGTCGGGCATCCGCAAGTTTTTCGATATTGCCGCCCAGATGCAGGATGTCATCTCGCTCTCCGTGGGCGAGCCGGACTTTGCGACGCCCTGGGCCGTACGCGAGGCCGCCATCTATTCCCTGGAGCGCGGGCAGACCGCCTACACCAGCAACTTCGGCATTTTGGAGCTGCGGAAGCTGATCGCAAAGCACCTGGAAGACCTGTACGGGCTGCACTACCGGGTGGACGATGAAATTTTGGTCACGGTGGGCGTTTCCGAGGGCATGGACCTGGCGATGCGGGCGATTCTCGACCCCGGCGATGAGGTGCTGGTCCCCGAGCCGTGCTACGTTTCGTATAAGCCCTGTGTTTCGCTGGCGGGCGGCGTTCCGGTGGGGGTCGAGACGCGTATGGAGGACGAGTTCCGGGTGTCGGTCGCCCAGCTCGAAGCGGCGACCACGTCGCGCACCAAGGCGATCGTGCTGGGGTTTCCCTCTAACCCGACAGGGGCGACCATGCCGCGCGAGGAGCTGGTGAAAATTGTCGAGTTCGCCCGCCGCCGCAACCTGTATATTATCAGCGACGAGATCTACGACCGGCTGACCTACGACGGCGTCCATACGAGTGTCGCTTCGCTGCCGGGTGCCTGGGAGCGGACCATTCTGCTGAACGGCTTCTCGAAAGCCTATGCCATGACCGGCTGGCGCGTCGGCTATGTCTGCGCCCCGGCCCCCATCCTGAATGCCATGTACAAGATTCATGCGTACACGATCATGTGTGTCCCGACCACCAGCCAAAAGGCGGCGATCGAGGCCTTGCGGAGCGGCGAGGCTGCGGTCCGGGATATGGTCGGCCAGTATAACCAGCGCCGCCGCTTGATCGTCGACGGCCTCAACGCCGCCGGCTTGGACTGCCATATGCCGCACGGGGCGTTTTATGCGTTCCCCAGCATCCGCCGCACCGGGCTGACATCGGAAGAGTTCGCTACCCGGCTGATCATGGAGGAGCACGTGGCGGTTGTCCCCGGCACGGCCTTCGGTCAGGGCGGCGAAGGTCATATCCGCATCTCCTACGCCACCAGTTTGGAGAAGATCGAGGAAGCGCTGCGCCGCATCCACCGCTTCGTCGAGCGCGTTTCCCCGGCCCCGCGCCGAACGGAGCGCGAGCTGGCCGTTTCACGATAATCTGACACACACGCAGAGGAAAACGCATATGCATTATGGGAAACTCCCTGGCATCGACAAGCCAATCTCGCGCCTGATCCAGGGCACCGCCAATACGGCGTTTGACTCCAGCAAGCCCGACCAGGCCTTCGCCCTGCTGGACATGGCCCTGGCTCACGGCTTCAATACCTTCGACACGGCCCATGTCTACGGCGAGGGCAACGAAACCACCCTGGGGAACTGGGTCCGTGAGCGCGGTGTCCGGGACCAGGTGGTCATTCTGGCCAAAGGGGCGCATCCCTACGGCCATAACCGGGTCACGCCGGAGGACATCGAGTCGGACATGCGCGAGTCCATGCAGCGTCAGGGGCATGACTATTTCGACCTCTATGTCCTGCACCGCGACGATCCTTCGGTCCCAGTCGGCCCGATCGTGGAAGCTTTGGACGCCCACAAAAAAGCGGGCCGCATCGGAGCCTATGGCGGCTCGAACTGGACCCACGACCGCATTCGCGAAGCGAACGAATACGCCCTAGCCCATGGCCTGACCCCCTTCGCCGTCAGCAGCCCGAACTTCAGCCTGGCCGAGCAGTACGAAGAACCCTGGGATGGCTGCATCAGCATCAGCGGCCCGGCGGGCGCGGCGGCGCGGGACTGGTACGCGGCCAGCGACGTCGCCCTAACCCCCTGGTCCGCCTTCGCCGGCGGCTTCTTCTCCGGTCGTTACCAGCGGGACAATTTAGACACCTTCCCCAAAGACGCCTATTTCGACGAACTTTGCATCCGCTGCTACTGCCGGGAAAGCAACTTCCAGCGTCTCGACCGGGCCAAAGAGCTGGCGTCGGCCAAGAACGTCACCCTCCCCCAGATCGCCGTGGCGTATGTGATGAATCAGCCCATGAACATCTTCGCCCTGATCTCCAGCCAGACCGAGGAGCAGTTCGCGACGAATGCCGCCGCGCTGGATGTGAAGCTAACCCCCCAGGAACTGGCGTATTTGGACTTGCGGGCGGATAGTGCAGTGTAGAAATTGCGAAACGGCCCCCAGCAGTAAGCCGGTGGCTTTTTTGTTGCGTCGGGTGTCGGACTGGTGAGGAAGAACAGTTGCGCCATTCGGCTGCGGGATTACCGTTCGGCGGGTGAGCTTATTCCCATGCCTCATGCTTTACACGAATACAATGCCGGCAGCATAAAAGCTTCGACATCTACAGCATCGGCGCGATTACGGAGGCCATCAGGACGAAGTGGCAGGCACTGCCGGCGAGGACGAAGATATGCCAGAGGTCGTGGGCACTGAACTTGCCCGGCCAAAGGTGCGGACGGTCCGTGGCGAAGACGATGGTGCCGATGGAGTAGGCCGCCCCGCCGCCGAAGAGCCAGGCGATCCCCGCGGGTCCCAGGACCTGCCGGGCAGGGACGATGGCAATCATGATTAGCCAGCCCATGAGAATGTAAATCCCGATCCGCGCCCAGTCCGGGAAGTTCTTCCAGATCAGGCTGCAGGCGATCCCAATCACCGCCAGGCCATACTCCACCCCGAACAAGCTCCAGCCCCAGGCTCCGCGCAGACTCACGAGGCAAACCGGGGCATAGGTCCCGGCAATCAGGAGGAAGATTGCCACATGGTCGAATCGCATCAGCTTGGTGATTTGCTGCGGCTTGACCCAGAGCGAATGGTACAGGGTCGACGCTGTATACAGCACGACCAGGCTGATGCCGAAGATGGCGAAGGTCAGCGTATGCCAGAGCTTGCCATGCGCCAGCACGAGCAAGGCCCCTAGAGCGATAAGCGACAGCACCACTCCCAGCCCGTGTGAAACTCCGCAAAACGGCTCCCGGATCCAGAAGCGCTTGATTCGTCCAGACATAGTTGACCCACTTACTCCTATTGCATGCCTATCATACCATCATCTTCGGCTTTTCAGACGGACACGGAAGGAGATTGGTTCCCTGAGCGGGAAGTTATGTCCTGTGCATGGTCCAGAGGGCGCAGCAAGCAGCACCCCTACAGGTTCAGAAAGAAATATCTCAGTCACGGAGTGACTTTCTCCGGGTAGACCGGCATTTTAATGCCGGGTCTTGTTTTGCCCTACCCAATTTGCAGTCGCGCACATAGTTGACAAAAAATGCAATTCCCCTGGCAAAAAAACCGCAATCGCCGCGAACTTCTAGCACAGCCTTTTCCCATCGAGTGGCAGGCGTACTTGTCGGCAGTGGCGTATTACTCTCTGCTGCCGAACTCTCAGCAGGCCGCGCTGCGGGATATTACGCGTGTTCTCATCGCCGAGAAACACTGGGAAGGCTGCGGGGGCCTCATACTGACCGAGGAAATGAAGGTAGTGATTGCGGCGCAGGCTGCCGTGCTGGTGCTGGGGTTTGACGCCGATTACTACCCGAATGTGGAGACGATTCTCGTCTATCCGTCGGGATTTCTCGTCACCACAACTCGTCCGGAAACGGGGCGCGTGCTGCGGGAGGATTTGGTGCCGCTTTCCGGGGAGGCGGCTCAGCGCGGCCCGGTGATTGTTTCCTGGGCGGATGCCCTGCAAGGCGGGCGCAATCTCGGGGACGGGCGAAATGTAGTGCTGCATGAGTTTTCGCATAAGCTGGATATGCGTGACGGGGCGGCGGACGGTGCCCCCTACCTGCAAGACTCCGCCGCGGTGGACCGCTGGGCACGGGTGATGAGTGCGGAATATGCTCAGTTGGTTCAGCAGACTCAGGAGGGCGAGCCGACACTGCTGGATGCGTACGGCGCGACCAATGCCGCCGAGTTTTTTGCCGTCTCGACCGAGTGTTTCTTTGAGAGGCCGCGCCCGATGCAGCACCTGCACCCGGAACTTTACGGCGTCCTGCGGGATTATTATCGTCAGGACCCGGCGGCACTGTTTGCGATGCATGGAAAGAGTTAGTTGATGCCATCAGAATTTGAGAAACTTCCACTCGCAGCTTCCTGCGACATCCTCGTCTGCGGCGGCGGGACGGCGGGGGTGGTCGCGGCGATTGCGGCGGCACGGGCCGGGGCGGACGTGCTGGTAGTCGAAGGCCTGGGTCAGCTCGGCGGGACACAGTCAGCGGGCTGGGTTACTCCCATGATGCCGAACAAGATTTTGACCGAGTCGCTGACCCACGGCATCAACGACGATATTCTGCGCCGCGCCGCTCAGTATGACCCGCCGCCAACGGACCTCTCCGGGGACCTGCTCTGGTTCAATCCGGTGACTCTGGCACTCGTTTTAGATGACCTGCTGGCGGAGGCGGGCGGGCGCGTGCTTTTCCATACCTATATCAGCGATGCGATTGTCGAGGGCGGCGCACTCTCGGGCATCGTCATCGAAAACAAGTCCGGGCGACAAAGAGTCGCCGCGAAAATCACTCTCGACTGCACCGGCGATGCCGATGTGGCGTTCCGCGCGGGCGTTCCCTGTGCCAGCGGCGACCCGGAAGACGGCCACAACCAGCCGATGTCCCTGCGCTTTGCTCTGGCCGGGGTGGACCAGGAGCGGGCGGCGGTCTTTCTGGCCGATGAGCTGGGCATGAACTGCTACGCCCGCCCTCCCCTCTTCGAGATCGGAGCCGGAGAGGCCAAGAACACGCCGCTCGGACCGCTGATCTGCACGGCCATTGCCGACGGCGTACTTGCCGAGGACGATCTGGGCTATTTACAGTTTTTCTCCATGCTGGGCCGCCCCGGCGAGCTGGCTTTTAACTGCCCGCGCATCTCCGGCCTGTCGGCGACCGATGCCGGTGACCTGTCGAAAGCGCAGACGATCGGCCGTCAGAAGATACGCCGCATCAGCCAGTTTTTCAAGACGTATATCGGCGGCTTTGAGAACTCCTACATCGGCACGATCGCGCCGATGGTCGGTATTCGAGAGTCCCGGCGGATCGTCGGCGATTACACGCTCACGGAAGAGGACTATCTGACCGAGGCCCGTTTCCCCGACGCGGTGGCCCGGAA